>NZ_JASPJJ010000002.1:0-248639 GCF_030232825.1 Corynebacterium sp. MSK044
CGTCACCGAGTTCAGGGTCGCAGGCCGCAAGGTCTACCTGTCACCGGTGATGGACCTGTTCGACCGTTCAATCGTTGGCTACACCGTGGCTACATCGCCGTCGACAGCGTTGACCGCCGATTCTTTAACAAAGACGATTAAAACGTGTGCGCCTGAACCTGGGTGGATGATGCACACCGACCAAGGCTTCCAGTACCAACATTCGTCCTAGCGCAACCTGATTCATGACAACGGTGGTGTTCAGTCGATGTCGCGTAAAGGCAACTGCTACGACAACGCGGTCATGGAGAACTTCTTTGGTCACCTGAAAACCGAGATGTACCACGGAGAAGTCTTCACCACCGTCGCAGAGTTCACCCAGGCGATCGACGAGTACATCCAGTGGTACAACACCGAACGCATCCAACAACGACTCAAGGGCCTGACCCCGATGCAATATCGAAATCAGACCCTTGAAGCCCTAACCGCCTAGAATTAAACCAGTCCAACTTTCGGGGGCCAGTTCAAAGGTGCGGGCCTTTTTCTCTGCCCTGAACTCGACTACGGGCCGCCTCCCGCGCCATGCTTCGCTCTCGGCTACTCACGCCTGCGCCTACTTCGGTGCAGCCGGTTACATTGCGCCGGTAACTAGCAAACGTTAGAAAATCTCTATCACGGTCTTTATCCGTGCCGAGTTTTCGCGATGTAGTTTTTTACACGCACCCGGCGAAGGAGAGTGTCTTTGGACAATCCCCGCCCACTTAACCCGCCACGACGCGCCGGTAGTCGATACCCGTTTTGCTGCGCAACCCACTACGGTTGCGGGCATGAAAAAGATTGGTCTGACAGGCGGAATTGGTAGCGGCAAATCCACGGTGGCAGCGATGCTGGCCGAAGCGGGTTTTCGGGTGGTGGACGCGGATAGAATCTCCCGAGAGATCATGGAACCTGGCTCACCAGTACTGGCCAAGGTAGCCGATGAGTTCGGGCACGATGTGCTCAACACAGACGGCTCACTGGACCGGGCGGAACTCGCGCGCCGTGCGTTCGCGAACACTGACTCCACTCAGTGCCTGAACGCGATTACGCACCCAGCGATTCGTGCGGAATCCCACCGGCAGTTCATGCAAGCAGAAGCCGATGGCATTGCCGTGGCCGTCTACGACATGCCCTTGCTTATTGAGTTGGGTTTGAACAAGGACATGGACTTGACCGTTGTTGTAGATGTTGCTGCGGAAGAGCGTGTACGCCGCCTCGTGGCGTCACGTGGCCTGGATGAGGCAGATGCCCGCGCGCGTATCAAGCAGCAGATCGATGATGATGCTCGCAAGTCAGCAGCCGATTGGGTCATTGACAACAACGGCCCATTGGAAGAACTCGATCCGCAGGTTCAGCGCTTCATTTCGGCTGTACAATCCGGTGACGCTTTCCGGTAATGGAAAGATGACAAGCACACAACAGGTTGCCCATTTGACCGGCAAAGTTAAGTGTCCGGCTAGTGTGTAGACACGTTTGATTAACCTGGTATCCCTACTGTCTCAACCCATGGGAACGTGGGATATCGGGCCTTTTGATAATGATCAGGCATTGGACACCGTCGCCGCATTGTCCGACGGGTCTTTCCGTATGGCGCAATTCCGTTTTGAATGTGGTCGCGGAGCTCTTGGCACCGATGAGGCTGAAACCGTCCTAGCCTTAGCAGCTGTGTTGAATGGTTATGTGCCATCGGAGGAGTACAACGCAGCGCTGTCCTTCCCGTTCACCCGCGATGATCGCCAGTGGATTCGGCGCCGTGCTGATCACGCGGTGAACCCGGAAATTTCCGAGTTGTACGATCTGTGGCAGGATGCCGGCGAGCTAGAGAATTGGCTCGCCGAAGCCCGCAATTACTCCGGGAAGTTTGTCAGCTAGCCCACGCTGACTTACTGGAGGAAATCCCAGAGCAAATCGGAGGCCTTGACCAGGTTTGCCTTGAACTCCTTTGGCTTCTCCGCGGTATCCAGGTTCCAGGAGACGCAGTACTCCGTGGCGCCCGGGAGGGGAGTGTAGGAAATGCCGAAGCCCTCCGGCAGAGTAGGCGCGAAGCTGTAACGCACGATTTGTTGTGCGCCACCAATAGATGTGGTGGACAGGAAGTCCCTGCGCGCAGCAACGACGGCCTCATCGTTGAAGAAGGGGTCGCTGTCATCGATGGTGGCCATCATCTGAATGTGGCGGTCAAAACCATTGCCGGACTTGCAGCGTTTGACCCAGCCACGGTGGGCGTTCACCGCCGCGAGGAGATCGTCTTGCGTAGCGGTCCCTGCAACTAGTTTTTTTGCGAACGCGACGGCCTCCGGGGTAGCAGCACGCAAGCACTCGGTGCGGCCGGCGCGGAACTCGCGCATATCCACAGCTTCATATACACCACGGACGCGGCCGAAGGTCAGTTGTTGCGCGATGTGCATGATCAGCTGGGCAGAGGCATCGCGGCTGATCTTGAACGGTAGCTCAGCTGGTTGGCGTAGTGGCGCGTCGATGATTTCCACCGCGAGTTTTTCTGCCTGTGCCGCATAGGAGGTGGCCTGCTGGCGGATCTTCTCGCTGGTTGCTTCATCGAGCGTCCACACGAGTTCCTCGGGGACCAGCTCTGTCAGCTCCTCGGATGATTCACCCGGCAGTTCAACCGTTTGCAGGCGGTTCATAGCGGTGACCAAGGTGGCACCGTCGATGCAGGAATGCTCCACGTGAACCGCAATCCAGTCGTCGGTAAGGCTCACCTGGTAGCTCAACGCTTTGTATGTCCATGCACCGCGTGGGGTGAATGTGGCTTCATGGATGCGCTGGTTATTCGTCTTGTCCTCGTCGTCGAGCAGCTCGATAGTGAAGAGCATGTCACTCAAGCGCTCATACACCGACTCATTATTACTCTGCTTCAGCATCTCCGGGAGAAGCTCCCCGAGTACGCCGGAGCCAAGTAGGGACGGCGCGTTGAAATCAAGCTCAGCTGGTTCAGCCGCGGCTGCCAAGATGTTCTCCAAAGTGGCACGCAATGTCTCTGCCGAGACGAGCTTGCCGGCGCTGTCGGTGATGCGGATGGCAAAGAGGCTTCCATTGACAAATACGCCGATCTCACGGTTCGTTTCATCGAGTTCGCTTTGCCAAATCGTGTCTTCATTCGGCAGTGGATGGCGCACACCACCGCCATACACGAACCATTGGTTCAAGGTGATGCGGTTACCGCGGGCATCCACATCTTCCGGCAGCTTCTTAGAGGCCGCTTGCAAGTGCACCGTGGCAGCGCGCTGAATGAACTCAATGGCGCGGTCAAGGCCTACTGGTGTTTGCTCCGCTGGAAGGGCGAGCTGGAAGCCCACGTTCGTGCTCAAAGGCAGTGGCTCACGGACGGTGAGGTAGCTGGAATACCACTCGTCGTGAAGCCAGTTCGTACCCACAGCCGCGCGTGCTTCGGCACGCTCACGCAGAGCAGCGTCAAGTTTCGGGCCAGCGCCAGTGCGGAACTTTTCGACGATAGCGTCGGCGCGGCTCAGCGCATCCTCATCGAGCACAGCCGAGAGTGCATGCTTATACGCATCGAGTGTGTCATCCAGCGGCGGGACCTCAAGAACCTTCAGGTCCAGTGTTGACGGGTGCGGCGCAATGGTGGGATTCGCAGCCACGAGAGCAGGCCTCCTATGGGTAGGTCTTCATTGAGTGCATACACAGCCCACTCTACCCACCAAATCCCCGTCCCAAGACCTGCAAAAACATGATCGCCGTCACCTCATCCACCGCGGGGTGGCCGGCGGGGAGGGAGAGTGACGGCGACGGACTAGAACGGTGTTTACATCCACCGGTCTAGGAATCTTTAGAGCGACGGAATATTAGCCAGAAGCTCCTTGGTGTACTCATGCTGCGGGTTCTCCAGAACCTCGTCCACTGGGCCTTCATCCACGATGACGCCCTTGTTCAGCACAGCCACGCGGGTGGCAATGTGACGGGCGAGCGCAATGTTGTGGGTGACAAACAGCATGGCCAAATCGCGTTCATGGCGCAGTTCGGCGAGCAGTTTGAGGATGCTGGCTTGAACGGAGACATCGAGAGCCGATGTCACCTCATCACAGACCAAGACTGAAGGGGTGCTCACCAGAGCGCGACCGATTGCCGCGCGCTGGCGTTCTCCACCGGACAGGTCACCCGGACGTCGGTCGTAGAAGCTCCGGTCCAGCTGCACGGCTTCCAGAGTCTCCTCAACAATCGCGCGCTGCTCGTCCTTGGACAGCTCATCCGCGATAACGAGCGGGACACTCATGGACTCCCCAATCGTGCGGCGTGGATTCAAAGAGGAGAAGGGGGACTGGAAGATGTACTGGACATCCTTGCGCTCCGGCAGTGACCGCTTGCGGCTGCTGGGATCAAGTTCCTGTCCACGCAGCAGCACTTGGCCGGTGTAGCCATCATTAAGACCCACGACGGATCGTGACAACGTGGTCTTACCAGAACCGGATTCACCCAAAATGAGAATGGACTCACCGGGCTCCACCGTCAGATTGATACCGTGGAGCACCTGGTTGGAGCCATACGCCATCTTGAGGTCACGGATTTCCAGCAAAGCGTTGTGCTTGCGCTTTTGCTCACGCTCTTCAGTAGGCGCATCTGCCGGAGTCAGGATCTTCCCCGCATCCGGCCCTTCACCCCAGCGCGCAAAGCCTGCGATGTCCTTGCGGCCCGCCAGATCCGGGATGGCTGCCAGTAGCTTCTTGGTGTACGGGTGCTTTGGGGTGTACAAGACCGTGTTGTAGGGGCCTTCTTCCACGATGTCGCCCCGCAGCATCACCACGACGCGGTCCACTAGCTCCGCAACGACTGCAAGATCGTGGGTGATGTAGAGCGATGCAACATCGTTTTTCACCGTCATCGTGCGAATCGTCTTCAGAACGTGGTTCTGAGTGGTCACATCAAGGCCGGTGGTTGGCTCATCACAGATGAGCACATCCGGGTACATGGCAAAGGCCATGGCGATACCGACGCGCTGCTGTTGGCCACCAGAGAGCTGGTGTGGCCAACGGGCCAGATACTCATCGGTGTCAGGCAAGTCCACGTCGCGCATGACCTCGCGCACGCGGTCCTCGCGCTCTTGTGCGCTTGAGCCGTATCCGTGGATGTCTAGGACCTCGCGGATCTGATCGCCCACTCGCATCGCAGGGTTAAGGCTCAGAGCCGGGTCCTGGGGAATGTAGGCAACACGGCCACCGCGCAGATCACGCAGCTGGTCCTCGTTCAGGCTGAAGATGTCGATGGATTCACCCTCACGCGTATGCAGCGTGATGGTGCCATCTGTCTTGATCAGGCCGGTGCGGAAGTGACCCATCGTGGCCAGCCCAGCTGTAGTCTTGCCAGAGCCGGATTCGCCGACGAGGCCAACGATTTCACCGCGGTAGAGATCAAAATCAACGCCGTGGAGGATCTCGGTTCCCTCAAACGTAGCCAAGCGAAGGTCACGGCAACGCATCACCAGTGTTTCTTCGGTACGCGGTGGCGGGGTGTACTCACCCTGCAAGCCAGCAGCTTCCCACAGGTTGATGCCACTTGATGCATCCTGTGCAGGTTGATTGACCGGGGTCGGTCCACCGGAATTATGTGGGGTGCTCATGGTTATGCCTCCTCGTTATGGATCGGCTCGACCTTTTCCTGACGCACACTTTCAGCCTTCGGGCCAGTGCGCTTGATCGGCATAGCGGTCGTTGCAGTTGCCCGGGCTGTCGCATCCGCGAGCATGTTGGTGCCAATGGTGAGCAGTGCGATGGCAAACACCGGAAGCACAACACCCCATGGCTGGATGGACAAAGCGATGCGGTTCTCATTGATCATCAAGCCCCAGTCCGCAGCCGGGGGCTGGATACCCAGACCCAAGAAGGACAGGGAAGCGATGGAACCAATGGAGTAGGTCAGGCGCAAACCGGCTTCCACGGACAACGGGCCGGTGATGTTGGGGAGGATCTCCTGGGTGAGGATCTTCCAGTGTGGGACGGAGTACATCTGTGCCGCACGGATGTAGTCCTCATTGGTCACGGACTGTGTGGAAGCACGTGCCACACGCGCAATACGTGGGGCGTGTGTGAGTCCGATGACCAACACCAGCACCGTTGCGGAAGGACCGAAGATCACAATCGCCAACATCGCGAAGATGAGCTGTGGGAAAGCCAGGAAGATGTCGTTGATGCGCATGATTACCGCATCAGTCTTCCCACCCGCGTAGCCAGCGATCATGCCCAAGAGTGTGCCTACGAGCATGCCCAGCACGGTGGCTAGGAAAGCGGTGACCAACAGCAGCAATCCACCGGCAATGAAGCGGGAGGCAACGGAGCGACCAAGGTTGTCCGTACCAAACGTTCCATCGCTGGTGAACGGCAGGCCGTGGAACTCAGTGGTGGAGTAACCGGTGATTTGCTCGGCGAAGAAGTAACCGACCAGTGCGACAAGGAGAACGATTCCTGTGAGGATCGCACCGACCTTACCTTCAGGTTGTGCCCAAATACGTTTGTAAATTGGTGCTGGTTTGGACAGGGACGTTTTCAGCTCAGTGGTGTGCTCATCCTGCGTCTCGGCGGAGACAGGCACCGGAGTCGGGGAGTGTGGATTCAGCTGTGGCTGAGTCATTAGTTGCTCCTTAGCTTCGGGTTGGCCATGATGCTCACCACGTCAGCGAGCAAGTTGACTACGACGTATACGGCGGCAATCAGCAACGTGACTGCCTGTACCACCTGGACGTCGCGGTAATTCACGGCGTCGATCATGGCGACACCGAGGCCGGGGTAACGGAACAGGTACTCGACCACGACGATGCCGCCGGCCAGCCAGGCCAGCTGGATGGCCACAACTTGTGCAATAGGACCAACGGCGTGGGGGAGTGCATGGCGGAAAATGACGCGGCGCTCCGGAACACCCTTCAGGCGTGCCATTTCCACGTAGCCAGAATCCAAGGTTTCAATCATCGTCGCGCGTGTCATGCGCGCGATGTAAGGACTGACCACCAGAGCCAACGTCAGCGTGGGCAAGATCAGCTGGGACGGGTACTCCCACACAGCAGTGCCCGGTGGTGACATGGTCACCGCTGGTAGTACCTGGAATACCGAGGTAGCAAAAAGCGTGATCAAGAGAATACCGATGACGAACTCCGGCATTGCTGCCAGAATCAGCGTTACCCAGGTGATAGCGCTGTCGCGCTTGTAGCCACGCCACCAAGCGGCGTAGACACCCAGCAAAATACCCACCGGGATGGCAACGAGTGCGGCCAACACCATGAGGATCAGGGAGTTGACCAAGGGTTCACCCAGCAGTTCTGATACGGGGCCACCGGTCGTGGTGGACATACCAAAGTCCCCGGTGACAACACCGCCGAGCCACAGGAAGTACCGCTCAAAAGGACTCTTGTCCAAGTTCATTTGAGCTTCCAGCGCCGCAATGCGTTCCGGTGTGGCCTGCTGGCCAAGGATTGCACGTGCCGGGTCACCTGGTAGAAGCAGCGTCGCACAGAAAACGATGATGGACACTGCGAGAAGAATGAAGATACTCAGACCTAGTCTGCGAAGAATCATTTTGCCCATTGTTTATGCCTCCGCAATCCACATGTCGTAGAAGAGTGCTTGGGACAGTGCCACACCACTCGGGTGCGGGCGAGCCCCAACCACGTAGTTGTGATACGCATCGATGTTGTTGGGGAAGCCCCAGATGATGTAACCACCGCGGTCATACAGATCTTGCTGCAATTCCTTGATCAGCTTGGTGCGCTCGCGATCATCGGACACGGAACGCGCTTCGATGGTTTTTGCCGTGAACTCATCATCTACCCAATGCGTCTCATTGAACGGCGCATCAGCAGTGGCACAACGGTTGACCTGCTCAAGGAAGTTACGGGTGTAGTAGAAACTCTGGGAGAACGGGTAGGACAAGTAACTGCCTTCCGCCCAGAAAGTGGTGGAATCCACCTGGTTGATCTTCACCCGAATGCCAGCCTCGCGGACCTGTTCGGCATAGACCTGCGCAGCACGAATAGCCCCGGAGGCGATCTCCGAGGTGTTTAGCTCAACGTCGATGCCGTCTGGGTACCCAGCTTCGGCGAGGAGACGTTTGGCTTCCTCAATGTTCTGCTCCCGCTGCGGGAACTCGTGCGGGTAGGCCGAGTCATACAGAGAGAACATGTCATTGCCCACCTGGCCTTCGCCGGAGAACACCTGGTTGACCATGCCCGGACGATCTGCCGCGATGCGCATTGCCTGGCGCACTCGCTTGTCGTCGAAAGGCTCGACGTCAACACGCATGGTGAACGGCAACCACATACCTGTTTCAGAACTGACCACATTCAAACGCGGATCAGCTTCGATGACGCGCACCAACGCGTGGTTCAGTGCACCAATGCCATCGACCTGGGAGGACAACAAAGCATTGAGCATCGCGTCTTCTTGGTAGAAGTCAACGATGTGGACTTCATCCAAGTTTGCGGGGCCTTCGAAGTAGTGCTCATTTCGTGCGAGCGATGTGGAGCGTCCTGGGCTGAAGTTCATCAGCTTGAACGGCCCAGCACCGATCGGATTCTTCGGGTCATAATCCTCCGGAACAATACCCATCTGGTACTCCGCCAGAGTGTCCACAAACACGGCATCTGCCTGAGAAAGCTTGATCACCAACGAACGGTCATCAATAATTTCGATCGCTTCGACGTGGGCGATGGAGCCAGCACCGTTCTTCGGATTCTCGGGATCAGCCACGCGCTCGAGTGTTGCTTTAACGTCCTGCGGGCGAACCGGGCGACCGTCAGAGAATTTCACGCCCTCACGCAACACCACAGTCCACTCAGTCGCTGCGTCATTCGATTCAATCGATTCGGCCAAGCGGTACTCCAACTCGTAGTCGTACCCACGGCGCACAAGCAGCTCGTAGAGGTTGATAACGCGGGCCGCGTCACTGGCACTCGCTGGGATGTGAGCGTCCACCGTGTCGGCCGTAGAACCACCAACGAGCCCGACGCGTAGTTTTCCGCCCTTACGTGGTGGACCGGAAGTGTTAATCTGTTCGGCTGGCGGCTGTGCGGAGCATGAGACGAGTGCTCCCGCTGCTCCAGCGACTGCCGTGGCGCCGAACAGTTGCCGGCGTGTGAGGTCAATCATGGTGAATAATTCTCCTTACGTGTGGGTGTAGCTGATACGAATTCCTTCGCGTCTGGTGGCTCCATCCACGTGTTCAGGTATGCAGTGACAGCATCTTTCGCGGCTGCAGGGCTAAGTGTCCCTGCGAGCATGCGTACGCCGAGCCCGTCGATCATTGCGGTGACCGCGTTGATCATTGGCTCCGGGGCTTGAGCATTGAAACAGCCGGTGGCAATCCCATCCTCAACAATGCTGCGCATTTGTTTTTCCCACCGTGCGTAGGCCACTACGGTGGCATGTTTTGCGTCCTCAAAAGCAGTGGATGATGCCCAAAATTGTGCCCACGTTGTCCATTCGCGGAATGACTCCGGCGATCCGTCGAGCGTCACTTCAGCAAAGGTAAGTAGACGTTCGGCGGGATTCGGAATTTCTGCGACAAAAGACCTGCGCCCAGCAGCTTGTTCCGAGCATCGGTCCAGCGTGGCAATGAAGATGTCATTCTTTGACTGGAAGTAATAGAGCACTGCTGAGGTGGAAATCCCAGCGCTTCGAGCGATATCGGCGATGGTGACCGCCTGGTATCCGCGGGATGTGAACAGTGGCCAGGCCGTATCCACAATCTTTTGCTGACGCAGCGCGAACTCCTCACCGGAATGGCGTGGGTTCGGTGACGTGTGCCTTTCTTTCGGCGATGGTCTTAAGGCTTCTACATCAACGCCGGTGAGTTCTGCCAAGCGCTCTAACTCTGTCTGGCTAAAGCGCCGGACACCGGAGAGGGACTTGGACAGCTTCGGGGCATCAATGCCTAGATATGCAGCCACCTCGTTATGCCGCAAGCCCGACGCAGTGATTGCGTCACGCGCGGCTGACAGGGGTGAATGCGAGACCATGTACGCAAGCTTAGGTATAGCTGTGAATCTATCGCAACTATTTGACCGATGTTCAAGTCGCATTTCGCAACTTTCTACCGGCCGGTGCTTCGCGGCGTGCGGATGGATAGACTGGCGGGCATGGCTTTTGCTGCTGAACACCCAGTTTTGTCCCACTCCGAGTTTCGGCCGGTAGGTGAAGTGGAGCGATCGGACAAACTGTTCGAAGTCGTCTCGGAGTTCGAGCCCTCCGGCGATCAACCTGCCGCGATCAAGGAGTTGGATAGACGGCTGCGGGCAGGGGAGCCGGACGTGGTTCTCATGGGTGCTACCGGTACTGGTAAGTCCGCAACAGCAGCGTGGCTGATTGAGCAGCAGCAGCGCCCCACACTCGTGATGGCACCGAATAAGACTTTGGCTGCGCAGCTGGCTACGGAGTTGCGTGAGCTCCTGCCCAATAACGCGGTTGAGTACTTCGTGTCCTACTATGACTACTACCAACCGGAGGCTTATATCGCGCAGACGGATACCTACATTGAGAAGGATTCGTCGATTAATGATGATGTGGAGCGTTTGCGCCACTCGGCCACATCTGCGCTACTTAGTCGACGAGATGTCGTCGTCGTGTCATCCGTGTCCTGCATCTACGGTTTGGGCACACCGCAGTCCTACCTTGACCGTTCGCTGCTCCTGCGCGTTGGTGAGGAGATCGAGCGCGATCGCTTCCTGCGCCTCCTCGTTGATGTGCAGTATGAGCGCAATGACGTGGACTTCAAACGCGGCACCTTCCGCGTGAAGGGCGACACAGTTGACATCATCCCGGCCTATGAGGAAGTGGCCGTGCGCGTGGAGTTCTTCGGCGATGAAGTGGATGCACTGTATTACATCCACCCACTTACTGGTGATGTGCTGCAGCAGCGCGATGAACTGCGTATCTTCCCGGCAACGCACTATGTAGCCACAGAAGAGCGCATGGAAAAGGCGATTGAGGCCATTAAGGAGGAGCTCGCTGACCGTCTGGAGGATTTGGAGAACCGGGGCAAGCTCCTCGAGGCACAGCGCTTGCGCATGCGCACGGAATTTGACCTGGAGATGATTCAACAAGTCGGTTTCTGCTCCGGCATTGAGAACTATTCGCGGCATATCGACGGCCGCGAGGCAGGCTCCGCGCCAGCCACCCTCATCGATTACTTCCCGGAAGACTTCCTCACCATCATCGATGAGTCCCACGTCACCGTGCCACAGATCGGTGGCATGTATGAAGGCGACATGTCGCGCAAGCGCAACCTCGTCGAGTTTGGTTTCCGTCTTCCTTCGGCCGTGGATAACCGCCCGCTCACCTTCGATGAATTCGAGGAGCGCGTGGGCCAAACCGTGTACATGTCTGCAACACCGGGTGACTATGAGCTGGAAGCAGCTGGTGGCGAGTTCGTCGAGCAGGTCATTCGCCCCACGGGCTTGGTGGATCCGAAGGTGCACGTGCGCCCAACGAAGGGGCAGATCGATGATCTCATCCATGAGATCCGTGAGCGGACCCAGAAGGATGAGCGCGTCCTGGTCACCACTTTGACCAAACGCATGGCGGAGGACCTCACGGATTATCTGCTGGATAACGGCATTAACGTTCGGTATCTCCACTCCGATATTGATACGTTGCAGCGCGTTGAGCTTCTGCGTCAGCTGCGTTTGGGGGAATATGACGTCCTTGTGGGCATCAACCTTCTGCGCGAGGGCCTAGATCTCCCGGAGGTCTCACTCGTGGCCATCCTTGATGCGGATAAGGAAGGGTTCCTGCGTTCCACCAAGTCTCTCATTCAGACGATTGGCCGTGCCGCACGAAACGTCTCCGGCGAGGTCATCATGTACGCCGACAACATCACGGATTCGATGCGTGAGGCGATTGATGAGACCGAGCGGCGCCGTGAGAAGCAGATTGCGTACAACAAGGAGCATGGGATTGATCCGCAGCCATTGCGGAAGAAGATCGCGGATATCCTCGATGAGGTGTATGAGCGCAACGGGGAGGAGCGCGGTGCTCCGGAGGAGACTCTGGCAGGCGACACGGCGATGGTTGAAGGTCGCGATACCTCGACGATGGCTTCAGATGAGATTCAGACGCTTATCGACGATTTGACGGTTCAAATGACCGCCGCCGCCCGTGAACTCAAGTTTGAGTTGGCAGGACGCTTGCGTGATGAGATTGCGGACCTGAAGAAAGAACTTCGCGGAGTGAAAGAAGCCGGGATTTAACTGGTATCCCTCGAGGTAGTCCGGCCTACCGGACGGCTGTGTGACGTACGTGTATATAGTGGCCGGAGAAGACATGGTCCGTGAAGGGACCGTAGTAGATGCGAAAGGCGCAACATGAGCAAGTACAACACTGTTGTCGTTGGCACGGATGGTTCACACTCTTCGCTGCTGGCAGTTGAGCGCGCCGCAGAGATTGCCTCTGCTTTCAATTCCACGCTGGTTATCGGCTGTGCGTACTACGAGTCGGAGGAGGATGTTGCGGGAACACTCCGCCAGGATTCCAACACGATTCTTGGGGATGAGACGGCGAAGGAGAACCTCGTCGCTGCTGCCGAGCACGCCAAGCAGCATGGTGCGTTAGATGTGGTGACCACTGTGCGCTCAGGCACCCCGGTTGAGGCGCTCATGGCCATCGTGACAGAGCACGATGCAGATCTCCTCGTCGTGGGTAACCGTGGCATCAATTCTTTGACGGGCCGCCTTCTGGGCTCCGTCCCCGCAGATGTGGCTCGTCAGTCCGATTGCGATGTCATGATCGTGCACACGGTGGCTTAGGTGGCTTAAAGCTCACCAATCACGGTCAATGTTTGTGTGGCGCGTGTCAGTGCCACGTACAGGTCTTGTTGCCCCTGCGGGGAGGCCTCGATGATCTCGTGGGGCTTATCGACGATGACGTGGTCGAATTCCAGCCCTTTCACCGCATTGACATTGTCCTTGTTAATCACCACCACGAGTCCGCCAAGCTCTTCTACTTCAGCGCGGACCGTGGTGGTATCTGTGCCTTCGGGAAGGATACGCACGGGGTGGCCGGATGAACGGATTGTCACGGCGGGTTGAGCATCCGGGTCAATCGCCGTGAGCACCTCGTTGGCTACTTCCATTACTTCTTCTGGGGTGCGGTAGTTGACGCTGAGTTCGTGAGAGACGAAGCGTTGTCCCACGAAGGGCTCCAGTGCAGTGGCCCAGTCGTCCACACCAGCAGGGGACGAGGTTTGTGCAGTATCCCCAACGAGTGTCATCCACTTCGACGGACAGCGGCGGAACACCATACGCCATTCCATAGGCGTGAGTTCTTGTGCCTCATCCACAATCACGTGACCATAGGCCCAGGTCATGTCAGCGATAGCGCGTTCAGCGGTGGACCGCGCATCTGTCTCGCGTTGGCGGCTAGCGAGAGTTTCCGCATCGATGATGTCGTGGGCTGAGAGGACTTCCGCCTCAAACTCATCGTCCGTATCCGTGTTCGCCGAAGACGCCAAGATATCCAGCGCATCTTCCGCATCCGCCACCAGTTCACGCCATTGTCGTTCGGCCTTCTCCGCCTCGTCGGTGGGGGTGGGGATGCCGATGAGGGTATACAACTCGTCGATAAGCGCCGTGTCTGACGCTGTGAATGCATCACCGTCGGCGCGGTAGAGGGCGTCCTGCGTCTCCTCATCATAATCATGTGCAGCAGCGCTGATGGCCTCACGGCTGCTGAGAAACTCCGCGAGCACCTCGACGGGATTCAAGATAGGGAAGTGCTCCGCAATGAGATCGGCGACCTGGGGTTCGTCTGCGAGATCATCGTGCAACTGATCCACATCCGCGTGTGAGAGCAAGTTTGCTCCACCAAGCGGATCCGCACCGATGCGCTCCGCCATGGCTTCTGCAAGGCGCTGTGTGAGAACCTCGGCGAAAACCGACTGCGCTTCATTGTGTGGCTTACGGCTGCGTCGAGCCCGCGTGCGTGCCGCCATGAACATCTTGGGCGTGGCCGCGATCTCAATGCCGTCGATTGTGAGAGGAATAGGGGACGAGGGAACCACCTGGTAGTTGCGCACGGCGCGGGAGAGAATTGTAACCATCTCGGCTGATCCCTTGACTTCCCGTGTGAGGAGATCATCCTGCAGGCCAGGCGTGAACACGGGAACGAGATCCTCCACAGTGCTTAACACCACGCCTGTCTCGCCGAGTTCCGGAAGCACGCGCGAGATGTACTCCAAGAAGGTCCGGTTAGGCCCAACGATAAGAACACCGGTGCGGGCCAACTGGTTACGCCATGTGTAGAGCAAATACGCAATGCGGTGGAGCGCTACAGCAGTCTTACCTGTTCCGGGACCGCCGGCCACAACAAGCACGCCCCGGGTCTTATCGCGGATGATCTGGTCCTGCTCCCGCTGGATGGTTTCCACGATGGACTGCATGTGACCAGTGCGTGGTGCGTTCAGGGCCCGCACCAATGCTGCTTCGCTGGCCACACCAGAATCCGCGCCGGCGCCATCGGCCCCTGGCCCGCTCAACACATCATCATCAACGGCGGTGACGGTCCGCCCACGCATGCGAATATTGCGGCGGGATACAACTCCTTCCGGGTGTGCGGTAGTGGCCAGGTAATACGGACGAGCCATTGGGGCGCGCCAATCCAACAAGAGCGTGCGGTAGTTATCATCCCGGTCATCCATACCCATACGGCCGATATACCGCCTGTCCTGGTTCGGCGAACCGGGCACAGGGTTTTCTGGGGAGCCATCCTCAACATCGATACGCCCAAAGACAAGACCCGTCTCGGCGATATTCAGCGCATCCAACTTCGCATTCAGGCCGTGATATTCCGTCTCACGCCGCACCAACGCATCCGCATCCGGATTATCCGGGTCCACATCCCGTTGAACTTCCTCAAGGCGCTGCTGTGCATTAGAGACCTCGCGGTCCAAGTGAGCAAACAGCACATCGACGTAAGCCTGCTCGTGCTGTACCGCCTCCGGGGAATTCAAGGACAAGTCTCCGGACTGGTTAGCCACTACGCACACACTCCTTTACTCAACTTCGTTCACCAGATGGCCTGTAAACAATGACGGTCCAGTCTAGCGCGAAATGCGAAACAGCCTCACCGCTGGAAAACCAGCAATGAGGCTGTCGCGCTGTAGGACAGAAGCGAGAGAGCTTACTTGAACTTCTTCTCTGCCTTCTTCACGGCCTTCTTGGCAGTCTTCTCTGCTTTCTTGACCTTCTTCTTCAGCTTGCGCTTCTGGCGGCGGCTCGGAGCGGCATCAAGGTTCTCAAAAGCATCCTGCAAGGTGTTAATAGCATCCTGCGCGGTCTTCTGAGCCTTGGTAGCACTCTTCTTCACCTTGCGCTTTGCCTTGAACTTGTCCAGCGCCGAGGGGCCAAAATCATCCAAGGTGCTCTGCAGGTCACCCACAACGGAGTTGACCTTGCGCTTTGCCTTGAACTTATCCAGTGCGGACGGCTGCAGATCCTCAATACGGGCCTGCACATCGCCCACACGGTCCTGAACGTCGCCGATTAAGCCCTTAACTTGGCGCTTAGCCTTGTACTGCTGCACCTTGCTCGGCTTGAGGTCCTTGTAGGTGTCCTCAGCCCAGTCAGCGGCATCGTGGGCAACATCAGTGGCCTTGTCAGCCCACTTCTCAGCAACCTTCTTCCAGTCACCCTTGTTGTCATCCACGTAGTCTGCCACCTGGTGAGCTGCCTGCTGCGCGGATTCAGTCACCGTCTCACGAGTGTCCTGGAACCATTCGCCAGCCTTCTTCAGAGCCTTCTCGGACTCAGACTGGGTTGGCAGAGCCTGCTGGATGTTCTTCTTGGAACGCTTCGCGGCGTCCTGTGCACGCCAAGCCAGACCAGGCTTGCCCTCAGTGTCAGCAGCAGCGATGAGCACACCGCCAAGGAGTGCAACGTTGGTCAGCGCACCATTGCGCTGGCGTACCTTCTCAGACTCGTTGGATGCCTCCCAGAACGCATTGCGACCAAGGAGGGTAGCTACGGAAGAGCCGGCCAGCAGGGCAGCGGACAGGCGCGGAGCCTTGCCCAGTGCGAAGGTGGATCCAGCGCCGATCTTTACACCGCCACCAATCTTGGCCAGGGTCTCCGGGTCAGAAGGGATAAAGCTTGCGTACTGAGCCGGGAGCACCGACTTAATAGCGCCAGCTACCTTCTCTGCGCTTTTTGCGTGCTCGGAAGCTTTGGTGACCGAGTTGACGCCATCTGCGATGTACACAGAGGCCAGCATCGGTCGAGCTAGTTTACGGATCATACTCACGTATCCTTCTCTTATTCGGGGATTCTCCGTCCTTTCCACTGTAGACGGATTCCGGCAGGCTGGCAGGGAAAAGTTACCAGCGGCGCTTCCACCACTCATCCAGATGGGGACGCTCTGCACCCAATGTGGTCGACTTTCCGTGTCCTGGGCGCACGATGGTTTCATCCGGATATTGGTCAAAGAGTTTTTCTTTCACATCCGTGAACAAGCGAACGAAATCGCCTTCGCCGTTCGTCCCGCCCACCCCACCGGGGAAGAGGGAATCACCAACGAAGAGGTTCACAGTGCCATCGATCTCAGCCGCGATGGCGGCGCCACCAGGAGTGTGACCACGCAGGATGTGAACCGGGAACTGGTGGCCAGCAAAGTCGAGCGTATCTCCCTCATGCAGTTCATGGTCCGGTGCTACCGGGAGGGCAGGGGCGTCCAAGAAGGAGCCCCAGTGGTTTGCTCCTGTTTCCGTGAGGATCTCTGCCAAAGCCCCCACGTGGTCTGCGTGCCGGTGCGTTGTCAAAACATCAGTGATGCGAACCCCAGCGGATTCGGCCATGGAGAGGAGGGTGTGGGGCTCCGCCGCGGCGTCGATAAGCAATCCCCGCCCATCACACGCCAACAGATAGCAATTGTTATCCATCGGGGAAACGGAAACAGAATGAAGAGTAAGTCTGGTCATGGTGCCTACTTTAATGAGGCGTGGGCCTCCTGGGTGGGCTGATGCTGCGGGAATGATTGGTGGTTGGCTAACGTTGGTATCTTTGTTCGAGGATCCAACCTCATTCCAAACAGCAACTTACAACAAGGGGATGCACTGCCTGTGGCTGAGAAGCTGATTGTCCGCGGAGCACGCGAACACAACCTCAAGGGAATAGACATTGAACTACCCCGCGACAAAATGGTGGTGTTTACCGGGCTGTCGGGCTCCGGCAAGTCCTCCCTTGCCTTTGACACGATCTTTGCTGAAGGTCAACGCCGTTATGTTGAGTCCTTGAGTTCGTATGCGCGCATGTTCCTAGGGCAGATGGATAAGCCTGAGGTTGACTACATCGATGGACTGAGCCCCGCTGTGTCCATTGACCAGAAGTCGACCAACCGTAACCCGCGTTCGACGGTGGGAACGATTACGGAGATCTACGACTACCTGCGCCTTCTTTACTCCCGTGCGGGTACGGCGCACTGCCCGGTGTGTGATGCGGTGATTGAACGGCAGACACCGCAGCAGATTGTGGATCAGGTGATGGAAAACCCGGAGCGCACCAAGTTTCAGGTGCTTGCGCCGATTGTGCGCAAGCGCAAGGGTGAGTTTGTTGATCTTTTCGCTGACCTGGCCGCGCAAGGCTATGCTCGCGTCAACGTCGACGGTGAGACGTATACGTTGAGTGATCCGCCGAAGCTACAGAAGCAGATCAAGCACGATATTGACGTGGTGGTGGACCGCCTCACGGTCAAGGAAAGCCAGAAGCAGCGCCTCACCGATTCCGTGGAAACGGCACTCAAACTTGCCGACGGGCTGGTGGCCTTCGACTGGGTTGAAAAAGATGCGGATGACCCGGAACGAGTGGTGATCTTTTCCGAGAAGATGGCCTGCCCGAATGGCCACACCCTGGGCGTGGAAGAGTACGAACCCCGCGCGTTCTCCTTCAACTCTCCGTTTGGCGCCTGCCCAGCGTGTGATGGTTTGGGTACACGCGCGGAGATTGACACGGATTTGGTTATCCCGGATCCGGATGCCCCAGCGGTGGATGCGTTCCAGCCGTGGAACTCTAGTCCGAACAAGGGCTACTTTGCCAAACTCATCGTCGCTTTGGCGAAGGAGGAGGGCTTTGACCCGGAAGCGCCACTGTCGAGCTTGAAGAAAAGCCAACGCGATGCGCTGATCAACGGTACGGATACGAAGGTGTCCGTTCGATACAAGAACCGTTACGGGCGTCAGCGGTCTTTCACGGCTGCTTTTGAAGGCGTGCGGGGCTACCTGCACCGCAAAATTGAGCAGTCTGATTCAGAGCACACCAAAGAACGCTTCATGGCGTACACCCGCGATGTGGCCTGCCCGACGTGCAAAGGTGCACGTTTGAAGCCAGAGATTCTGGCTGTCCGTTTGGATTCCACAACGCATGGTGAGAAGTCAATTGCTGGCCTAACGGAACTATCTGTTGAGGATGCTTCTGAGTACCTGGACAACCTTGTCCTGGGGTACCGCGCGGAGATGATTGCCGGCGCAGTGTTGCGTGAAATTCAGGCACGCCTGCACTTCCTTCTGGATGTCGGCTTGAACTATCTCACCCTGTCCCGCTCCGCCGGGACGCTGTCCGGCGGTGAGGCACAGCGTATTCGCCTGGCCACGCAGATCGGCTCCGGTCTCGCAGGTGTTTTGTACGTCCTTGATGAACCTTCCATTGGCTTGCACCAACGCGATAACCAACGCCTCATTGCCACGTTGAAAAAGCTCCGCGATATTGGCAACACGCTCGTGGTGGTGGAGCATGATGAGGACACGATCCGAGAGGCCGATTGGCTCATTGACATCGGCCCATTCGCCGGTGAATACGGTGGGGAAGTGGTCTACCAGGGCCCGCCCAAGGGAATCCTGACTGCAAAGAACTCGCTGACTGGTGACTATCTTTCTGGGAAGAAAGAGATCGTTGTTCCGGACTCACGCCGTCCCCGCGATAAGGAGCGTCAGCTGAAGGTCGTTGGCGCCCGGGAGAATAACCTGGACAACGTGTCGGTGGATATTCCACTCGGTGTCCTCGTCGCTGTCACGGGCGTATCTGGTTCGGGTAAGTCCACTCTGGTCAACCAGATTCTGGCCAAGACGTTGCAGAACCGACTTAATGGTGCGCGCCAAGTCCCCGGCCGTGTGAAGAAAGTGGAGGGCCTCGAGCACCTGGACAAACTAGTGCAGGTGGATCAGTCGCCGATTGGCCGAACACCTCGCTCCAACCCGGCTACGTACACGGGAGTCTTTGACAAGATCCGCAATCTTTTTGCTGAAACACAGGAGGCAAAGGTGCGCGGCTACAAGGCTGGGCGTTTCTCCTTCAACGTGAAGGGCGGTCGCTGTGAAGCATGTCGCGGTGATGGCACTATCAAAATTGAGATGAACTTCCTGCCTGACGTGTACGTGCCGTGTGAAGTCTGCGGCGGTGCACGCTACAACCGCGAGACGCTGGAAGTCCGCTACAAAGGCAAGAACATCGCTGAAGTGCTGGACATGCCCATCAGTGAGGCCACCGAGTTTTTCGAGCCCATCACGTCGATCCATCGTTATTTGCAGACGCTTTGCGACGTCGGCTTGGGTTACGTCCGCCTTGGTCAATCCGCTACGACGTTGTCTGGCGGCGAGGCTCAGCGCGTGAAGCTAGCGTCCGAGCTGCAGAAGCGTTCCAATGGCCGAACGATCTACATCCTCGATGAGCCGACGACCGGTCTTCACTTTGAGGACATCCGCAAACTCATGCTCGTGCTCAACGGATTGGTGGACAAGGGCAACTCTGTCCTGGTTATTGAGCACAACCTTGATGTGATCAAGTGTGCTGACTGGATTATTGACATGGGCCCAGAGGGCGGCTCGGGCGGCGGAACCGTCGTCGCCGAAGGCACGCCCGAGGACGTGGCCACGGTGAAGGGATCCTTCACCGGCCAGTTCCTGAGCAATCTTGTTTAGTTCGCAGGGGGCTGTGCTCCGCTAGGAGCGTTAGTCACCTGTGAAGGGCTCGCTGCTGGGATGTTCGGCCCCGGGCTGTTGGCATAGGGGTTGTTGCCTGCCCGGTTGCTAGCCCCAGCACCCACCTGCTGTGCGCCCCTGACGGCAACCGCGATGAGGATCAGACCACAGACGATGAAGGTGATCACGCGCATGATTCCGCCGATGGCCGCCATGTCGAAGAAAACCAACTTGAGTGTGGCCACAATGGCCATGAGCAAACCAGCTTTGCGTAGATTCTTGGTATCCATAGCGCTGGGGCGTTTGAGCAGAAGCCAGGAAGCTACAGCCATCCAGGAGATGGATACGATCATGTGCCCCGTGTAGAAACCGCCTTCTGAGGCTTCAAGGGTGGGTGTGGTGGGAGCTCCCGACAAGAAGAGTGCGGCATTCTTGGTCACATCTGCGAGGGTGACTACCGCCACCATCTCCAGTAGAAGCCCAACGGCGGCAAATACTCCTCGCGCCCCGATTGTCATGCCGCTCCATACAGCCTTTCGAGTTGCTGCTACAACGATCAGGGCCACGAGCATGAGACCCTCGAACAAAACGAACCACGACCAGCCTGTGCGAGCAAACGGGATCAACGCGCCTACAAGCAGGGGGAGAATGGCGTTGAAGAGCATGATTGTCCAGCTGGCAAGCACAGCAAGTGTGTTCACGGGCAGGCGGTGGATAAATAGAAGCAAAGTGATGGCAAGGGCGAGGAAGATGAAGATTGGAATCGCCTCTGCGTGGAGGTTTTCTCTGGTGAAATCGCGGGATGCAGCCAGCGGCCGGTTGAGTGTAAATGGAAGCACGATGAACCAACCGGTGATGAGATCGTAAACGAACTGCGGGTTATTCTTCGCCTGAAGAACCAAGACGAGCAGTGTGACACCAATGGCAGTGATGAAGGGCAGCCACACGCCTGCGTCCTTAACCATCGTGTTAGATGCCATCAAAATAACAGCTGGTGCAACAACTGCTGGGACGATCCTGTAGGCACGTTTGGCGCCGGGGGCGCCAAAGAAGATCTCCCCAAGAACCAGAAGCACGAGGCCGATGAGTGGCATTGTGACAGCAAAGTCGATCGGTGTACCCGTGTCCTCGCGGAATAACCGAGATCCAGTGGCCCATGTCGCGGCGTATATCTGCCAAGCAAGCAGCAGCCCTGCTACCCCGCGCACGATGGCAAGAAGACGCGGGGTGACATACATGGGCATTAGCCAGCTCACCAGGATTACAGCCACCGGCGCGACCATAAGAAGAGCATTAGCCAGACCGTCCCAGCTGGTCATGCCGAGTGTGTAGAACACCAAGATGATGCACATAGCCAAAACCAACTGCGGGCTCTTTCGCCAGTGCGCAAGGGCGAGATATACCAACCACAGCACCAAGAAGGAACTGACTAAACCTAATGAAGTCAACCAGCCTCGGGCTTCCGCGGCATCCAAGAGATTAAGAATGAAAATAAGGAATGAAGTGATGTACAGCGCCATCACGCCAGCGTTCTTGCCTTTGCGCAGATCCACACGAATGCCCACGGCCAGCAGGATAAGAGCGAGAAGCGCAGCGCCGACCATGCGACCAACAGGGCCAAGCAGACCGGTTTGAATAGCCAGCCCAATACCGAAGCTCACACCCACGAAGGTGATGATGGAACCGACAACCGCAGCCCATCGCATCACTTGCTGCTCCGTGGTCAACTTCGGTTTTGGTGGGTGCGGAGTCAGCAGAGGCTCCCTTGGCGGGGGTGCCTGGCCCGGTTGTGGTGGTGCACTGAACTGTGGTGGTGGTGCGAACTGTGGTTGGGGCTGCTGTGGTGGCAGCGGTGCTCCAACCGGTGGAGGCTCAGGTGCAGCCATACCCACAGATGAGGCAGGGTTGACCTGGCTGAGGTGGTTGAGGGTTGCCTGGATATCGTCGATAAGCTTTTGTGAATGCGCAGTGCTAGCACGGAGCTCACCGAGTTGGCGGTGAACATGCGCAAGAATCTGTTCACGCGGTTGATTCATATTGGGCCTCCTAAGTATGTCTATCTATTCTTAGACGACGTTTAGGTTCAAAAGGTTTCGCACACGACTGAATAGTTACTGTGTTGTGACATAGCGTCTCTGCGATGGCCTTCCCGCGACAGGCTTGGAGTGTTGTGATTTGGTGCTGTGGCAGGGGAGTGCTAATCTTCTACCCACTACCGCCTACGGGCCTTGAAAGGTTCGTGGGTTGCAAGTGGAGTTACTCCCACCTGATGCCGCCGATAACCCGGAAGGCTAAGGGTCAAAACAACGGTGGCAGCCATAATGCTGGCGCCGTTTTCGGATGAACTCCCACGCATGCCACCGGCAGCGTGGGTTTTTGTTTGAGGGGGAATTCCCACGGGCGAATCGGTAGCGAACCATATACCCGCCCTAGACACTAGGAGTTCTCATCAGCGCTGAAGCTCGCATCAACGAACGCATCCGCGTTCCGGAAGTACGTCTCGTCGGCCCGTCCGGTGAGCAGGTTGGCATTGTCCGTACCGATGATGCACGCAAGCTTGCGTACGAAGCTGACCTTGACCTCGTCGAGGTGGCACCGAACGCGAAGCCGCCCGTGTGCAAGATCATGGATTACGGCAAGTTCAAGTACGAGCAGGATCAGAAGGCCCGCGAAGCCCGCAAGAACCAGCAGCAGACTGTGGTGAAGGAACAGAAGTTCCGTCCCAAGATTGATGAGCATGACTACCAGACCAAGAAGGCTAATGTTGAGCGCTTCTTGGGCAAGGGCAACAAGGTCAAGGTGACCATCATGTTCCGTGGCCGCGAGCAGTCGCGTCCGGAGCTGGGGTACCGCCTGCTGGAGCGCCTCGCTGAGGATATCCAGGAGGTTGGCCAGGTCGAGTCCCGTCCGAAGCAGGATGGGCGCAACATGACCATGGTCTTTGGCCCGGTTCGCAAGGGTAAGAATTAGATCGTTTCACCGCCTTTAAGGATTTACCACTATGAAGCAGAAGACCCACAAGGGCACCGCAAAGCGCATCAAGGTCACCGGCTCCGGCAAACTGCGCCGTGAGCAGGCTGGTAAGCGCCACCTGAACGAGAAGCTTTCGTCCAAGCGTCGCCGTAAGCTCTCCGGCACCACCGACGTTGCTAAGGGTGACGTCAAGCGCGCTAAGCGCCTCCTCGGCATGGCTTAATCGAGCGCCTGCCTTTCCCAGATAAATCATCCGTCACGAGAAGTTAAGGAAGTATCACTGTGGCACGTGTTAAGCGCTCAGTTAACGCCAAGAAGAAGCGTCGCGCGATTCTGAAGTCCGCTAAGGGCTACCGCGGCCAGCGTTCCCGCCTGTACCGCAAGGCCAAGGAGCAGTGGCTGCACTCCCATACCTACGCATACCGCGATCGTCGCGCCCGCAAGTCCGAGTTCCGTAAGCTCTGGATCCAGCGCATCAACGCGGCTGCTCGTATGAACGACATCACCTACAACCGCCTCATCCACGGCCTGAAGCTGGCTGAGGTCGAGGTGGACCGCAAGATCCTGGCTGAGCTCGCTGTCAACGACTTCGCAGCGTTCTCCGCTTTGTGCGAGGTGGCTAAGAACGCCCTTCCGGAAGACGTTAACGCTCCGAAGGCTGCCTAACCCCTGGATGCGCTTGCGCATCTAGCTTTTCGACGGAACCCCGTGTGTCCCGGCTTTTTGCCGGCTACGGGGTTTCGTGCTGTTTAGGGGTGGTGAAGGGCGGGGGTGGGTTTTAGGGGTAGGGGAGTGTCGCGTTTGTTATGCTTCCGTTACCGTCCCGTTATCAACTCGAGACGGTGGGAAGCCAGCGATCATGCTCGCGTCATATGAGCACGGGGGATAGGTCGCTGGGGAAACCGAAACACTGACTGAAGGGGAAGTCATTGCAACCTAGAAAAAGCTTTGCCTATATGGCCGTTCCGATGAGCCTTGTGTTCATGGTTTCGGTACAGCCGCCAGTGGCGTCCGCGCAAGATGTGCAGATTTCTGGCGCACCAGATGTTGGCGTTCAGAGTCAACAGGACAACGCACCGACGCAGTTCATCGTGAACTTTGCTGATGATGTGGACACACCCGTGGAGCGCACGCGAATCCTCAATACGACGACGGAAGAGTCGCTACCAGATGTAACAGAAGTCCGTGAACGCGAAGATGGAACCACGGTTGTCGCAGCGGATAAGAAAATGAGTGACCATGAAGTGGATACCTTCATGCAGGAGGCACTTGCCAGCGGCAAGGTTGATTACATCGAAGAAGATGTACGCATGTACCCAATGGCGGTGAATGACCCACATTTCCGCCAGCAGTGGTCTTTGAATGGCTCCGTAGGGCCCAGCATTGAGACCGCGTGGTCACATGCGCCCAGTCGTGGTGCTGGGCAAACCATTGCGGTTCTTGACACCGGCATTACAAACCACCCCGACCTTAACCAGAATGTACGGGGTGGATATGACTTCATTTCGTCACCGCAGACTGGGCGCGACGGTGATGGATGGGATCCGAACCCAAGTGATGAGGGGGACTGGACGCAACCCGGCCAATGTGGCCGTTCAACAAATTCCTCGTGGCATGGCACGCACGTCGCCGGCATCGCTGCCGCAGTGACGGATAACCGCGAAGGCGTAGCCAGCGTTGCCCCAAGAGCGACAATTCAGCCTGTGCGAGTCATGGGTCCTTGTGGTGGCTACACCTCTGACATCATTGATGCAATCGAGTGGGCCTCGGGTGGTGCAGTGCGGGGAGCGCCACGTAACTCGAACCCGGCAACCGTGATCAATATGTCCCTCGGCGGGCAGGGCAGGTGCTCGCGCCTGTATCAGCAAGCAATTGATAATGCCCGCAGCCGTGGCACGGTAGTAGTGGTTGCTGCGGGCAATGAGAGCCAAAATGCTGCGAACGTTACTCCGGCTAGTTGTCGTGGGGCAATCACAGTGGCCGCGTCCGGTCCACGTGACCAAAAGGCTGGCTACTCTAACTACGGGGCGCCGGTAGATGTCACTGCGCCTGGTGGTGATTCCAACCAAGGTGGCGGAATCTTGGCTACCTACAATTCCGGCAGGCAGCAACCAGCTCAGCCTTCCTATGGTTCGCTCCAAGGCACATCCATGGCAGCACCATACGTTGCCGGTGTTGTAGCGCTCATTCGCGCGGAAAGTCCGAGGCTGTCTCCGGATCAGGTTGCTCAGAGGCTGCGCGAGACCACACGCCCATTGCGAGGTAATTGCAATGGCTGTGGCACAGGCATCGTTGATCCTGCAGCGGCGGTAAGCCAGGGCCGAGACAACAACCCGCAGCCACCGGCGCCGCAACCACCGACACCGCAGCCACCGACACCACGGCCGCCGGCACCTTTGCCTTGGCCGTGGAATCCGGCGCCAAGACCAACTCCTACACCGACACCGACTCCAACTCCGCCACCAAGCACGCCGAAACCTCCGGGAGGCGGCTGGGATGATTGGGATAACTGGGATCCTTGGGAGGGTTTGAACCCGTGGCCTAGGTTCCCGTGGGTTTTCCGCCCATAGATGACTGTTTGATTCATCTAGTTCCATAGCCTGACGGGGCACCTGCTAGCAGTGGTGTGCTCCGTCAGCTGCTTTGAAAAGCTGTTTAGGTACTGCATCGCCCACCATCAGACGTCAACCCCCTGAAGGGAACCTAAGCCGTTTTCGCTTGTCCGCGCTCTGCTGCTCCGGTTCCATCCCGTGACAGTGGGGCGTTGTGCTGTAATGATGTCGGTCTGCCACGTCATGCTGCCGTGTGGGGGACGGAAGGCGTGGAGCTTATCGGTAGCGGGAAGGCAAAGGGGCACATGGCGTTGCGCGTGGGACAACCGCCATCCGCTGGAACCTGGATTTTCTTTGAGCGTGCTTTTCAGGCAGCAGCCAAAGACCCGGAGCGATTCAACCCAACGGATCCATTCGAGGAATCCAGGAGGCTCGATAACCCGGTGCAGTTTCGGCTCATCAGCGCAAGATACTACCTGATTATCCTCGGTGTCTACCTTTGTTTCATGGTCATCTGGAGCACCGTGGCCGCGACCCTCGCTGCCGGACGAGGTATGTGGTTGCTTGCCGGTCTCATTACAGCGGTGGTTGGGGTGTCCCTCTTTTACTACCTTCGTTTCCGCCACCGGAGGAATAAGCAGCGCGCATTCTCAGCTGGGAGCTTGGAGGCATTAAGTCCTCTTGTGAAGCAGGCACAGCGTGGCACATTCAATGGTTTTGACGCCTACCCGTATGCACGGACGTATGCAGAGGCAACGTATCGCCGGCAGCAGATGGGGTTGGATCTGGAGAACGCTTTGCCCTTCGAGGTACAGATCTGCCATGACATCGGGGTTCTCCCGCGGGGCAAGGCGTTCGTCAGACGTGCGCACGAGAATGAAGTACGGGCAGTGGACCCGATTATCTTCTCCGGTTTGGATTTCTCCACCGAGCGAAAACAGAAGCGGAATCGTTTCCTCGGTTCACTCCTCGAGCAGGCACAAAAGGAAGATTCATTGCGGGTGGGCGAAATCATATCCACCCGTGGCGGAGTTGTTGTCGCTGATATTAAGTGGTGGAACGGCACATTGAGCCTGACGCGGGACGGCACCATCGTGGATGCGAACCTGGGGTCGGAGGAGCTGTCGCGTTACCGCTCGATCTGTGCGCTGGTAGACGCTGCGCGCCTAGTCAACGGTGGGGAAGTCGAGTTCGTACTCGTGATCGTCGGTGGTGGCAACGTCAAAGGCGGAAAGCTGGAGACCAGGATAAAGAAGCAGCGCGTTATCGTCGCCGAGTGGACGGAGGCGATGAGGGAGCTCATTCACCTGGATGCCCGCAAGACGGTCGTGCCCCCGACCACAATCGACGAGATTCTGGAGCGCACTCCCGTCGCGGAGCGAGCACGTTAGCGCGAACGGAACGCTCTAGCTATACGCTTGGTTGCCATGAGTCTTGATTTCTCCCAACCTTTCACTGAACGCACCCCGCGCGTGGTCAACGCCGCAAAGTTGAATCGGGCTGCTGGCAGGAAGAAGGCTAAGGCCTTCCTCGCGGAGGGGGAGAACTCTGTTGAGGCTGCCGTGGCCACCGGCGCCGCTACGGACCTCTTTGTCACTGAAGCTGCTGCTGACCGCTTCGCCGACATTGTCACCACCGCCGGCTACATGGATGTGTACACCCACGCCATCACGGAAAAGGCTGCCCAATCGCTCACGGACACCGTGCACACCACCGGTATTTTCGCCGTATGCAAGCCAGTCACGTGGACGCTCGGCTCGATCCTCAAAGGTCGCCCCAAGCTCGTCGCCGTGTGCGTGGAGACCAATGATCCTGGCAATGCCGGGACGATTATCAGGCTTGTCGACGCACTTGGGGCGGATGCCGTTGTCTTCGCCGGCGATACGGTCGATCCGGAATCACCGAAGGTCGTGCGCTCCTCGGCCGGCTCACTGTTCCATGTCCCAGTCGCACGCGAGCGCGACATCAAGGGAGTCCTCGGTCAACTCCGGGCAGCAGGCTTATCGACGTTAGCTACAACCATGAACGGCAACCTCGACCTGACCAATGCGGGCGATGCACTAAACAAGCCCACCGCCTGGCTATTCGGCAATGAAGCCCACGGTTTGCCGGACGACGTCCTCGCCGCCGCCGACGACACAGCCTCCATCCCGATCAAGGGTTCCGCCGAATCGCTCAACCTGTCCACCGCGGCGTCCATTTGCCTGTGGGAGTCAGCAAAAGCGTTGCGCGAGAGGTGATCCTTATCGCACAGATATAAGGGTAGGCAAGCCTAAGTTTCGGCTGTAAGGTTGGCCTCATGGGAACGAATGGAAGTCAACCGCCATTACCGCAGAGCGACAGATCGACCAACGTTGCTGCAGGCCATTGGGTGCTCGCTCGAGCTGGGAAGCGCGTTTTGCGTCCTGGTGGTTTGAAGCTGACGAATCGTTTGTTGGATGCAGCAGAACTGCAGGATAAAAGGGTGGTGGAATTCGCGCCTGGGTTGGGGCGAACTGCCACCATCATGCTTGAACGGGACATCGCGTCCTATGTCGGTGTAGACCAAGATGTGGATGCAGTGACACGCGCGCAGTCCGTGGTGGGATCGCGTGGCACAGTGGTCAATGCTAGTGCCGAATCCACCGGCCTTGAAAGAGGTTCTGCCCAGGTGGTGGTCGGTGAGGCGATGCTGACAATGCAAGGTGAGAAAGGCAAACGCGCGATTATTGCTGAAGCGTTCCGTTTGCTGGAGCCAGGTGGTTTGTATGCGATCCATGAGCTGGGACTCACCCCCGACACAATTGATGCAGAACTCGCTGATCAGTTGCGGAAGCGCCTAGCGAAAACGATCCGCGTGAATGCTCGCCCACTTACGCGCCGAGAATGGTGTGGATTGTTGGAGGAGTCGGGTTTTGACATTGAATGGGTTGGAACTGAGCCGATGGCCCTACTGTCAATGCGCCGCAATCTTGCAGATGAAGGTTTTGGCGGAGTTTTTCGGATTTTGCGTAACGTAGTGCGGGATAGGGATTTGCGTCACCGTGTACTGGAGATGCGTAGAACCTTTAATGAATATCGAGACAATCTCACCGGCATCGCTATCATCGCTCGAAAACCCGATGGCAGCGTGTAAAAGAAGGAGATTAGATTCATGAGCAGACACGAACACGTGCCAGAAGCCATGCTTGGTTACGTCGAAAATATGGCGGAGCATGTTGAGTATTCCCCAAACTCGATCACATCGACCAAGCTCCTGCGTGCCGAGGGCGTCAACGTGGTGTTGTTCTCGTTTGATCAAGGGGAGGAACTTTCAGAACACACCGCTGCGATGCCAGTGATTGTGCAGGCCCTAGAGGGTGAACTGGAAATTACTGCCCACGGTAAAACGGTGATACTGCGTCCTGGCGGTTTGGTGCATTTCACCACGCGCCTACCGCACGCTGTTAAAGCACTGACCCCGGCAAAAATGGTGCTGTATATGTTGAACCGTCCTACGGCGGTTTAAAAAGGGGTGGTTGTCACGCTCATGACCACAAAACAGCACGAGATTCGGCGTGCGCCCAGAGTCCGCACTGTATAGATGCACGCACAACTTATCCTCCTAGGAGACAGCCGAATACCCGCGGGTATGCTTGTGAACGTTTTGTGATGCCGCCGAAGTGGAAAGGTGCGGGTGTGCAGTGAGCATTGACAAACTCGAAATTGAACTGACCGAGGAGAACCTGAATCGGGCTGCGGACGAGGCTATCGCGGCGTTCGAAAAAGCCGCGGACCTGGCGGCGCTTGAAGAGGCCAAGCGCGCGCACTTGGGCGAGCAGTCGCCGATTATGCAAGCCCGAAAGTCGCTCGGTTCGATTCCGAAGGATCAGCGTAAGGATGCTGGCCGTTTTGTGAACATGGCGCGTGGGCGTGCAGAAAAGCGTTACGGCCAGTTGCATGCAGAGCGAGAAGCGGAACACCGAGAGCAGCAGCTGCGTGCGGAGAAGGTGGATGTCACGCTGCCAACCGCGCGTGCGCAGGCGGGTGCGATGCACCCGATCACCGCGTTGAGTGAGCAGATCGCGGACATTTTCATCGGTATGGGTTGGGAAGTTGCTGAAGGCCCGGAGGTTGAAGCGGAGTACTTCAACTTCGACGCACTGAACTTCATTCCGGATCACCCGGCGCGCACCCTGCAGGACACGTTCTACGTGGGCAAGGAAGGCTCGCGTCAGGTGATGCGCACGCATACGTCGCCAGTCCAGGTGCGCACGATGCTGGAGCGTGACTTGCCGATCTACATTGCCTGCCCAGGCCGTGTCTTCCGTACGGATGAGCTTGATGCCACGCACACGCCGGTCTTCCATCAGGTGGAAGGACTTGCAGTGGACAAGGGCCTGACCATGGCGCACTTGCGTGGCACGCTGGATCACCTGGCCAAGGTGTTGTTTGGTCCGGAGACGAAGACACGCATTCGCACCAACTACTTCCCGTTCACGGAGCCATCCGCTGAGGTGGATGTATGGTTCCCGAACAAGAAGGGTGGCGCCGGCTGGATCGAGTGGGGTGGCTGCGGCATGGTCAACCCGAACGTGCTGCGCGCGGTTGGCGTTGATCCGGATGAGTACCAGGGCTTCGCCTTTGGTATGGGCATTGAGCGCACGTTGCAGTTCCGTAATGGTCTGACGGATATGCGGGACATGGTTGAAGGCGATGTGCGCTTTACACAGCCGTTTGGTGTTCAGGCGTAGCAGGGAAAGGTCTAAGGAGAGTAGAAAATGCTGATTTCTCAGAAGTGGTTGACGTCCCTGCTGAACAACGTTGGTAACCCAAGCTGGTCCGTCAGTGCGGAGGAGCTGGACGCTGGTTTCGTGCGCGTCGGTTTTGAAACCGAGGGCTACGAACCCCTGCCGGAGACAACCGGTCCGCTCGTTATCGGTCGCGTAGAGGAGATTGAGGAGCTCACGGAGTTCCGGAAGCCGATTCGGTACTGCCAGGTGAACGTCGGCAAGGCGAATGGCACAGGTGAGCTGCAGGGCATCATCTGTGGTGCGCGCAACTTCAAGGAGGGTGACTACGTTGTGGTGTCCCTGCCGGGTGCTGTGCTGCCGGGTGGTTTTGAGATCGCCGCGCGTGAGACCTACGGTCACATTTCTAACGGCATGATGGCATCTGAAGCTGAGCTTGGCTTCGCATCCAAGAGTGATGGCATCATCGTGCTCCCTGAAGGTGCCGGTAGGCTGGGCCAGGATGCGCGAGAGGTGCTCGGTGGTCCGGACACGATCTTCGAGGTGAATGTCACTCCGGATCGTGGTTACGCGCTGTCCGCGCGGGGCTTGGGCCGCGAGGTCGCATCCGCGTTTGATCTTGAGTACAAAGATATGGCCGATGATCCGTCCGTTGCGGGTATCGATGTTTCCGGTGTCCCGGCGCCGACGGGTGAAGTCATTCCGATCACCTTGGAGGAGTCCGCGAAGGTCCAGCGTTTTGGCCTGCGCAAGGTTGAGGGCATCGATCCAACTGCGCAGGCACCGTTCTGGATGAAGCGCGTGCTCATGCTGGCTGGTGTGCGTTCTGTCAACGCTGCCACCGATGTGACCAACTACGTCATGTTTCTGCTCGGCCAGCCGATGCACGCGTTTGACGCGGATAAGGTTGCCGGTGGTTTGCGCGTGCACAATGCGCAGGGTGGGGAAGTGTTTGAAACCCTTGATCACACCAAGCGCACGCTCACTCCGGATGATGTGGTCATCTCCGATGACAATGGCGTCCAGTCGCTCGCAGCCATCATGGGTGGTACGACCTCGGAGATCAGCGACGGGACGACGAATGTCTACTTCGAGGCCGCTTCGTGGGACGCACTTACCGTTGCCCGTTCCGCACGTCACCACAAGTTGAGCTCGGAAGCTTCTCGACGTTTCGAGCGTGGCGTCGATCCCATCATCATTGAGGTAGCGCTGGATATGGCGTGTGCTTTGCTGGTGGAGATCGCCGGCGGGGCCATCTCCGACAAGCGCACGTTGGTTGAAGGTGCTGTTCAGAAGCGTCATCCGGTCAACCTGCGCGTGGCGCATCCGTCTGAGCTCATTGGCGTGGAGTACTCGAAGGAGACCGTGATCAAGCGCCTGCACGAGGTTGGTTGCGACATTGCCGATAACGGCGATGTCCTCGTGGTCACACCACCGACGTGGCGTACGGATCTGAATGAGCCTGTGGAGCTCATTGAGGAGATCGTTCGCCTGGAGGGACTGGATGACATCCCGTTGGTGCTGCCCACCCCGCGTGGTGGTCGTGGTCTTTCCCCGGAGCAGCGCCGTCGCCGTGCAGTGACGCACGCGTTGGCGTACTCGGGCTACGTGGAGATCATCCCGACACCGTTCATGTCCAACACCGTTTTGGACACGTGGGGCCTGGATGCAGACGATCCGCGCCGCAATACCGTTGCTGTGCAGAACCCGCTTGATGCGGATTATGCAGTGCTGGCCACCACGCTGCTGCCGGCGATGCTGGAAGCTGTCGGCCGCAATGTCGCCCGTGGTCGCCATGACCTCAGCCTGTACTCCGTGGCACAAACCGCGGAGAAGACCGCTGATGAATCGCCGATGCCGAGCGTTGAATCGCGTCCAAGCGACGCGGTTGTAGAGGAACTTGTGTCCTCGCTGCCGGTACAGCACCTGCATGCGGCGACCGTGGCCATCGGCAATATTGAGCTCGAAGGTCCGTGGGGCGATGGCCGTGCATACACCTGGGCTGATGCGATTGAGTCCGCGCAGGTTGTCGCGCGTGCGTGCGGTGTGAGCCTGGACATTGAGTCCGCTGAGCACCTTCCGTGGCACCCGGGACGTTGCGCAAAGCTCTCCGTTGACGGCGTTGTCGTCGGCTACGCCGGTGAGCTTCACCCGCAGGTGCTCGAAGCACTCGACCTGCCGGAGCACACCTGTGCAATGGAGATTGACCTCACGGCGGTGCCTTTCAACCAGACACTGCCGGCACCGGTGCTGTCTTCCTTCCCGGCTCTTCACCAGGACATCGCGCTCGTTGTGGACGAGGAAGTCCCAGCTGAATCCGTTCGTCGCACGATTGAGGAAAGTGCTGGCGAGCTGCTCGAGGCAGTGGAGCTTTTCGACGTCTACCGGTCCGTGTCCCTCGGCGAAGGCAAGAAGTCTCTGGCTTTTGGTCTGATCTTCCGTGCGCCTGACCGCACGCTGACAGATGATGAGGCCTCGGCCGGTCGTCTTGCTGCAGCAGAAGCTGCTGAAAAGCAGTTCGGCGCACAAATGCGCGCTTAGCTGAGAGGCACCCGCCACAAATTTATAAAATGAAACTCACGGAATAGTTTACATTTGGCCGCTTGGGTGAGTAGCCTGACCGCTATGACTATTTCTGTCGCTGTGGCGGGTGCTACTGGCTATGCCGGTGGCGAAATTCTTCGCCTGCTGCTCAACCACCCGCGGTACCTTGATGGCACGCTTCGTATCGGTGCGTTGACCGGCAATTCAAATGCCGGTCAAAGTGCAGCAGTAGTGCTGCCGCATCTTCCGCAGCTGGCCGATAAGACGATTGAGGAAACTACCACGGAGGTTCTCTCCGGCCACGATGTTGTCTTCCTCGGTCTTCCACACGGCTTCAGCGCGGAGATCGGTGCGGCCCTTCCGGAAAGCGCGCTTGTTTTGGACTGCGCTGCTGATTTCCGTCTGCGCAATGCGGATGATTGGAAGAAGTACTACGGCAGTGAGCATGCCGGCTCTTGGCCCTATGGCATCCCGGAGCTTCCCGGTCACCGTGAACAGATTGCGGCTGCACGTCGTATTGCGGTTCCCGGTTGTTTCCCTACCGGGGCAACGCTAGCGGCGCTTCCTGCTGTTGCTGAGGGCTTGGTTATTCCTAACCTGAACGTGGTCTCCGTAACCGGTGTGTCCGGCGCCGGTAAGAAAGCCAACGTAGACTTGCTCGGCTCGGAGACCATGGGCTCGCTCAAGGCCTACAACACTGCTGGCAAGCACCGCCACACCCCAGAGATGGTCCAGAACCTCAGTGAGGTCACCGATGAAAAAGTCACGGTGAGTTTCACCCCGGTCCTCGCACCGCTGCCACGCGGAATCCTCACTACGATCACCGCGCCCTTGAATGGTGATGTGACTGAGGAAGCAGCGCGCGCGGCTTATGCCGAGTTCTATGCCGATGAGCCATTCATGTACCTGCTCCCGCAGGGCATCCAACCGCAGACACAGAATGTTGTCGGTTCCAACATGTGCCACATCCAGGTTGAGGTGGACGAGGGTGCCGGTGTTCTGGTGATCACCTCGGCCATCGATAATTTGACTAAGGGCACTGGTGGCGCAGCAGTGCAGTGCATGAATATTGCGCTCGGTTTTGAGGAGACCGATGGTCTGCCACGTGCAGCCGTTGCGCCCTAACTATTAGTTACTCACTACTTGTTCATTACATATTCACTACTGAAAGAGAGTCCGTTCACTATGGCAACCACAGGCGTAACTGCCCCAGCAGGTTTTGTGGCCGCAGGAGTGACTGCCGGCATTAAGCCTTCGGGCAATCCTGATATGGCCCTCGTGGTCAACAGCGGCCCGGAATATTCAGCGGCTGCTGTGACCACGCGCAACAAGGTCGTGGCCGCGCCCGTGAAGGTGACGCGTAAGGCTGTTGCCGATGGTTCGCTCAAGGCAGTGGTGTTCAACTCTGGCAATGCGAATGCATGCAACGGCCGCCAAGGCGATGAGGATGCTGTGGCGATGCAGGAGTACGCCGCTGCAGCTCTTGGTAGCGCTGCATCCGATGTTGCTGTGTGCTCCACGGGGCGTATTGGAGATCTGCTGCCGATGGACATTGTGCGCGGTGGCATTGATGAGCTGAGTACCTCCCTCGGTGACGACGGCACAGCAGCAGCTACGGCGATTATGACCACGGATACCGTGGCAAAAGAAGCAGTTGTTGTGCGTGGCGGCTGGACCGTCGGCGGTATGGCTAAGGGCGTGGGCATGATGGCGCCGTCTTTGGCCACGATGCTCACCTGCATTACTACTGATGCGTTGGTGACGCCGGAGGTCCTGGATCGTGCATTGCGTGCAGCAACCGCTGTCACTTTTGACACCCTGGATATTGATGGCACGACATCCACCAATGACACCGTGGTTGCTATGGCCTCTGGTGCTTCTGGTGTGACCCCAACTGCGGAAGATTTAGCTGATGCGATCCTAGAGATCAGCCGTGATTTGGCGCACCAGCTTCAGGCTGATGCTGAAGGTGTGACCAAGCGCGTGTCTATCACCGTGGAAGGCACCACTACTGATGCGCAGGCACTCAATGCAGCACGCACGATTGGCCGGGACAACCTGTTCAAGTGCGCAATGTTCGGCTCGGACCCGAACTGGGGCCGTGTCCTCGCAGCCGTCGGTATGGCTGATGCCGACATGGATCCGGACAACATCAGCGTCTACTTCAACGGCCACCCGGTGTGTGAAGGCAGTACCGGTGCACCGGGTGCCCGCGAGGTTGATCTGAGCGGTATCGATATCCAGGTCAATGTTGATTTGGGCACCGGTGGACCGGGTAAGGCAACGGTGAGCACCACGGACTTGTCCTACGCTTACGTGGAAATCAACTCCGAGTACTCGACGTAGAGTTGAGTGATAGAAAATGAGCAGCAAGATGGATGCAGCAGCAGAATTGACCCGCGGTCTGACTAACCAAGACCGCGCACAGGTGTTGGCGGAGGCTTTACCGTGGCTTCAGCACTACCGCGACAAGATCGTGGTGGTCAAGTACGGCGGTAACGCCATGATCGACGATGACCTGAAGTCAGCCTTCGCCGCCGACATGGTCTTCTTGCGCACCGTGGGCGCGAAGCCGGTGGTGGTGCACGGCGGTGGCCCGCAGATCACCACCATGCTGGGACGACTGGGGCTTGACGGTGGTGAATTCGTTGGTGGTTTCCGCGTGACCACACCGGAGATCCTGGACGTTGTGCGTATGGTCCTCTTCGGCCAGGTGGGGCGTGACCTCTTGGGGCGCATCAACTCACATGGTCCGTACGCGGTGGGCACCTCAGGTGAGGATGCTGGTTTGTTCACCGCAGAGAAGCGACTCGTTGAGGTTGACGGTGAGCTGACGGACATCGGTCTTGTCGGTGAAATCGTCGATGTGAACCCGGCAGCCGTGATGGACATTATCGACGCGGGCAGGATCCCCGTCGTGTCCGGCATTGCGCCTGGTGCTGATGGGAATGTGTACAACATCAATGCAGACTCCGCCGCTGGTGCGCTTGCTGCTGCTTTGAACGCAGAGCGCCTCGTGGTGCTCACCAACGTTGAGGGCCTGTACACCGACTGGCCGAATAAGGATTCTTTACTGTCCAAGATCGAGGTGGGTGAGCTGGAGAAGATTGTGCCGAATCTTGATTCCGGCATGATTCCCAAGATGGAAGCGTGCCTGACGGCAGTCAACGGGGGAGTGGCAGCAGCACACGTCATTGACGGGCGCATTCCGCACTCAGTTCTCTTGGAGCTGCTCACCATGGGCGGCATTGGAACGATGGTGTTGCCCAACGATTATGAGCGTGAGAACTACCCGGATGGCACCGTGTTCAGGAAGGACGATATGCAGTGAGCGATTCAATGACGAACCTTTCGCGTACTAACGCGGAGGCACTGGCCGAGTGGTCGGGTGTGTTCATGGATTCCTATGGCACCCCGCAATTGCACCTGGTGTCCGGTGATGGTGCTACGGTGACGGATGCGGATGGCAAAACCTACATCGACATGTTGGCCGGCATTGCTGTCAACTCGCTGGGACATGGGCATCCGGCGGTGGTAGAGGCCGTCGAAAAGCAAGTGCGCACTCTTGGGCACATCTCCAATTTTTTTGGCTCTGAGCCAGCGTTGGCAGTGGCGAAAGAACTGCGTGTGCGCTTTGGTGATGATCAAGCGCGGGTTTTCTTCTGCAACTCCGGTGCAGAGGCCAATGAGGCGGCGTTCAAGCTCTCGCGTTTGACCGGGCGGACGCGGGTGCTCAGCGCGGTGCACGGTTTCCATGGCCGCACGATGGGTGCGCTGTCTTTGACCGGGCAGCCGGCCAAGCAGAAGCCTTTTGAGCCGCTCGTTCCTGGCGTGGAGTTTTACACCTATGGGGACATTGAGAACCTCCGTGAACTCGTCGAGCAAGATCCTGCCAACACAGCCGCTATTTTCCTGGAACCGATCCAGGGTGAGACTGGTGTGATTCCGGCGCCGGAGGGCTTCCTGGAAGATGTTCGTGCGCTGTGTGATGAGTATGGAATCCTCATGGTGGTTGATGAGGTGCAAACGGGTGTTGGCCGTACGGGCAACTTCTTTGCGCACCAGGCAGCAGGCATTACACCGGACATTGTCACCATGGCGAAGGGCCTGGCTGGCGGAATGCCCATCGGCGCAGTGATTGCCCGCGGCAAGGCAGCAACGCTGTTCACTCCCGGTTCCCACGGGACGACCTTTGGCGGCAACCCGATTTCCTGCGCCGCAGCGCAGGCGGTGCTCGGTGTGGTCCACGATGAGTTTTGCCAGACGGTGCGGGCGAAGGGGGAGAAGCTCGCGCGGAGCGTCGAAAAGCTATCTGGCGTTGACCACGTGCGTGGCCGCGGGCTCATGCTCGGCGTTGTTGTGGAAGCACCTGTGGCGAAGAAGATGGTGGCGCAAGGGCTGAAAAATGGCGTGATCCTCAACGCGCCGACCGACAACGTGGTGCGCCTGACCCCGCCACTGACCATCACGGATGAAGAACTGGATGCGGCAGTTGACGCATTCGCAACAACCTTGGCGGAGTGTCTCCGCGCGGAAGCTGAAGGAGAATAAATAATGATTCACGCAGCACCACGAAATTTTTTGGCTGATGATGATCTTTCGCCCGCTGAACAGGCAGAAGTGCTTGGGCTGGCGGCGAAGATGAAGCAGGACCGCTACGCCTACCGTCCGCTTGAAGGGCCGAAATCTGTGGCCGTGCTCTTTGACAAGACCTCCACGCGTACGCGTTTTTCCTTCATGACGGGTATCGCGGAACTTGGCGGATTCCCCATCGTGGCGGAGACCGGTAACTCGCAGATGGGTAAAGGCGAGACTTTCCAGGACACGGGTGCAACCTTGTCGCGCTATGTCTCCGCGATCGTCTGGCGCACCTACGCGCACTCCAATTTCTTCGAGATGGCACAGGGTGCCACCGTGCCCATCATCAACTCGCTGTCCGATGACTTGCACCCCTGTCAGATTTTGGCTGATCTGCAGACCATCATTGAGAACCTCTGCCCAGAGGAAGGTGCTGCGGGTCTCGCCGGAAAGAAAGCCGTTTATCTTGGCGATGGCGATAACAACATGGCCAACTCCTACATGATTGGCTTCGCTACAGCGGGTATGGATATTTCCATCGTGGCGCCGGAGGGCTTCCTGCCCAAGCAGGAGTTCGTGGACCGAGCGCAGGTTCGCGCGCAGGAGACCGGTGCCACGGTAACGGTATCCACGGATCTTGCTGAAGTCGATGGTGCCGATGTGATCATCACGGATACGTGGGTGTCCATGGGCATGGAACAAGACGGGAAGGATCGCCGCACGCCGTTCATGCCGTACCAGGTCAACCAGGCTGTGATGGATCGTGCTGGCAAGGACGCGATTTTCCTCCACTGCCTGCCGGCGTACCGCGGAAGTGAGGTCACCGCTGAGGTGATTGATGGCCCGCAGTCGCGCGTCTTCGATGAGGCGGAAAACCGTCTCCATGCACAGAAGGCATTGCTCACCTGGCTGTTGGAGAACCAGTGACATGACCACACCAAACTCACGCACCGTGCGCCAGGCAAAGATCCTGGCCATCTTGGATCACACTCGGGTCTCGTCCCAGGTGCAGTTGTCGGAGCTGCTTCTGGACGAAGGCATTGACATCACCCAGGCCACCCTGTCCCGCGACTTGGATGAGCTGGGTGCCCGCAAAGTCCGTCCCACCGGTGGTGGCCGTTCCTACTACGCGGTGGGGGAGGAAGCGCAGTCCTTCCAAGCCTCACCGAAGGGTCCGCGGGACAAGCTGCGCCGTATGCTCGCTGAGCTCGTGGTGTCCGTTGATCACACCGGCAATATCGCCGTGCTGCGCACCCCGGCCGGTGCCGCCCAATACTTGGCCAGCTACATTGACCGCGTCGCGCTCGACCAAGTGGTGGGTACCATCGCGGGGGATGACACGGTGTTTGTACTGGCCCGAGAACCCCTCACGGGTAAAGACTTAGCCGAGGAGTTCATGGGGGACCGCGAGGAGCATTCCGACGGCGATGAGCCCGGAGCCGGGTAGTACGCTGTCATACAGTCTTTATTGATCTTTACAAAGCATTCAACAGAGCTAAGGAGCCCTGAAAACATATGACGAATCGCGTCGTTCTTGCTTATTCTGGCGGCCTGGACACCTCCGTGGCCATCCCGTACCTCGCCGAGATGACCGGCGGTGAGGTTGTTGCTGTTTCCCTGGACCTCGGCCAGGGCGGCGAGGACATGGAGTCCGTCCGCCAGCGCGCGCTTGACTGTGGTGCGGTGGAGTCCATCGTCGTGGATGCCCGCGATGAGTTCGCTGAGGAGTACTGCCTGCCCACCATCAAGGCCAATGGCATGTACATGAAGCAGTACCCGCTGGTCTCTGCGATTTCCCGCCCGCTCATTGTCAAGCACCTCGTTGAGGCAGCCAAGGAGCACGGTGGCACCCACGTCGCACATGGTTGCACCGGCAAGGGCAATGACCAGGTCCGCTTCGAGGTCGGCTTTGTCAACATGGATCCGAACCTGGAGATCATCGCTCCGGCGCGTGATTACGCATGGACCCGCGACAAGGCGATCGAGTACGCCGAGGGCAAGGATCTGCCGATTGAGCAGTCCGCTGCCTCCCCGTTCTCCATCGACCAGAACGTGTGGGGCCGCGCTGTGGAGACTGGTTTCCTAGAGGATCTGTGGAACCCGCCGACAAAGGACCTGTATGCCTACACCGAGGATCCGGCACTGGGCAACGCTCCGGATGAAGTGATCATTTCCTTCGAGGGTGGCAAGCCAGTTGCCATCGACGGCCGCAAGGTTACCGTGCTCGAGGCCATTGAGGAGATGAACCGTCGCGCTGGTGCCCAGGGTGTGGGCCGCCTGGACATGGTCGAGGACCGTCTGGTGGGTATCAAGTCCCGCGAGGTTTACGAGGCACCAGGCGCAGTTGCACTCATCACCGCACACGAGGCTCTCGAGGACGTCACCGTTGAGCGTGAGCTTGCGCGTTACAAGAGGCTTATCGACGCACGTTGGTCCGAGGAAGTCTACGACGGCCTTTGGTTCGGTCCGCTGAAGCGTTCCCTGGATGCCTTCATCGAGTCCACCCAGGAGCACGTCACCGGCGATATCCGCATGGTGCTGCACGCTGGTTCCATCACAGTCAATGGCCGTCGCTCCAGTCACTCGCTGTATGACTTCAACCTGGCTACCTACGACACGGGCGATACCTTCGACCAGTCCCACGCCAAGGGCTTTGTCAAGCTGCACGGCCTGTCCTCCGAGATTGCTAACAAGCGCGACCGCGAAGCTGGCAAGTAAATAAAACGGACAAGCACACGAGGAATAGGGCGCGAGGAAAGGGAGATAAGAATGGAACAGCACGGTACGAATGAAGGCGCACTCTGGGGCGGCCGATTCTCTGGTGGCCCATCGGAGGCTATGTTCGCCCTGTCCGTGTCCACTCACTTCGACTGGATTCTCGCACCCTACGATGTGTTGGCTTCTAAGGCCCACGCGAAGGTGCTCAACCGCGCGGGCCTTCTGACCGATTCTGACTTAGCGGCAATGCTCGCCGGCCTGGATCAGCTGGGCCGTGATGTGGCTGATGGATCCTTCGGCCCGGAACCTTCCGATGAGGACGTCCACGGTGCGATGGAACGTGGCCTCATTGATCGGGTTGGACCGGAACTCGGCGGACGCCTGCGTGCGGGCCGTTCCCGCAATGATCAGGTTGCGGCCATGTTCCGTATGTGGCTGCGCGATGCTGTGCGTGCTGTTTCCCTCGATGTCACCGACCTCGTGGAAGCCCTGAGCAAGCAGGCTGCCGCACACCCGGATGCGATTATGCCGGGCAAGACCCACTTCCAGGCAGCGCAGCCAATCCTGCTTGCACACTCGCTACTTGCTCATGCTCAGCCTTTGTTGCGTGACCTCGAGCGCATCCGCGACCTGGACAAGCGCCTCGCGGTCTCCCCGTACGGTTCCGGTGCACTCGCAGGATCTTCGCTGAAGCTCGACCCAGAGGCCATCGCCAAGGAGCTCGGTTTCGACTCAGCCGCGGATAATTCACTGGATGGCACCTCTTCCCGTGACTTCGTGTCGGAGGCGGCTTTTGTCCTCGCGCAGATTGGTGTGGACATTTCCCGTTTGGCCGAGGAGATCATCGCATGGTCCACACCGGAATTCGGTTACATCACGCTTGATGATGCGTGGTCGACCGGTTCATCGATCATGCCGCAGAAGAAAAACCCGGATGTTGCTGAGCTTGCCCGCGGTAAGTCGGGTCGTCTCATTGGTAACCTCACCGGTCTTCTTGCCACCTTCAAGGCAATGCCACTGGCTTACAACCGTGACTTGCAGGAGGACAAGGAGCCGATCATCGACTCAGTCAATCAGCTGCGCATCCTCCTGCCCGCCATGACTGGTCTTGTCTCCACCCTCGTTTTCCACGAGGATCGCATGAGGGAACTCGCTCCGGCAGGGTTCACCCTTGCAACGGACCTCGCAGAGTGGATGGTGCGCCAGGGCGTGCCATTCCGTGAAGCCCACGAGACGTCCGGCGCCTGCGTCCGCATCGCGGAATCCCGCGGCGTCGATCTGGTTGATTTGACGGATGAGGAGCTCGCCAGCGTGGATAAGCGCCTCACCCCTGAGGTACGTGAGGTGCTCACGATCGATGGTGCCGTGGCTTCCCGTGCAACCCGCGGTGGCACCGCCGGTGTTCGTGTGGTGGAGCAGCGTGAGCGTGTTGATGAGGCAAATGCGCAAGCACGCGCGTGGGCTCAAACGAGCCCACGCGGCAACTAAACTGCCTGGCGTATCCTCGCTTGGCCTGCAAGGTTAGGGTATGCGCACTAAACTGTGCGCATGTCCACGCAAGACCCCAACTCCTCGTTCGGCATGAGTTTTTCGCCTAATTTTGGGCCACCGCCTGCAGGCACACCCAGCAGCAACTCATCGGGAAAGAAGCGGCGGGGCTGTTCCGTCGGCCTTGGCGTTCTACTCCTCATCGTTGCTGTTGTCGCTGTTTTGATGGGCCGCGGCATAATTCCTGGGCCGTCCTTTGGTTTTGGTGGGGATGGTGACGGTAAGCCTGCACCAGCCAAGGGAACCAAGGCCATTCATGGTGTAGTCGGGTCGGAGAAGCGGGAATACTTTGAAGACCCAGCCGTGGTGGAACGCCTCGGTGAGTTGGGCTACACCGTCACAGTGAGCACCGCTGGCTCACGCCGTATTGCTACTGAAGTGGACTTGGATGAGGAAGACTTTGTTTTCCCATCTTCGAGTCCCGCCACCCAGAAGGTCACCGATCAAGGCTCCGGCTACTCCGCTGATTACCCATTCTTTTCCCCCATGGCAGTGGCAACATTCCAACCGATCGTGGACCTGCTGGTTGGCGCCGGTGTGGTGCGTAAAGAAGGGGAGAGCTACGTCCTCGATGTGAACAAGTACATCGACTTGACCCAAGACGGGAAGCGGTGGCGTGACCTTGGGGATACATTCCCTTCACCGCGGAACGTGCAAATTGCCACGACGGACATCCGCACATCTAATTCTGCTGCGATGTTTCTATCCATCTTGGCGTGGCAGTTTGGTGAACGTGAACCAGACAAAGCAAACGATGTTGCATGGTTGACACAGCAGGTGGCACCGTTCTTTACCGGCCAGGGCTACACCCAGTCTTCTTCCGCAGGCCCTTTCAATGACTACTTGAGCCAAGGCATGGGTTCAACGCCGATGGTGCTGGTCTATGAGGCGCAGTTCCTTGGGGAGCAGATGAAGCCGAACTCCCGCATCAAGGACGACATGGTGCTGGTTCAGCTGGATCCAACAGTGTTGGCCAACCACGGCGTTGTAGGCATCAGCCCGGAGGGCAAGGAGCTGGGGCGCCTTTTGTCCACGGATGAGACTCTACAGCGTCTCGCCGCGCAGCACGGTTTCCGCCCAGCGAGTAATGACTATCTGACGGAAGTCGTCGAGGAGAAGGGCCTCCCAGCACCATCGAGTTATGTCTCTTCGGTGGACCCACCGAACTACGACAGGTTGGAAGCACTCATTGAAGGAACGGGCACTCGTTATGGCAGCGTCCCGCCACGCAACCAGGAGGAACAAGAGAAATGAAGAAGCTAATCACACTGCTTGTCGCCCTGCTGACTGGCGTGGCACTGAGCGGTTGTGAGCTGACGGAGAAGGCGAGTAATTCGCTTGGGATTAACTCCGATACAGCGTTGAACATCATCGCCGCAACCGAGTTGGAAGACCTTGAACCCGTGGTTCAGCAGGCGTCCGCGGATCTTGGTTTTCCCATCAATATGCAGTTCCACCAGGGCACCCTGCAGAACTCTCAAGACCTGAAAAATGGGGTCTTTGATGGCTCCGTCGATGCCACGTGGATGGCTACCAACCGCTACGTTGACCTCATTGGTGCACGGGGTGCACTTGCAGATGAAACGAAAATAGCCACCAGTCCTGTCGCCTTCGGTGTGCAAACAGCAAAGGTGAAGGAGCTTGGCTGGGATAAGAAGCAGCCCACGTGGAGTGAATTCGCTGCTGCCGGCCGTGAAGGAAAGTTCACCTTCGGTATGACGGACCCTTCCGCATCGAATTCAGGTTTCTCTGCACTCGTTTCCGTGGCTACTGCCATGGCTGATACTGGTTCGGCATTGACTGATCAGGATGTTGAGAAAGTCGGCCCAAGCCTCCACGAACTCTTCCAAGCGCAGTCGATGGTCTCCGGCTCTTCTGGTTGGTTGGCTGATTCTTTCCTGCAGAATCCACATGAGGCGGATGCAATTATCAATTACGAGTCCACGCTGCACCAGATGCGAGCTGAGGGTGCGGATATTGAGGTGATCGTTCCGGCGGACGGGGTTGTCTCCGCGGATTACCCTTTGTCCACCTTGGCTAATCCTGCGAATCAGGAGGCTTCAGGGCAGGTCAAGGCTCTGGCAGACTGGTTGCTTGAGCACCAGCAGCTGATCGCCGATTCCTTCCGTCGCCCGGTCAGTGATGTAGAAAACATGCCAGCAGCGCTGCAGACCCAGACGGTCATTGAGCTGCCGTTCCCAGGTAAATACGGCACAGTTCAGAATCTCGTTGAGCGCTACAACAATGAATACCGCACACGCGGCAACACGACCTTTGTGCTGGACACCTCGGGTTCGATGGAAGGGGAACGGCTTGATTCACTCAAGGAGATCATGACGTCGCTGGTGGATGGCACTGCAGCAACCACGATCGGCAACGTGTCCCTGCGCGATGGGGAGACCGTGACCTTCCAGAAGTTCTCCTCCGAACCGTGGGAACCTCTCACCGGCACCTACAGCACCACTGTTCCTGCCGTGCAGCAGCAGTTCCTTGACTACATCAACGGTCTTGTCGCCGATGGCGGAACAAATATCTACGACACGCTTCTAAGCGTCACTGAGAAGGCTGACCCAGATGCAGGCATCACATCGATCGTGCTACTCACGGATGGTGAGGTCACGGCGGGTCGTGGAATGGCGGACTTCAAGAATGACTATGCCAAGGTCACCGCGAACAAGGGTAAGGTCCCAGTGTTTGTCATCCTGTACGGTGAAGCAAACGTTGAAGAAATGAAGGAACTGGCGGATATGACCGGTGGCGCTGTGTTTGATGCGATTAACGGTGACCTCGGTGACGCCTTCAAGGAGATTCGTGGGTACCAATAACCGCCTCCCGGCAGCCCTCAGTGGCGATAGTTTTTTCAGCTCCAAGAAAAATATGGTGGGCATGGGTCTTGCCACCGCGGTCGTGGGAGCGCACGTGGTGGTTGGCCTTGGGTTCCTCTGGCCTGTCGTTGCGGCAGCCGCGTGGGGTGCAGGCGTGTTGTTGACTCCAGCGCCGCGGCAAAAAGCTCTTCCCGCGAACACCTCACCCTTGCTGCCACCGGGAAAACAGTTGGATCAAAAGCTCTATAAGGTTCTTCAGCCGCTCTACCGAGTGGAGCCGCCGGAGTCGGTTCACCTGCAGGCCATTGAGTTGGAGGAGACACTGCGTTTCGTCCTACACGAGTGGGATGACCTGGAAGCTGCCCCGCAGCACCAGCAGACCATCTGGAACATCGTGAATATCTACCTGCCGGAGGTGATTGCCACATACCTGGACGCGCCGCAGTACCGGAGCCCAGAAGCTGCTGACGTGGTCACTGGCTCACTGACTACGTTGACGAACGCTGCGGAGAAAGTGAAGCAGGGCATCTTGGACCAGAACCTGCGTGCTTTGGACTCTCAGGCGCGGGCGTTGCGGGAAGCCTTCGGTGACCTGCCTGGGTTGGATGAGAACTGAACAAGGTACGATGAAGCACCATGACGGCGAACACTCCAACGCTTGACCCTCAGCTCCTTGACATCCTTGCGTGTCCGCAGGACAAGGGGCCGTTGGAGTATCTCAAGGACGAGCAGTTACTGGTCAATCGCCGGCTTGGCGTTGCCTATCGCATTGATGAAGGCATTCCGGTTTTGCTTATCGACGAAGCTGAGCCGTATCCCGCCGCATAGAACCCGGATTCGGGCTGCCCATCTTTCTTTTTTTGAAAATCCATTTACAACTCAACGAGGCGTGAAAGAACTGTTCTATGGCTAACAGTGCAAACATTATTGATGAACTCGAGTGGCGCGGACTGATTAATCAGTCTACTGACTTGGATTCCCTGCGTGAGGCGGCGCAGGCGCCGATCACACTGTATGCAGGTTTTGACCCGACGGGTCCGTCCTTGCATGCTGGCCACCTGGTGCCGTTGCTGATGCTGCGCCGTTTCCAGGAAGCAGGACACCGTCCTATCGTGCTTGCTGGTGGCGCCACGGGCATGATTGGTGATCCGCGTGATGTGGGGGAGCGCTCCATGAACTCGGCCGACACCGTCGGCGATTGGGCGAAGCGCATTGCAGGTCAGCTTGAGCGTTTTGTCTCCTTTGAAGGTGAGAACGCCGCGATCATGGTGAACAACGCGGATTGGATCAATGAGATGTCCGTGATCACTTTCCTGCGTGATGTGGGCAAGCACTTCTCTTTGTCCACCATGCTGTCTCGCGACACGGTGAAGCGCCGTCTGGAAAACGACGGTATCTCTTACACCGAATTCTCCTACATGCTGTTGCAGGCCAATGACTACGTGCAGCTGCGTCGCCGCCACGATTGTGTGCTGCAGGTTGGTGGCTCTGATCAGTGGGGCAACCTCGTTGCCGGGGTGGATCTCAACCGCCGTATTGATGGTGAGTCCGTACATGCCCTGACCGTGCCGTTAGTGACTGACTCTGAGGGTAAGAAGTTTGGCAAGTCCACCGGTGGTGGCTCGCTGTGGCTCGATCCGGAGATGACCAGCCCGTACCGCTGGTACCAGTACTTCATCAACACCGCTGATGCTGATGTGATCCGTTACCTGCGCTGGTTCACCTTCCTGACCAAGGAAGAATTGGATGAGCTCGAGGTTGAGGTCAAGGAGCGCCCGTTCAAACGCGTCGCGCAGAAGAAGCTGGCGCAGGAGATGACTGACCTTGTTCACGGCCCAGAAGCGACGAAGAACGTTGAGCTGGCATCCCAGGCTCTCTTTGGTCGCGCCGAGCTGACGGATCTGGATGAGGCAACGTTGGCTGCTGCTGTGTCTGAGACAGAGGTCTTTGAGATCAATGCGGGTGAGCCGCGCGGAATCGTCGACATGCTCGTGGGCACTGGCTTGGCCGAGTCGAAGGGAGCTGCACGCCGCACCATCAAGGAAGGTGGCGCCTATGCGAATAACCAGCGCATCGATTCGGAGGATTGGGAGCCGACCGAAGCAGATCTGCTCCACGGTTCCTGGATTGTGCTGCGCCGTGGCAAGAAGAACTTCTCCGGCGTGAAAGTGAACGGGTAGGTGACGCAATGAGCGAGGACAACAAGCAGAACAGCAGCCGGGATTCACGCAATAACCGGGAGAACCGCGAAGGACGCCAGGACCGAAGGTCCGGTGGCAACCGCAATCCCCGTGGCGACCGGAACGCACGCGGTGACCACGGCGGTCGAGATGACCGTCAGGGCGGCAACCATGGCCGCCGTACGCATGCGAATCGTGGTGGCGCTGGTCGTGATGGCAGCGATGGCAAGGTGCGCCACGATCGATCCAATCCTTACCGCCAGGGCTTCCGTGAGGACCGCATGGCGCAGAAGGAAAAAGAGCCCTCGCTGCCGGATGATATTGATCCGACCGATCTTGATCCATCGGTCCTTCAGGACCTCCGCGTGTTGGCTAAGGACAACGCGGATAAGGTGGCCAAACACATGATCATGGCCGCAACATGGATGGCAGATGATCCGCAGCTGGCACTGACCCACGCACGTGCTGCGAAGAACCGTGCTGGGCGTGTTGGTGTGGTCCGTGAAGCAGCAGGTATTGCCGCGTACCACGCTGGGGAGTGGAAGGAAGCACTGTCTGAACTGCGCGCCGCACGCCGTATGAGCGGTGGCCCAGGTCTCTTGGCTGTCATGGCTGACGCTGAGCGTGGACTTGGCCGGCCGGAGAAGGCGATTGAGATTGGCCGTAGCCCGGAAGTGAAACAACTGGACCCGGATTCCCGGATTGAATTGGCCATTGTCGTCGCCGGTGCGCGCCATGACCTGGGCCAGCATGAATCGGCATTAGCAACGCTGCAGCAGATGAATCCGAGCTTAAGCGCACACGGCTTCGCGCAGACCCGCCTGGCGTATGCGTACGCAGATGCGCTGCAGCAGATTGGCCGAACTGATGAGGCGCGCCACTGGTTTGAACACGTCGCCGCTGTGGACGACGAGGAGTGGACGGATGCCAAGCAGCGCCTGACGGAACTGGGGTAGAGGGGGACAGCGATGAGCGTGATCGCGCCTTATGACGCGCTGTTGCTCGATCTTGACGGCACTGTGTGGGCCGGCGGCGACGCCATCCCACATGCCGTTGCAAACATCAACGCATGCACCGCGTCGGGTTGCGCCGTGGCCTATGTGACGAATAACGCGTCCAAAGGTCCGGATGAAGTGGCAGGCAAACTCGCCGCTATTGGCCTTGATGCCAGCGCAGGGGATGTGCTGACGTCGGCGCAAGCTGCGGTCGTGCTTGCACAACGCCACGCGGATCCCGGCGCGAAGGTCTTAGTGGTCGGGGCCGATTCTTTTAAGGGTCTGGTGCGTGAGGCTGGCTTCGTCGTTGTGGATTCCGCGGATGACAACCCGGCGGTGGTTCTGCACGGGCACAATCCGGACACCGGGTGGCGGCAGCTCTCCGAGGCAGCGCTGGCTATCCGCAATGGTGCCGTGTATCTGGCTAGTAACTTGGATTCAACGTTGCCAGCTGAGCGCGGTTTCATGGTGGGCAATGGTTCTATGGTCGCTGCCGTGTCCAGTGCCACTGGCGTTGTACCCGAAGCCGCCGGCAAACCGGGTCGCGCGATGTTTGATCTAGCGCAGGAAAAACTCGGCGTACACAAACCATTGGTAGTGGGAGACCGGTTGGATACGGATATCGCCGGTGGGGTGGCAGCGGGGATGGACACGTTGCATGTGCTCACTGGTGTTTCGGGTCCACGGGCACTGATTGCTGCACCCCTCGGCCAACGCCCAACATTTATAGCGGAGGACTTGCGAGTGTTGACCAGCTATGCAGGGGACTTTAGCTCTCTAGCGCCAGCTGTTCAGGGCGGGTTCACCGCGACGGTTGAACAGCGTGCTTCGGAGGAGGCCGTGATCATTCTTGATGGTGGCAACGAGGACGCGACGTGGCTCCAAGCGTTGCGCACTGTTGTAAGTGTGGCGTGGAATATTGAGGACGAGCCCGAATTCATCGATGTGAAGGCTGCATCGCCTGTAGCTGCCACGGCGATTAAGGCGTGGTGGTAAAGCTCATGCAATCTCATAACACCCCGATGCCGAAGCCACGTGATCCCCGCAAGCCGGCGATCACGCCTGCGGAGCTGACCGCGCGTTTTGAGGCTGTGCTCTCCCAGCCGATGGATGATCTGGCGGCGGAGTTAGCCGAGTATGAGGCAGCGTATGAGGTGCTCGCCGAGGCACTCCAGGACCGGGCTTAGAAGGGGGATTAGGCATGGCACCAGGGCGTCGACGTCTGGATGCGGAACTTGTGCGCCGGAAGATCGCACGTTCACGCGAACAGGCTGTGGAGTGGATCAAGGCTGGCCACGTTGAAGTCGGTGGTTTTGTGGCTAAGAAGCCAGCCACCGTTGTGGAACCGGACGTGTCCATCAAGGTCGCGGAAGCTGACGGCGATGACTGGGCTTCGCGCGGTGCGCACAAACTACTTGGGGCGCTAGAGGCTTTCGAGCCACTCGGGTTGGACGTTGCCGGGAAGAGGGCCCTAGACGCGGGTGCTTCTACCGGTGGCTTCACCGATGTGCTGTTGCGCCGCGGGGCGAAAGAAGTCGTCGCCGTTGATGTGGGCTATGGCCAGTTGGTGTGGCGCCTACAAAACGATGAGCGCGTGACGGTGTTGGACCGGACCAATATCAGGCACCTCACCCCGGAGATGATGGGTGGACCCGCGCAGTTGATGGTGGGTGACCTGTCTTTCATTTCCCTGGAACTGGTCCTGCCGGCTATCGCAGACAGTCTGGAATACGGTGCTGACTTGCTACCTATGGTGAAGCCACAGTTTGAGGTGGGCAAGGAGCGGCTCGGCAGCGGGGGAGTTGTGCGCTCACCGCAGCTGCGCGAGGAAGTGACCCTGGGGGTCGCGCAATTCGCTCATACTTTAGGCCTAAGTTGTCGTGCTGCAGTGGCTTCTCCGCTTCCCGGGCCGAGTGGGAACGTAGAATACTTCCTATGGCTGGTTAAGGATGGTGGCCACAGCGTTCCGAGTGAAGGCGAGTTGGCCGCTATGATTCAGCAGGCAGTAGAGGAAGGACCGAAAAACTAATGGCAACAAGCAGTGACCGCGCTGTTCTTTTGGTCCCTCATACACGCCGTGAAGGCAATATCGCTTCTGCTGCCCGCGCAACTGAGTTGCTGCTCGAGGCCGGTTTCACTGTTCGTCTGCTGGGCGATGAGGAATTGCCCTACGCCGGTAATTACCCGGCGCTGGACGAGCTGTGCCGGGTTGAACCAGATGAACATGCAGCGGAAGGCTGCGAGCTTGTCCTCGTCCTTGGCGGTGACGGCACATTCCTCCGCGCCGCTGGTTTTGCACGTGCCCAAAATGTGCCAATCCTTGGTATCAACTTGGGCCACATTGGCTTTTTGGCGGAGTGGGAAGAGGACAGCCTGGAAACCGCAATTCGCCGTGTCATCGACCGCGAATACTCCCTTGATAGCCGAATGACCATTGATGTCACGGTGCATGACCACAACAACGACCTCGTGGGTACGGGTTGGGCTCTTAACGAGGCGAGCTTGGAGAACCTAGACCGCCGTGGTGTGTTGGATGCGATCCTTGAAGTTGATCTTCGTCCGGTGAGCTCGTTTGGTTGTGATGGTGTGCTCATCTCAACACCAACGGGCTCGACGGCCTACGCGTTTTCCGCGGGTGGCCCGATTCTATGGCCGGAGTTGGACGCCATTTTGGTGGTTCCCAATAACGCCCACGCTCTATTTACAAAGCCACTTGTCGTTTCGCCCAGCTCCAAGGTCGCAGTTGAGTCGCTGATCACTACCACTCCCGCCAACGTCGTGTTAGATGGTTTCCGCCATCTGGACATGCCGCCCGGCTCGCGCCTTGAGGTTGTACGCGGACAGCGTCCCGTTCGCCTCGTGCGTCTGGACGACAGGCCGTTCACTGATCGCCTTGTGAGCAAACTTCATCTGCCGGTCAATGGCTGGCGCGGTCCCGTGGTCAAGGATGATTTCTCCTACGCCGATAACGTGACGCAACGGTAGGTCTATGCTCACCGAAATAACTATCGATAACCTGGGCGTTATCCCGCATTCCGCCGTCGAATTTTCGCCGGGACTCAATGTTCTCACTGGTGAGACAGGTGCGGGTAAAACAATGGTTGTCACCGGTTTGCGTTTGCTTACTGGAGGGCGCGCGGATGCATCGAAGGTACGCACGGGCGCTGCGCAAGCCACTGTTGAAGGTGCTTTCAGCACGCACTTGCTTAGCGACGTCGCACGGGACGCCCTCACCACCATCACCGAAGACGCCGGAGCGCAGCCGGATGAGAACGGCGAGTACCTTGCTGCCCGCTCGGTGAAGGCATCTGGCCGTTCCCGAGCTCACCTCGGCGGGCGGACTGTCCCGGCTGCGACACTGGCTGAGTTCACCTCCCACCTGTTGACTATTCACGGACAAAATGATCAGCTCCGGTTGTTGGCCCCAGCAGAACAGCTGGCAGCGTTGGATGCTTTTGACCCGGCTATCGCACCATTGAAAGAGCGTTACCGCGAGTCCTATTCGAAATGGCGCGCGGCGACGAAGGATCTGCGCGAGCGTACAGAGAAGCGCCGTGAGTTAGCGCAAGAAGTCGACCGCCTCCAGTTCGCCGTGGATGAAATCGACGGCATTGACCCCCAAGATGGGGAGGACACTGACCTAGTAGCTACGATCAACCGCTTGCAGGATGTGGATGCACTGCGCGAGTCCGCGCAAGGCGCACTCGTCGCCATTGATGGGGCAGAATCCGTCGGGGAGTACAACAGCGGTGCGGAAAGTGCGGATCCAGCCTCAACGCTCATTGGCCAGGCTGCTTCAACGCTGCAACAGGCCAGTGACGGCCATTTGCGGGAACTGGGCAGCCAGCTGGCAGATGTTGCAGCGGTTCTCACTGATGTCTCTGGTGAGTTGGGTATGTTCCTCTCCGATCTCCCAAGTGATCCAGATGAACTGGAGCGCTTGCTCCAACGTCAGCAGGAACTGAAAAGCCTTACCCGGAAGTATGCGCCGGATATCGCAGGTGTGCTTGCTTGGCGTGACAAGGCAGTGAAGCGGCTGGCCTCGATTGATACTTCTGCGGAGGCAATTGAAGAGCTGAGGAAGCGTGTGGCAACCAGCGAGAAAGAGATGACCACTGCGGCAAAAGCACTGACCAAGGACCGGACTGCTGCGGCTAGGAAATTGGAGGAAGCGGTCACGGAGGAACTGCGCGGGCTGGCGATGCCGAAGGCGCGGGTGACTGTGTCCGTCGATAAGCAAGAATTCGACCGTAACGGTGCTGATAGCGTCGAATTGCGATTGGCCCCGAACGATGCGCTTGAGCCACAACCATTGGCTTCGAGCGCCTCTGGTGGTGAGCTCTCGCGCGTCATGCTCGCATTAGAGGTCATTCTGTCTAGCCAGCAGGGTGGCGCGACGTTGGTGTTTGATGAAGTGGATGCCGGTGTCGGCGGTCGCGCTGCCGTCGAAATTGGACGACGTTTGGCTCGTCTAGCACGAAACTACCAGGTCATTGTGGTTACGCACCTTCCGCAAGTTGCTGCATACGCTACGACACACTTGCATGTGTCGAAGAATGTGAGCGATGAATCCGTGACGTCCGGTGTTGATGTGCTTGAGGGAGACGCGCGCATTGAGGAGCTCGCTCGGATGCTCGCCGGCATGGATGATTCGGAGACAGGCCGGGCGCACGCTAATGAGCTCATGGAGCGCGCCCAGGCAGAGATCGCTGCATTCTAAAAACAGAGCTGTTCTTACAGCGCGCCTCCACCAATATTGCTGGTTGATACAGCAAGATCACGTGTCATGAGCTCAACTTCCAATGCCTCTGAGGCGAAAGAACCAACCCCGCAGAAGGCTGGTACCCCTGACACTCTCGCAGCCCCCGCCACGCCAGACGCGACGGAGAAGCCCGCTGCCCCCATTCATGGCCACCTCCGTGACTGCACTCCGCAGGGCAAAGGTCTGCGCAAGTTCACTGCAGGCGATATCGCCGTCGTGGATGCCCCTGACCTGACGCGACGTCAGGCTCAGACGCTAGTGGAAAAGCGTCCGGCTGCTGTGGTGAACATTGGGAAGTTCTCAACAGGCAATATCCCGAACTATGGCCCGCAGCTTCTGCTGGACGCTGGGATCCCGCTCTATGAGGGCGCAGGTGCTACCACGCGCGAAGCCTTTCGGGATGGCAAGAAAGCCACGCTAAGCGCTGATGGCGAACTCGTCGTGGGCAAGAAGGTCATCGCGCAGACTGACTACCTGGGCAGGGAGACCGCTGACAAGGTTTTTGATGATGCTCAGCGCGCCCTTGTTGAGAATATGGAAGCCTACTTTGGCAACAGTATCGAATTCATCCATTCCGAATCGCCGCTGCTTGTGGACGGTGTAGGTGTGCCCGAACTTGGCGATGTCATGGATGGCCAGAAAGTCCTCATCGTCGCACCCACTCCTGATGTGCGTGAGCGAGTGACCAATCTCCGGAACTTCATTCGTGAATACCGCCCAGTCATCATCGGCGTTGGCAGTGCCGCTGACACGCTGCTTGATCTGGGATACAGCTGCGAATTCATCGTTGGAGACCCAGCAGATATCTCCACGGACGCGCTGCGTGGTGATGCGCGGGTGATCCTGCCAGCCGACCCGGATGGGCATGCAGCTGGTTTGGAACGCATCCAGGATCTTGGTGTTGGTGCCGTGACATTTCCGGCAGCTGCTGATTCGGCGATGGATCTGGCAGTCTTGCTGGCTGTCTTTCACCAGGCCGAAACAATTGTCACCGTCGGTGATCTCGTCGACCTGGACCGTATTTTCGGCAATGACCTGGCAGCGTCCCCGGCTGCAATGCTGACGCGCCTCAAGGCCGGCAACCGCATCGTGGAATCCACGGTGATTGAGAATCTGTATAAGACCAGCTCTGGCTCCGGTGTTGCGTGGGCGTGGGCAATTCTGGGCCTGCTCGTGGCGCTAGCCACTGTGGTCCTCATTGTCGGCTTCATGGGTAACGGGACGTTCGTTGACAACCTCATTGACACGTGGAACAACTTCGCCTTGACCGTCCAAAACCTTTTCAAGCGCTAGGAGGGGCGCAACAACATGTCTAAAAAGAAGACCGGCGGTGCCGGATGGGTTGCCAGTGGCCTCGCATGGGGCCTTGCAGGTGGCCTTACCCTGGGAACCCTGGTGGTAGCGCCCTCCTTGGCTCCTATTTCGGATTACGCGTTCAACAACATCGACTCCGCCGACCGGGGTGAAGCTAAGGCAAACAAGCAGGACGGTGAGGTCCCAGAAAACCCGGAGGCCAATTCCGCTAATGCGCTTCTGGCTGGCCACTCCAAACGCATTGTGGAGGGCACGTTGGAACAGCGCCCCTACATCATTGTGCGGGCTCCTAACGCCGATGAGGATGATGTGAAAGCCGTCGAGTCTCTTGCCCAACAGGCAGGTGCTACGGCAGCCGGGCAGATCACTCTAACCGACAAGTTCCTTTCCCAGGATGGTGCAGATGAGCTGCGCTCCATCGTCGCGAACACCCTGCCGGCGGGCGCACAACTTTCTGTGGACAACCAAACTTCAGGTACGCACGCTGGCGAGTCCTTGGGCACTGCGTTGATGTTTGACGTGGACAAGAATGAGCCGCTGGCCACGGTCGAAGACCGCGCACTGGTCCTGCACGCACTGCGTGATGCCGGATTCATCGATTACGCCGATGGCACGATCACCCCGGCACAGGGCATCATTGTGGTCACCGGTGGCAGCATCGACGAGGGCGATGGCGTCAAGGACGATGCGGATGTGTTTGCCGCGACGGTTCTCGCCGACCTTGCCAAAGGCCTGGATTCACGCGGGGATGCCGTTGTGCTTGCCGGTCGCCGTGGCGCGGCGGGGCCACATGGATCCATCGAGCTGATTCGCTCCGATGCTGAGGCAAGCGCTGCGGTATCCACCGTGGATTCCCTCGACACTGAAACCGGAAGGATTTCCACCATCCTCGCTCTGGCTGAACAGCTAGGCGGTAAGTCTGGTGCCTACGGCTCGGCCTCCAACGCGCAGGCGCCCGCCCCGGAACGTCCACGCACTGAGTCGGCTGAATAAAGCTTGCGCTTAGGCCCGGCTTGTCTGTTCGAGCCGGGCCTAAACTGGTGCCATGACTTCCCACGCACAATCCCCGCGACATGAATTCACAGTGACGAGCTCCGAGCTTCTTGTGGACGCGCCCATTCTGGCGCTTCGGCGCGACTCGGTGACCATGCCAGGTGGTGTCAGCGCTCACCGCGAGATCGTAGAACATTTCGGGGCCGTGGCTGTCGTTGCCGTGGATGAACAGGACCGTATCGCCCTCGTTGAGCAATATCGCCACAGCGTAGGACGGCGATTGTGGGAACTTCCTGCGGGTCTGCTCGATTTTGCAGGTGAGCATGAGCTGACTACAGCACGGCGCGAGCTCGTCGAAGAAGCTGGGCTTGAAGCGCAGAACTGGTCACTTTTGTTGGACTTGGTTACCTCCCCGGGTTTCGCCGAAGAAGCAGTACGCGTCTTCATGGCCACTGGTTTGACTGAGGTGGAGCGCCCTGAAGCCGAGGATGAAGAAGCAGACATGGGCTTCACCTGGATGCACATTGAGGATGCGCGTGAAGCCGTTATGTCCGGCCGCATTATCAATTCGATTGCGATAGCCGGCATCTTCGCCGCATCGGATGTGCTCGCGGGGCGCTCTTTTCCCCGTTCCACTGACACACCTTTTGATGTGCGGCCGACTCACATGGCGCTACGGCGCCAGCACCAAGGTGTCCAGCCCGATATGAAAAAGATTGGGATGTAGTGAAGGCACGGGAAGTTGGCCAATTGTGGCTTGATCACCTCGCTGTTGAGCGGGGTGTTTCAGAGAACACGCTAAGCAACTACCGGCGTGATGTAGGGCGTTACGTTGATTGGCTGGAAAGCTCTGGCAAAACGGATCTCGCCTTAGTGACTGCTGCTGATTTAGAGGCCTATGTCGCAGATCTTCGCCGGGGCGATGAGTATCGGAAGCCACTGGCGGCATCCTCAACCAGCCGAGCACTTGTTGTTGCCCGGGGTCTGCATAAGTTCGCCACCGTTGAGGGCATTGTGGTTGCGGATGTTGCAGCACGCGTCTCACCACCCAAGCAGGGGGAGAAGCTGCCTGACACCTTGAGTATTGATGAGGTGAGCAAGCTTCTCGACGATTGCTTGACCGACACCCCTCACCACCTACGCGATAAGGCCTTGTTGGAGATTCTGTATGCCACGGGAGCACGTGTATCTGAAGTGCTCAGTTTGGTAGTGGATGATGTTTCCCAGATGCCCGGGTACATCAAGGTCACTGGCAAAGGCGACAAGCAACGCATTATCCCGGTGGGGCGCACGGCGAATCTGGCGTTAGACGCATACTTAGTGCGTGGTCGTCCCGCCCTGTCACAGGGCAAGTCTCATGCACTATTCCTTAACAAGCGCGGGGGAGCGCTATCCCGGCAGAGCGCGTGGACAATTATTAAAGATGCGGCTTCGCGCGCGGGGATTGAGAAAGACATCTCACCGCACACTCTGCGCCATTCCTTTGCAACACACCTTCTTGAGGGTGGAGCAGATGTCCGTACCGTCCAGGAATTACTCGGTCACGCCAGTGTGACAACGACTCAAATCTACACTCACGTCACTCCAGAGAACTTGCGTGAGGTCTGGCGTACCGCCCATCCGCGTTCCTAAACACACTGCGAAAACAAGGGGATCAGACGCATTACGCGGTAAATAACACCCGTGTAAGATGACGGGCAGTAAATGTTTGGTCGACCTGAAAATGAAGGGCGGGACTGTGGCAGACGAAGGACTCTTCGATGCGGAGCAGGCAGCAGTCGGACTGACTGGACGCCCACTGCGCGAACTCCCTCAGCCGGAGCCACTGGACAAGCATGGCCCGGCCACGATCATTTCCATGGTTAATCAAAAGGGTGGCGTGGGCAAGACCACCTCATCCATCAATCTTGGCGCTTGCCTTGCGGAACAGGGACGTAAAGTCCTGCTGGTTGATTTGGATCCGCAGGGCGCTTTGTCTGCCGGTCTTGGGGTGACTCAAGATGAGGATCAAGTTACGGTCTATGACCTGATGTTGGATAACACCTCTTCCATCCACTCGGCTATTAAGCGCACGAATGTTTCCGGTTTGGATCTCGTGCCGGCCAATATTGATCTGTCAGCCGCGGAAATCCAATTGGTCAATGAGGTCGGCCGTGAACAAACCCTTGGCCGCGCATTGCGCCCAGTGCGCGGGGAGTATGACTTCATCATCATCGATTGCCAGCCATCGTTGGGCTTGCTCACTGTGAATGCTCTTGCGTGTTCTCATGGCGTGATCATCCCGATGGAGTGCGAGTACTTCTCGCTGCGTGGCCTCGCCCTTCTGGCGGACACTGTGGAGAAGGTGCGTGACCGCATTAACTTCGACTTGGACATCGTGGGCATCCTGGTGACCATGTTTGACCGTCGCACCACCCACGCCCGCGAGGTCATGGATCGTGTGGTGGAAGTCTTCGGTGATCGTGTTTTTGACACCGTGATTACCCGCACCGTCCGCTTCCCAGAAACTTCTGTCGCTGGTGAACCGATTATCACGTGGGCACCCAACTCACCAGGCGCGGAGCAGTACCGAAATCTGGCGCTTGAGGTCATCGAGCGCACTTCCCAGCGCTAGTAGGGGAGCCGTTGATCCGGCATGACAACAACGCATACGAATCGACCGATGGCTGGTAATGAGGGTTACCAGCCAGAGATCACCGGTTTCACCATTGTTCTCAATAACTTCGAGGGACCCTATGATCTGCTGCTGAACCTCATTGGTGCCAGGAAGCTTGACATCACTGAGATCGCCTTGGCTGAAGTTACTGATGAGTTCATTGAATATGTGCGTCTGTTGGGCGAGACAGCACAGTTGGATGAAGTCACTGAGTTTCTAGTCACGGCGGCGACTCTTTTAGCGCTCAAAACACAGCGTCTTTTGCCGCGTAGTGGTGAGGATGACGAGGAAGATCTGGAGCTTCTGTCTTCCCGTGACCTCTTGTTCGCACGCCTGCTGCAGTACCGGGCGTACCAGCAGGTGGCTGATCGTTTTGAGGAATGGCAGACCAATGCCCGGCGGCGGTATCCCCGCGCAGTGGGAATGGAGGATCAGTTCCTCGATCTCATGCCGCCCGTGGAGCTCGGACACACAGCGGGCAGTTTCGCGGAGCTAGCTGCCTCTGTTTTTCGGCCGAAGCCACCAGAAACAGTGCGCACTGACCACGTGCATGCCCAGGCCGTATCTGTGCCGGAGCAGGCCGGGAAGATCTTGGACACGCTAAAACTCGCCGGCCCAGATCATTGGCTTACGTTCACCGCGCTGACCCGTGACTGCACTAAAACAATGGAAGTTGTGGGCAGATTTTTGGCAGTGTTAGAGCTGTATAAGGCCCATGCGATTGATGCCCAGCAGGAGGAGGCCCTCGGGCAATTGGATATTGCGTGGACTGGTAAAAATGTGGATCCCGCGGTGGTGGCCGCGCAGAACTGGGAGTAGGGAACATGGAGAAGAACTCGGACCTGCCCATGGTCTCGCAGCTGCGCTCACAGATTGAATCCGTCATCCTGGTGATCGATACACCCGCCACCGTGGCGGACCTCGCCGGTGCTTTGCATGCAGCCCCAGAAGATGTTGCCTTAGCTCTGAAAGAGTGGGCGGAAGAATTGGATCACCGTGGCTCTGGAATGGACTTGCGTGAAACAGCTGAAGGGTGGAGGTTGTACACCCGGCCAGAGAATGCTGATGCAGTAGAAGCTTTCTTGGTGGATGGTACGCAAACAAAACTCAGTCGCGCGGCGATGGAAACACTGGCCGTGGTTGCCTACCGGCAGCCGGTGACGCGAGCCCAAGTAGCGGGTGTTCGAGGAGTGAATGTCGATGGTGTCATGCGCACGTTGACTCTGCGTGGACTCATCGCTGAGGTGGAACCCGATGAATCGTCTGGTGCGCACCGCTACGTCACCACCGAACTGTTCTTGGAGCAGCTAGGCATCGATTCTTTGGACAGATTGCCAGACTTGGCACCGCTGCTTCCGGAAGTCGATTCCATCGAAGATGCCTGGTAGATTCGGGGACTATGAAACCTACCGCTCGCCGAGAAGGCTCACCGGATAAGGGCTCGAACAAGAGCCATGACAATCAACAGAATCGGGGCAAGGACCAGAAGTTCTTGCTCTCCAACGCAAAGCCCGCCAAACACCAGAACGTCAGCTTGAGTGAGCGTCGTGCCGCTGCTGAAAAGGCGGCAGAAGAACCGCACCCGCTCGCTGATAACTGGTGGGACTACCGTGAAGATCCCGTCGCCCCCGAGGGCAAGGCAGTGGAACTCGGCGGTCCGGACGAACGGGATCACCGCACGGGTAGGCCACAGAAACGTCGTCAAGCAGAAGGCATTCGTCTGCAAAAGGTCCTGGCGCAGGCTGGCGTTGCCTCGCGCCGGAACTGCGAAGTGATGATTGATGAAGGTCGCGTTGAGGTCAACGGCAAGATCATCCGCCAACAGGGCGTGCGCGTGGACCCGAACGTGGACATCATCCGTGTTGATGGTGTGCGTGTGAATGTGAATGAGGATCACCAGTACTTCGCGCTGAACAAGCCACGCGGTATGCACACGACCATGGAGGACGAGTTCGGCCGACCCTGCGTGGGCGATGTTGTGGCTGACCGTGTTGTGGCCGGTAACCGCCTCTTTCACGTGGGCCGGCTTGATGCGGACACGGAAGGCCTGCTGATCCTCACCAATGATGGTGAGCTGGCTAACCGCCTCATGCACCCACGCTACGGCGTGTCCAAGACGTACTTGGCCACAGTGCTGGGCGAAGCAAAGCCAGCACTCGTGCGCGAGCTCAAGAACGGAATTGAGCTGGATGACGGTATGGCCAAGGCTGACTACGTGCAGATCGTGGACACTCACCAAGGCCAATCGCTGATCCGATTGGAGATTCATGAGGGCCGCAAGCACATCGTCCGCCGCATGCTCAAGGCCGCCGGCTACCCGGTGCAGCGTCTCGTGCGCACGAAAGTGCACACGGTTCAGCTTGGAGAGCTGAAACCAGGCGCGATGCGTGCGCTCAATGATTCGGAGCTGACGGCTCTGTACAAGGCAGTGGAGATGTAAATGAGCAGCACCGACAAGATCCAAAACACTAACCCGGCAATGCTGACGAACATGCCTGATGGCGGATTGATCCTTGCTGTTGATGGGCCGTCAGGGACCGGTAAATCCACCACGTGCCGCGCGTTGGCTAAGCAGCTCAACGCAAAGTATGTGGATACCGGTGCGATGTACCGGGTGGCCACTTTGGCTGTGCTCCGTGCTGGTGTGGACCCCGCTGATACGGTTGCCGTCATTGAGGTCACTCGTGATCTGCCTTTGGAAGTCTCCGATGATCCGGATTCTACCGAAGTGATTCTTGCTGGGGAGGATGTCTCGGGGGAGATCCGCGAACGGGACGTTACGCAGAATGTGTCCGCTGTGTCAGCGATTCCGGAGGTACGCGTGAACCTCGTGGAATTGCAGCGCAAACTCGCACGTGACGCGCACCGCGCTATCGTGGAGGGTCGTGACATTGGAACGGTTGTGCTTGTTGACGCGCCGGCAAAGGCCTTCCTCACGGCTTCACCGGAGGTGCGCGCGCAGCGCCGCTATGACCAAGATGTCTCCGCTGGGCGCGAGGTCGACTTTGCCACTGTGCTCGCCGACGTGATCCGCCGCGATGAGCTGGATTCTTCGCGGGCGACGAGTCCGCTTCGTCCCGCCGAGGATGCGGAGATCATCGATACTTCGACCATGAGCAAGGACGAGGTCCTGGCTACCCTCATCGCGTTGATTGAAAGGAGTGCATGATGACTGACCAGCGCAACAACAACGAGTTTTCGGAAGATGCGCCCACGGAGTTCGAGTACACCGAGTTCAACCCCGCGGACTATGAGGGCGAAGAGTATTTCATCTCTGAATATGGGGAGGAAGCTGAGCAGCTTTTCGACGAATCGGAGTTCGGCCCCGCCGACTACGGTGAGGATTCCGAAGGTGATGTTGACATCACCAACGACATGTCCGAGGAGGATTGGGCTGAGGTCGAAGCTGCTTTTGGCGTTCAGCGCATCAATGCGGATGGGCACTTGGAGGAAGCTCTTCCCACGGTTGCCATTGTTGGCCGTCCGAACGTAGGCAAGTCCTCTTTGGTCAACCGTTTCCTGGGTCGCCGCGAAGCCGTGGTCGAGGACCACCCAGGGGTGACCCGTGACCGCGTGAGCTACTTGGCTGACTGGGCAGGCCGCCGTTTCTGGGTACAGGACACCGGTGGGTGGGACCCGGATGCCAAGGGCATTCACGCCTCTATCGCGCACCAGTCAGAAGCAGCGATGCATGATGCAGACATCATCCTCATGGTCGTGGATTCCCACGTCGGCGTGACAGAGTCCGATGCCGCAATGGCACGGAACCTGCAGCGCTCTGATGTGCCGGTCATTCTTGTTGCGAACAAGTTTGAGTCTGAGTCCCAGTGGGCGGACGTTGCGGAGTTTTATTCCCTCGGCTTGGGCGATCCGTGGCCAGTGTCCGCTCTGCACGGTCGCGGTGGTGCGGATGTTTTGGATGAGATCATCCGTCTCTTCCCTGAAGTACCCAAGTCCGCCAACTCCATCACGGAGGGCCCACGCCGCGTGACCCTGGTGGGTAAGCCGAATGTGGGTAAGTCCTCTTTGCTGAACAAGCTGTCCAAGTCTGACCGTGCCGTGGTGGACAACGTTGCCGGCACGACGGTTGACCCGGTGGATGAGCTCATCCAGCTGGATCAAAAGCTATGGCGCTTCATTGATACTGCTGGCCTACGCAAGAAGGTCAAGAACGCAACGGGGCATGAGTACTACGCCTCGTTGCGTACGCGCGGCACGATCGATGCGGCAGAAGTATGCGTCGTGCTTATCGACGCATCCCAGGAGATCACTGAACAAGACCAACGCGTCATCTCCATGGTGTTGGATGCGGGCAAGGCCATGGTCATTGCCTTCAACAAGTGGGACCTGATGGATGAGGACCGCAGGTACTACTTTGACCGCGAATTCGACATGCAGCTAAACCAGTTGCCGTGGGTATCCAAGATCAATATCTCCGCCGAGACCGGTCGCGGTCTGCACCGCCTGGAGCAGGAGATGATCACGGCACTGGAAAATTGGGATCGCCGCATCTCCACCGGCCAGCTGAACAACTGGCTGCGTGAGGCAATTGCCGCTAACCCTCCGCCGATGAAGAATAACCGCCTGCCCAAGGTGCTTTTTGCCACCATGGCGGGCACACGTCCGCCGACCATCGTGCTGTTCACCACTGGCTTCCTGGATGCTGGTTACCGCCGTTACTTGGAGCGTAAGTTCCGTGAGCAGTTCGGTTACCACGGCACTCCAGTGCGCTTCGCCGTACGCGTACGTGAGCGCAACCCGAAGCGCCGCTAGGAGCCAACTGTCGTGCCACACCCTCGCAGCACTCGCACTGTCACCGTTGACGTGCCCGGTCATGGAACACAGCAGTTTTCTTACCACTGTTCTGTCCCATCAACGGCGCATAATGGTGAGCCGTTGCCACTGATCGTGGGTATTCACGGCAAGGGGGATAATGGCTACGACTTTCTCATTGGCACAAACCTTGGCGTAGCCAACGCTGTCGTTGTCACTCCCACTGGACAGGGCCTGGCGTGGAGTCCAGCGCCTTATGCCATCACGACGGTGGAGCAAGACACCGCACTGATCGAAGCGATTATTGCTGACATCAGCTCTGCGTACTCCATTGATCCGCAGCGCGTGTACCTCGCCGGATTCTCCAATGGCGGTGGGCTCGTTGCTGTTCTGGCCACAAACAACCCAGACAAGTACGCCGGTGCAGCTACCGTTGCCGGTGCCATCCGGTCGAGTGCGGATGAGCTAGCTGCAGGATCTCCCATTGACTACCTAAATATCCATGGCACCTGGGACGACGTTGTGCCCTATGCCGGTGAAAACCGTGGTGGCGGGGGAGTCATCCAACCAGCACGGGATGTTGCCACTGCTTTCGCTGAGCGCAACGGCGACCAGGCGCGGACTGCTCACATTCCTGTCGAGGGCATGGGCCATGAATGGCCAGCAGGAATCTGGGCACGCAGTCGGGGCATTGATGTCACCGAGATTATTCTCGATTTCTTTGGTATCACCTGGGCTGAGCACTAAGCACGCTCATACAAGAATGCGTCGGTGCGATAGGGCAGAGGAATCCGATCTCCTTCTTCAAACCCCAATCGTTCGTAGAGGTACCACCTCAGATTCGCCTCTACCTTCGCTCGCGTCGTGTCTGATGCACGCAACCAGTAGGACCGCGTTTTAGCCAACGCGAACAAATCAGCCGTGGTGACTTCCTGGAACCAGCGCAGGCGAAGCTCCTCAGTCAGGGACCAGGGGGCATATACCTCAGGGTAGAAACCTTCGCGGTGCACGTCACCGGAATGGGAGATGCGGGAATAGCGCAGTACCCATGAGTGGGAAACGTCCAGCGTGTTCCAGCACAACATGAGCTTGCCACCAGGTGCGACTACTCGGTCAGCCTCCGCGCTTGCTGCTGCAGTGTCCACCCAGTGCCAGGTTTGCGCGCTGACGTAGGCGTCCACCGAACTATCCCGCACCCCGGTTGCCTCAGCAGTTGCGCGCCAAGCATGTACTGCTGAGTGCTGTTGCTTCAACACGGTAAGCATGTCTGCTGACGGGTCCACAGCAAAGACCGTGCGCCCAGGGGTCAGCAAATCTGCCGCGAGTTTGCCCGATCCTGCACCGACATCAATCACGGTTGTCGCATCAGTGACAAGCTCAGAAACCGCGAAAGGGTAGGAAGGCCGGACATCGTCGTAAAGCGATGCTCCTGCTTGAAACGCCCCCGCGGTGAACGTGCGTGCTGTTTCGTCGCTGAACCCCGGCGCATTCTTTTTGCTTGGAATGAAGCGATGTTGCTCCGGGCCGAAACTCATGGGGTGCAATGTACCTGGTGTCTGGGTAGGACGTGAATTTTTGGGCAAGTAGCGTAGGTTAGAACGAGTGAAAAATGCCCGCCTAAAATCTGCTTTCCGCTCAGCAGTTGCTGCTGCTGCTGTGGTGCTGTTGAGCTGCTTTCATGTGAGCGCATGCGGCTCACTGCCGGGCAAAGCCGCGGTTGAGGACAAAGTCGTGGAAGTCTTCAACGAACCGCCGGAATACCGCCCAATGGCCAATGGCCCAACGACGACGCACCGCCGCACGATGCACATTGGCGGGCATGAACGCGAATACCTCGTCTCCACACCAACGGATGTGCACGCGCTTGATGGGTTGCCACTCATCATGGTTTTTCACGGCTACCGCATGACCATGGATCAGATGCGCGCCACCACGAACTTTGATTCCGCCCACGCTGTTGTGGTGTACATGCAGGGCGTGAACACCTCGTGGGCTCCCGCACCGTACGCAACGACGACGGGGGAGGAGGACCTCGCATTTTTCGACGCGGTGCGTGAGCAGATGCTGCGCGATTATCCGGTTAATCCAGCCCGTGTGTTCGCTGCCGGCCACTCCAACGGCGGCGGATTTGTGGCGTATGCAGCCTGCCATCGGCCACACCATCTCACCGGTATTGCCACTGTGTCAGCCGCCTACTACGAGAAGGTGTTTGAGGGGTGCGCGCCGGTGCCCATGAAGCAGATTGACTTCCATGGCACTGCCGATCCAGTCATCGACTATGAAGGCGGCTGGCGGTATCACACCCGCTATGAGCCTGTACAGCGCGTTCTCGTCGAAGCGGAGAAGCGGAATCACTGCCACCCACAGCCCATCGCTGAACCCTTTGAACGTCCGGGACAAAAACTCACCTGGCAGCATTGCGATGCGCCGCTGGAGCATTACCGCCTCGAGGGCAGTAGACACGTGTGGCCCGGCGGTCTCATCGACATCGGGCCGGGCGCACTAACAAGCAAAAACTTTGCGACGAAGACGATCCTGGACTTTTTCCGCATCCCCCGGCGCAACTAGGCTCCAGAGTGGGGCATAGGTTTACTCCGCCTTCAGCTGCCGGTGCCTGTTCTCAATGAAGGTGCGTTCTGCCAAGGATTCGCCGGCACCGTCTTGGAGGTGGACGACAACGTTGAGGCCAAGGGCTTCCAGGTCCTCGACATCTTCGCGGTACATGGCCACTGAACTGATCACGCATTCATCGGTCAACGCCTTGAGGTCGAGGCGCAGACCAATGGCAAACAGCATGAGGCTCACGCCGATGTCGGAGAAGAGGTCGAGTGCCGCAACATGTTCTACGCCAGCGGCATGGAGCGCAAAGCCGGCAACGAGAAACCCAATGAGCGGTGGCAGTCGCACAGCCCATGGAATGAGACCGCAACCAAGTACGTGAGTAACAAATCCGCAGGTTGAAGTCTGCATCACCGGCAGATTGTCCAGAAGCACGAAACGTGCTCTCCCCCTAATGGGGAGAGCACGACCCGCCGATACACAGTTTGTGGGGCAGGTCTAGCATGAGACGCGTGGAAAATCAGCGTCATTCTCGTGAACCGGAAGCAACACGGAGCCAACCCGCAGACTCCACACCAAAGAACCCGCGTGAGCAGCTGACTGCTCGCGCGCTTGTCGTGTGGGTGGCGGCTCTGCTTACCTACGTCGTGGCAATCGTCGGCCGTACGTCCCTCGGTGTTGCCGGCGTGGAGGCCCTCGATCGCTTCCACATCAACGCCTCCCAGCTGGCTGTGTTCACCGCTGTCCAGGTGGGCGTGTACGCCTTGGCGCAGATTCCTACCGGCATCATCATTGACCGCATCGGCCCTAAGAAGACAATGGTCGCTGGTGCGCTCATCATGGCCATCGGCCAGGTGATCATCGCGTTCACCACGTCATACCCACTCGCAGTCGCTGCTCGTGTGCTCATTGGTGCGGGCGACGCTACTGCATTCTTGGGAGCCATGCGTTTGTTGCCCCTATGGTTCCCGCTGCGCCTGACTCCGCTGTTCACACAGCTCACCGCGGGACTGGGCCAGCTAGGCCAATTCATCTCCGCCGTCCCGTTCCTGGCCATCCTTCATGCCGCGGGGTGGGTGCCCGCGTTCCTGTCCGTCAGTACCGCCGGCCTCATCATCGTAATCGTGGGGCTCGTTGCGCTTGCCGACGCCCCCGACGCCCGCAAAGACAAAAACGCCCACCGTAGCACCGAATCGGAGCGCCTCACCATCGGCCAAACCTTGAAGATGGTCCTGACCAACCCGGTGTGCTGGCAGGGCTTCTTCACTCACTGGACCGGCCTGATGCACCAGTGCATCTTCACCCTTCTGTGGGGCATGCCGCTGATGACCTTGGGCTTGGGACTCAGCCCGGCTCAAGCCAGTTCCGTTCTGGTGATCAACACCGCGGCCGTCATCCTCGCTGGCCCACTCATGGGAATGATCTCCGCCCGCACGGGCCGCAAACGCATCAACGTGGTGGCAATCATCGCCGTCATGGACCTTCTCATCTGGGTCGCATTCCTGTTGCCCACTAACCCGCCTGCCTTCTGGGCAGTCATTGTGCTCAACATTCTGATGGCAGCAATGGGTGCTAAATCCAACTTCGGTTTTGACTCCGTCCGTGAGGAAGTTGACCGCAAGATTCTGGCCACCGGCACCGGCCTGGCCAACATGGGCGGCTTCGTTGCCACCATGATTGCTGCGCCGAGCGTTGGCTTCTTGCTCGACGCCACTTCGACAGGCAGCAACTACACCTGGGAGTCCTTCCGCATCGGCTGGCTCGCGGTCCTTGCCGTGTGGGCATTTGGTTTCATTGGGCTGCTCGTCGCTAAGCGTGCAACGTCCAAGTTCGTCAACCGGGCTAACTACCGCGTCGTCGAATCCGACACCTAATGCGCTAGTCGACGTCTTCCTCGGGGTCTAAGGCTTAGTCCGTGATCGTCGATGGTCCGTACCACGCAGCTTGATTCTTTGGAACCTCCCCCTTTGGCAAGTAGCCCCGAATGGTGATCAGGGAGCCATAAAGAATGGCGTAGAAAGCGAGACGGTAAAGGAAGACGTGGAAGTCGATGATGTCGTAGATGACGTCCCCGGCAGCATCGACAATCACGTTGTTTCCGCTCAGCACTGTTTCACCCGCCGAAGGTTTTTCAATGGTCGCGGTGCCGGAAACGAACTGTCGTTCCTCGAGGAAGAGCTTTTCAAAGGGCCTGTAGTAAATCGGATTTCCGGGATAATCCAGAAGCGTAGTAAGACCAATCGCACCCCAGAAAAGGTACGTTCCGTTTTTGGTCCATCCGTTGATTCCACTAAGCATGAGAAGGAAAAGCGCCAATGACAAACCAGAGGCTAACCAGGGGACAGTGAAAAACAACCACAGGATCGTCATGATCAAGAAGGACATGACAATGAAGAAGCCAAAGAGTGCAACGGTGCCCAGGATGTTGAAAGTCATCTTGACTTGCTCCGGAAACTTCTCATAGCGGCGCTTCAGCTGCTTGTATTTCCGCTTGAGCTTCTTGGGCTTGTTGGGCTGAGTGGGGTCGGTGGACTTCGTCGCCATACCAGTGTCCTTTGCGGGCAGGTGGAAAAATAGCGAAAGGGTGAAATGAGTGTGACTCATTTCACCTGAAGTATAAGCCCCGAAAAGATTTTGTCGGACTGACAGGATTTGAACCTGCGACCCCCACACCCCCAGTGTGGTGCGCTACCAAACTGCGCCACAGCCCGCTGTTCGTCGATAAGCGCAAGCGTTAAGCCTGCATGAGGCGAACGTCCGCTAGATTACCCCACGGGGGATTGATTGATGTAATCGGCTGGTCACGTAAAGTTGCCCCATGGGCAAGTTTGACTGGTTCTGGAAGGCGATGGGCTCAACCGCCGAGCGCAACAACAAGAAGTCGAAAGGCATTGTGTCGCAAGCGCATGAGCTGATCGCTGGATATGAGCAGTACAGCGACGCGCAGATCGCTGAGGCGGTGCGGGAGACTGTTGCGAACGGGGAGATTTCGAAGAAGCCGGAGTTCCTCGCATTGCTCACCGTGGCATCGACGCGCACGCTCGGCATGACGCCGTTTGAGGTACAGAACCAGGCGGTGCTCCGCCTGCTCGAAGGTGATGTCATCCAGATGGCCACGGGTGAAGGCAAGACACTCGTTGGAGCGATGGCGGCGACGGGTTTCGCACTGACCGGAAAACGGGTGCACGTGATCACGGTGAATAACTACCTCGCCCATCGCGATGCGGAGTGGATGCGACCACTCGTGGAGTTCTTTGGGTTGTCGGTCGCGTCGGTCACGGAGGCCTCTACACGCGAAGAGCGCGTTGCGGCGTACAAGAGTGACATTGTGTACGCGCCTGTCGCCGAGATCGGCTTTGATCATCTGCGCGACAACCAGATCACGCACCGAAGCCAGACAGTCCAGGCCCCAGCAGATGTTGCGCTCGTCGATGAAGCAGACAGTGTGCTTGTGGACGAAGCCTTGGTCCCCCTCGTCCTCGCCGGCTCGAAACCGGGGGAGCAGGCCACCGGCCAGATCACTGAGGCGGTGTCCCATCTAGTCGAAGACAAAGACTACACCATCGATTCAGACCGCCGGAATGTCTTCCTCACCGATGACGGTGCGGCCAAGATTGAGAAGGCCCTTGGAATTGATTCGTTGTATTCCGATGAGAACATTGGCACCATCCTGGTCCGTGTGAATTTGGCGCTGCACGCGAAGGCCCTGCTCATCCGGGATGTCCACTACATCGTGCAGGACGGCAAAATCGACCTCGTGGATGCCTCACGCGGCCGCGTGGCCGAGCTGCAGCGCTGGCCTGACGGCCTCCAAGCCGCTGTAGAGGCGAAGGAAGGCTTGGATGTCTCCGAAGGGGGCCGGATCCTCGATTCCATTACCCTCCAGGCTCTCATGCGCCGATACCCACTGGTGTGCGGCATGACCGGTACGGCGGTGGAGGCAACGGATCAGCTCCGCCAGTTCTATGACCTTGGTGTGTCCACGATTGAGCGGGCGAAACCGCTACAACGTTTCGACGAAGCGGATCGAATCTACGCCACCATGGACGATAAGTTCAAGGCGCTGGTGGGGGAGATCGCCTACATTCACTCCACTGGCCAGCCGCTTCTCGTGGGTACACATGACGTGGCTGAATCGGAGGCGCTCGCGGAGGCATTGGAGGAGCAGGGGATTACCGTCAACGTGCTCAACGCGAAGAACGATGAGGAAGAAGCCCGCATCATCGCCGAAGCCGGTGATCTGGGTCGCGTGACCGTGTCTACCCAGATGGCTGGTCGCGGTACTGATATTCGTCTCGGCGGTGCGGATGAATCTGACCGCGATGCTGTTGTGGAACTCGGTGGCTTGGCTGTGATCGGCACTGCACGCCACCGCACAGCACGCTTGGACAACCAGCTGCGTGGGCGCGCTGGACGCCAAGGAGATCCGGGTTTGAGCCTGTTCTTCGTCTCCTTGGAGGATGACATCGTCACCGCAGGAGGCGCGGATGAGCAGATCACAGCACAGCCTGATGAGACTGGCCGGATTGACACCAAGCGCGTTCATGATTTCATCGCCCACTGCCAGCGCGTGACCGAGGGACAGCTGCTGGAAATCCACGCGCAGACGTGGAAGTACAACCAACTCTTGGCTGATCATCGGGCGATTATCGACGAACGCCGCGCCACCCTCCTCGACACCGACCGGGCTTGGGTTGAGCTCGCTGAGCGTAGTTCGGAGCGTGCTGCTGAGCTTGAGGCTGCGGGCATTGATCAGGGCGTTCTGGAACAAGCTGCGCGTGAGATCATGCTTTTCCACTTGGATGACGAATGGTCAGAACATCTGGCCCACATGGATGAGGTGCGAGAGTCCATCCACTTGCGCGCCATCGCGCGTGAGACGCCCCTGACTGAGTACCACCGCATTGCCGTGCGCGAGTTCAAGCACCTGGCCAATCGTGCGGTTGAACAGGCAGTAGACACGTTCAATAGTGTGCTTATCGACGATGCCGGGGCCCACATGGAAGACGCCGGCTGGAAACGGCCCAGCGCAACCTGGACCTATATGGTCTCCGATAACCCTTTGTCAGGCGGTGGCAACTCCGTCATTTCGGGTATTGCCAACATGTTCCGGTAGGGCAGTGGAGGCTACTGGAACGCCTAGCTCCGGCGTGTCGGAACTCCTTTTTTCCAGGTGAGACTGTGAAAACGCTGCGACTCAGCCGGTTCTAACTCGCAGTGATTCAAGATGCCGGTATGATGATCGTGGACTAAATTTTGTACTGAAATTTGTTCGGTAAGTTTGATTCCGTCGACAACGTCAGGAGAAGACATGAGCGAGAACACCGGTACGCCGGAGGCACAGGTAGAAACCACTTCGGTATTCCGTGCCGATCTTCTGAAGGAGATGGAGACGGGAGCTACCGCCTCTGAGAACGTAGGCGGCGTTGAGGGCCTGCCTGAGGGCGCAGCCCTCCTCGTAGTAAAGCGTGGCCCGAATGCTGGCGCACGCTTCCTGCTAGACCAGGACACCACCACCGCCGGCCGTCACCCAGAGGCTGACATCTTCCTCGATGACGTGACCGTTTCCCGCCGTCACGCTGAATTCCGCCGTAACGCAGGCGAGTTTGAGGTTGTGGATGTCGGATCGCTCAACGGCACCTACGTCAACCGTGAGCCACGTAACTCGCAGGCACTGTCCACGGGCGATGAGATCCAGATTGGCAAGTTCCGTCTGGTCTTTATTGCGGACAACGCATAAACCCCGTTACAGCACTCGTCATCGACGAGGCGACTTTGTTGTACCCCTAGCCCCTCCTTCAAGGTGAACTGAACGCCGTGAGCGCAATCCGGAAGACTACTCCCGCAACGCCCGCCCCCCGCACGGGCGTGAAAACCATGTCTATCGGTGTGGTGATTAAACGTTTGCGTGAGGAATTCCCGGATGTCACGGTGTCCAAGATCCGTTTCCTTGAATCTGAGGGGTTAATTTCGCCCGAGCGCACCCAATCTGGTTACCGCCGTTTCACAGACGCTGATGTGGATCGCCTGCGATACATTCTGGTAACGCAGCGCGATAACTATCTTCCACTTAAGGTCATCCGTGAGCAGCTTGAAGCCATGGACAATGGCGCAGTAGCCGCCCTGATTCCTGGACAGCCAGCAGAGCAGTTCTTCACCACCGACAGTCTTGCGGCCCAGGCGCCAGCCCGCTTCTCCGATGACATGTTGGCGGAGCAAGCGAAGTGCGATCCGGCGCTCGTGGAGTCCTGTATCAAAGCAGGTTTGATTCACCCTGATCCTTCAGGATTATTCTCCGCAAATGATGTCCGCGCTCTTTCCGCCGTTCATGGTTTGATCCAGTTCGGGTTGGATGAGCGCCACATCAAGACCTTGCGCCAAGCTGCAGTACGTCAGGCTGATCTAATCGCTAGCGTGACCCAGCCAGTGGCGAAATCAGGGAAGGCTTCTGCTGCTCAGGAGGCTGATGAAATGGCACAAAACATGATGAGCCAGATCCTGGCACTGAACACATCTTTGGTGAAGAACGAGCTGCGGCGCTCAAGTGGTAGGTAGTCGCTCCATGAGCACAGTACCCGTTAAGCTCTGTGGAGTCTTTCCCATCGGGCCCGAAAACTTCCTCTGCGCGGTATTGCTTTGGGAGGAACGCCAACGTTTCCTTCCTGTCTGGTTACCGCCCGTTGGTGGCGCGCAGCTCGTCGGCCGGATTGCTGAGTGGGAACCAAAGCGACCGGATACTCACGATGTGTTGACCGAAGTCATCGCACACTCCACAACCGGCGTTTCAGCCCTTGAAATCAGCAGTTACTACAACGGTGTTTTTATGGGGCAGATCACCATGGACAATGGCACTGAAGTTGATTGTCGTCCGTCTGATCTCTTCATCATTGCTTCGATGATGGATCTACCTATCGAGGTAGATGAGCAGGTGATTAATCAAGCTTCTATCTGGTTGTCCCCAGAAGACGCCGCTGATTATTTTGATGTTGAATTGGACACGAACAGCCAACCCCAGAGGCACCCCGAATCTGCGAGTGGGGATGCACAAGCTGACGCAGATTTCCAGCAGCTCATGCGCGATCTTGGTGTTGAAGAAGGGGATCTCGGGTTCGGCGAAGCTGGGGAGTAGAACCCCCATCACTGCCACCCACTTAGACACCTCGCACAGTTAGAGCTGTTACCTATGTGATTAGTGATGTAAAAGCTACTGTTGTTATTTAAGATGACAATGGTGCAAGATAGGACTAAACTTAAAGTAGAGGTTTAAGTTACGGCGTGTTGCGCGTCGAAGTCTTGACCGAAGTTTAAGCTTGGCATTTAATAACTAGTGCGCCCCTTTTGAAACTTCATGGGAGTAATTACGTGAGTACGTTTGACACCTACGCCGCCGACGGCGAGATCGAGGCCCCAGTCCAGGAGACCCTGTTTGATCTGGGTCCTTCCGATGAGGTTGGCTACCGTGTGCCCATCGCATGCCAAGTTGCCGGCATCACGTACCGGCAGCTCGACTACTGGGCACGCACTGATCTTGTGCGTCCTTCCATCCGCAACGCGACCGGATCGGGCTCCCAACGTCTGTACTCCTTTAAAGACATCCTTGTTCTGAAGATTGTCAAGGGCCTGTTGGACACCGGCATCTCACTCCAGAACATCCGTCTCGCTGTGGACAACCTGCGCGACCGCGGTGTCGGCGAGATCTCAGAGATCACCCTTGTTTCGGACGGTGCAACGGTCTACGAATGCCGCAGCAACGACGAAATCATCGATCTGCTCGGTGGTGGCCAGGGCGTGTTTGCTATTGCTGTCCCGCAGATTGTTAAGGAACTCACCGGCACGATCTCCGCTTTCCCATCCGAGCGTATTGGGGACATCGAGTCCAAGGAAGATTCTGACAACGTGGTGGCTCTAGATGAGCTGGCTGACCGCCGCCGTCGCCGTAGCTCCTAAAACTTCCGAAGCTTAAAGAAGGAACCTGCTACCTCAATATGAGGCAGCAGGTTCCTTTGGGTTATGGGGTGGCTAGCGTACAGCCGCTGCGCCGAAGATAGCCTGAGGCAGCGCTTTAGCATCCGCCGCTGTTGTCGCAGACTGTGCGGCGGAGGCAAGATCCTTATCCTCTTCGCCGCCACCAACGTGGACGACTGACAGTTCGACGCTGGCGTCCCCGGCTTGCTTGATCGATTCAGCGATCGGGGTGGACGCATCAGACGTGCCGGAGGTGACGAGGACAATGCGCACTGGGTTCTCAGCACTCGCAGTTGTTTGGGCGTAAGCAAGCGCGGCAAGAACAACCTCGTGGGTTTGAGGGCTGCCGTCGTTGAGGAAGCGTGTGACTGCGCTGGCGACCTCCTCGCCGTTGTCTCCCAAGGCGACATTGGTACGGTAGCCGTTAGCCACTCCAGGGGACAAGGGAGAGGAGTAGTTCCATAGACCAACACGGTGGCCCGCAGCGGAAAGCTTCTTCGCTGCCTGGGCAATACCGTCCTCGGCCGCAGAAGCATAGTTGGTCATGCCCGCGGACGTATCTAGAACAAAGAGCGTATCTGTGGATGCTGCAGTTGCCATGTTTGTTGATTCAGTGCTGTTGTCCACGCTACCAGTCTTCAATCGGCCACCCTCAGGCAGGGCAGCGGCCCACACCGATTCAGCGATGACAGGAAGTTTGGTTGCACCATCACCGGTGAAAAGCTTGCCGGTTGTGTCAGCAAAAGCTTGGCCGGCACGGGCTTGATCCTCAGTGACGATGTCCGACGTGGTCAAGGGGATAGCAGAATAAACAATGTCGGCTCCCTCAACCCGACTGAACTTAAAGCCTTCAGGGGTGGCAAACTCCGCTGTGGCAATGAGACGAGTGGAGTTCAACTCGGCCTTCGAGGTAGACGCGATGCGATGCTCGGTCAAAGCAGCAACTGCTTCGCTTTCAGAAGGGGCCAGCTTAGCGGCCACCAGAGCTGAGGCCTCAGGCTGATCCCCAATGGGGAAATCCACCGTAGCCACATCAACGGTGTCAGGCTTAACCTCAGTGGAACCAGCAACACCCGCTGGAACGGACGCCACCGTCAACGGTTCATTCGTTGCTGCTGCCCGTCCGGCTTCTTCCAACTCGGTATGGGAGATGGAAGTGTTCGGAGCAATATACACTGCAGCTTCCGCCAGTGAATCCACATACACCGGGCGGACGCAGTAGTCGCGGACGACGGGGGCGGTCTCCGAGTAGACGTCGATAAGCATGCGCCCAACTTCCTCGGAGGAAGCGGCGACTGGCAACGCGAGGTCTCCCGCGACACACGACTCCTCCTCCGTACCACCGGCATTGAGCTCATCATTGGTGTTGCTGCGGTTAGAGAAGATATACGCCGCAAGGAGCCCAAGAATCGCAATCAAGGCAAGGAAGGCAATGGCCCCCTTTGACAGTGCGTAATTATTCTTCCCCGAGGAATGGCGTCCCATCTGGAGGTCCCTTTCGTGCAGTGAGTTTCCGCACTACAGCTTATCGGCTGACAGCGCGAGCTCGTAGAAGCGCACGAGCTGGTGTCGCAGAGGTTCCGCACGCTGCGCAAAAGCTCGTTGCTGTGCCACGTAGTCTGCTTTCCCCTCTGCCGTTTCTATTGCGACAACCCCGTACCCCAGCGGGCGGCAATCATAGGGTGAGGCCTCCATGTCCAACAGGCGAATATCCATGGCTAACTCGAGGCAATCCAGAAGAAGGGAGCCGGGAATAAGCGGGCCGGCTTTGAAAGCCCACTTGAACAAATCCATTCCGGTATGCAAACAGGCACACTGATCATGGGCGGGGCGCGTGTCGTTGCTCAACACCGTGAGATTCAGCGGCTTCGCCGGTGGAGTGAAGAACCGATAAGCATCAAAGTGCGTGCACTTGAGCGTGTGCGATTCCACAACCTCTGCTGTCCCACGCGTGCCCAAACGCAACGGAAGATCATGGCGCGGCTTCTTGGTGCGGTACACCATCGCCCACTCGTGCAGCCCGAAACAATCAAACTGTGGCCGGTTGAGCTCCATAGCAGTAAGTAGCTCGAGCGTTTTAGCAAGACTTGGTCCACGGTGGGCCACAAAGCTCGCAACATCCGCGGTCACCGTGCCATCGCCGCTGATTGCATAGTCACGCCATCGGGTCTGCGGGGCATCGGCCGCATCTTCTAAAGCGACGCCTAACCCCGGGTGCCAGCGATACACATGCGCCGGGCGCACAGCGTAGTAGTCGAAGAGGAAGTCCCAGATCGGATGCTTCTCACCCCGCGCACGACGTTGCAGGTTCGGCTCAATCCACTGGCGGGTGCGCTCCTCATGCGCTGCTGCGTCGGCTTCCCACTGTGCGCGGGGAAGAACCACCTGGTCCACTAGTCTTCCTCGTGCGTCCAGTCGGTCACGGTTCCCACGTACTCTTCAATAAGGTCCTCCAGCGCAAGCACGCCGACGAGCTCACCGTTATCGCGGACCTGTGCCATGTGGGCAGAGCGCCGGTGCATAGCCGTCAAGGCATCATCAAGGCTGCCGGAGCCATCCACAATGCTCAGCCTGCGCACACGGTTATAGGGGATCAGAGGATCCGTGACACCAGACTCATCCGTGTCCAGCAGATCGAGCACGTCCTTGACGTGGATGTAGCCGACCAAAGCTCCACCGGAGCCCTCTACTGGGAAGCGGGAATACCCGGTCTCTCGCACCGCGTTCTCCAGAACAGACAGCGGAATGCCGGTGCGTGAGTAGGGGAGTGTTACCAGCTGATCGATCGGGATCATTACTTCCTTCAGGTTGCGCGATTCCGATTTCAAGGCATTCGCTAGACGCAGAGTCTCCTCCGCATCCAACAAGCCTTCCTCACGGGACTCTAGGATCATCGAAGCGAGCTGTTCTTGATCCACGGTCGCATCAAGCTCGTCACGCTGTTCAATGCCGAACAGCCTAAGGGTGAAGCGTGCGATCTCGTTCAGCCCATAAATCAACGGACGCGTTACCTTTACCCACAGATCCATGGCTGGGGTCAACCACACCGCTAGTGTTTCAGGCCCTGCAATGGCCACATTCTTGGGAACCATCTCACCAAAGATGATGTGCAAAACTGTGATGAACAGCAACGCGATAACGAAGGACAACGGGTGCACCAGATTGTCGGGCACGCCGATGAACTCAAACGGACGCTCCAAGAAGTGGGCGATTGCAGGTTCTGCGACCTTACCCAAGATCAATGACGCGATGGTGATGCCAAACTGAGCACCAGCCAGGTACAAGGAAAGATGCTCAGATGCGTCGAGAGCCCTCTTCGCACCCGTTTTGCCTTGCGCGATCATCGATTCAAGGCGGTCCCGGCGGGACGACACTAGGGCGAACTCAGCAGCAACGAAGAAGGCGTTTGCCGCGAGCAAAACGACGATAAGAATTGTTGCTAGACCGAGACTCATGACTGGTACCTCGCAACATCCTCATGGGAAATGGGAGTAAGAATCGCCTTGTCCAGGCGACGCCCGTCCATCTGGGTGACACGTGCAATCCAGGCACCCGCATTACCGGTTTCAAAATCCTCGTGGACTTCTTGTTCAGTCCTTGGCAACACCACTGTGTCCCCAACTTCGGGGATATGTCCTAGGGCGAACATGATCAGCCCACCCAGCGTTTCGTAAGGCCCGTCAGGAGCGAGGTAGCTGACTCGGTCACTCAATTCGTCCAGGCGCACGAGCCCGGAGACCTCCCACGAAGAACCGAATCGTTGGAAGTCACGCTCTGATTCACGGTCATCGTATTCGTCATAGACCTCGCCGAGGATCTCCTCAACAACATCCTCAATGGTGACCAATCCTTGTGTGCCTCCGTATTCATCGGCGACGAGCACCACTTGAGAGCCAGCGGAACGCACCTGATTCAAAACAGCATCACCATCGAGTGTGCCCGGTACAGAGCTGATCGGTTTAGCTAGATCTTCCACCTTGGTTGTGGCGCGCAGTGCACGGTCCACGGAAAAAGCGTCCTTGATGTGGACAAGACCAATCGTGTCATCCAAATCTCCGCGGCGAACGGGGAAGCGGGAGTGTCCTGTTTCCATAGCCAGCGCAATGAGGTCGCTGACCGTGTCTTCAGCATCGAGGGAATCGATAGTGGACCTCGGCGTCATCACTTCCTCCGCCGTGGTTTCACCGAACTGGAGGGACCGGTCAATCATCCGCGCGGTCTCCTTATCCAAACCACCGGCTTGAGCTGAGCTGCGCACCATCGCACCGAGTTCTGGGCCAGAGCGGGCAGATGCCAACTCATCAGCAGGCTCAATGCCCATCTTGCGCACGAACCAGTTAGCGGAGGCGTTCATGGACTTAATAAACCAGGCGAACACAGTGTTGAAAGCGTTCACCGGCGGCACTACGAAACGCGCGGTGGCCAACGGATTAGTAATGGCGATGTTCTTGGGCACCAGCTCGCCGAAGACCATCGACAAAATAGTGGCCACAATGAGTGCCAACACGATGGCTACAGCGCGTGATGCAGATTCATTCAAACCCACGAGTTCTAGCGCGGGCCCGAAGAATCGAGCGAGTACAGGCTCTGCCAGAAAGCCCGTGGCCAACGTGGTGAGGGTGATGCCTAGCTGCGCCCCGGAGAGTACGAAGGAAAGATTCGAATGGTCGCGCTGAACTGCCTTGGCTGTTTTATCGCCCTTTTCCTGGACATGGGCCTCAAGCACCGAGCGCTCCAGCCCCGTCATAGCGAATTCAATAGCAACGAACAAGCCTGTGGAGGCTGTGAGCAAAATAAACCCGAGAAGGGCGAGGATGGATATGAGAATGTCCATGGGCCGGGGACGCTAGGAAGAGCGGTTGGTGCCGCGCTTTCCGCGCCCTGAACTCCTTTTCTGGCGGCGCGCGCCTGAGCGGTGTGGTTGGTTGCCTCCGCGTCGACGGTTGTTGCCGCGCGCCGACCGGTGGTTGGAAGACGAGGATTGTCCTGCCTTTGCCGGCTGTCCTGGTGGGGGCAGCGGGTTTCCGGTGGGCTTTCTCGCTCCCGTTATTTTAGCTAATTCTGCATCACCTGCGCGGACCTCCACCTTGGTCGCGTCGACTCCAGCCTTCCGAAGCAACTGATCAACTTCTTTTCGCTGGTCATCCATCACCAGGGTGACCACGGTGCCCGAGGTGCCAGCGCGTGCTGTACGCCCAGCGCGATGCAGGTACGCCTTGTGTTCAGCGGGTGGGTCAATGTGCACGACCAGTGAAACATCCGAAATATCAATTCCGCGCGCGGCAATATCAGTGGCCACGAGGACAGGGATGAAGCCGTCCGCAAAGCCCTCAATCGCGCGGGTACGAGCCCCCTGGCCCTTATCGCCATGCAGCGGATGCGCATTGATACCCACCCGACGTAGCTTCTTCACCTGCCGGTCAACGCCATGCTTCGTACGCATGAACATGACAGTTTTTCCCTCACGCGCCGCAATAAAGGGCACGATATCGTTGCGTGCTTCACGCGTGCCCACGAGAAGGTGGTAATGCTCCATCGAATCCACCGCGGCTTGCACAGGCGCCGTCGAATGAGTCACCGGATAGTGCATGAATTGTTGCACAAGCTTATCGACGTCCCCGTCCAGTGTCGCCGAAAACAACAACCGCTGGCCACGCTTTGGGGTTGCAGACAGAAGCTTACGCACCTGAGGGAGAAAACCCATGTCGGCCATCTGATCCGCCTCGTCGATAGCCGTGATCTCTACTGCGGAAAAGTCAAGCTTGCCTTGGTTGATCAGGTCCTGGGCACGACCTGGTGTAGCCACCAGAAGATCAACAGGGGAGGCCAAGGAACGAATGTGGTTGTTGATGTTCACACCGCCAACAACCTCAAGGACACGCATACCGAGTGCTGCTGCGGGATCATCCAAACGCTGACGGATCTGCGCCGCCAATTCACGGGTAGGGGCAAGAATTAGTCCGCGTGGTTTGCCTGGGCGCGATGGCGCACCGACCAAAAGGCTCAGCATGGGAAGCCCAAAGGTGAAAGTCTTGCCCGAACCAGTCGGCCCGCGCCCCAGCACGTCTTTCCCAGCAAGGATGTCTGGGATTGCTGCAGCCTGAATAGGAAATGGTTCCGTGATTCCCTGTCTATTCAGAACACTGACAATGGGGGCTGGTAATCCCAGCTGGTCAAAGGTAGGCACCGGAGGAAGTCTACTGCCTCCTCCGGTGCTTTCGTGAACCCGAACCGCTCTAGGAGGACACTTCTTCGCGGTTACCGGACCAGTTGGTGTGGTATGTGCCTTCCATGTCAACGCGCTTATAGGTGTGCGCACCGAAGAAGTCACGCTGCCCCTGAATCAGCGCAGCTGGCAGACGCTGTGCACGCAGCGAGTCGTAGTAGGAAAGACTGGAAGCAAACACCGGAATGGGAAGACCCAGCTGAGTTGCCACAACGACAACGCGGCGCCAGGAATCAATCAGACCGTTCTCTAGCTCACCGCGGAAATACGGATCAAGCAGCAGGGACGGCAACTCCGGATTGTTGTTGTAGGCCTCTGTGATGCGGTTGAGGAATTTCGCGCGGATGATGCAACCGCCACGCCAAATCGTCGCCAAATCCTGCGGCTTAATATCCCAACCGTGCTCCTGCGAGCCCGCGGTAATCTCATCAAAGCCCTGTGCGTAGGCAACCAGCTTGGATGCGTAGAGCGCACGGCGAACATCCTCCACGAACTGTTCCTTGTCCACACCTAGGCTGGCCAAATCAGCGGTCTGGCCAGCCGGAAGGCCGGTCTCCTGGACTGCCTGACGCTGTGCAAGAGAGGAAGACAGTGCGCGGGCAAACACTGCCTCACCAATACCGGTGGTGGGCACGCCGAGATCTAGTGCTTCCTTTACGGTCCAACGGCCGGTGCCTTTCTGGCCAGCGGCATCCACCACGACGTCGATAAACGGCTTGCCCGTCTTCGCATCAACCTGGCGCAGAACTTCAGCCGTGATCTCAATCAGGTAGGAGTCCAGGTCACCCTGGTTCCACTCGGAGAAAATCTCGGCGAGCTCAGCTGGCTCAATGCCTGCTGCGTAGCGGAGCAGGTGGTATGCCTCACCGATGACCTGCATATCCGCGTACTCGATGCCGTTGTGCACCATCTTGACAAAGTGGCCAGCACCATCTGGACCGATGTGCGTCACGCAAGGAACACCATCCACCTTGGCGGAAATATCCTCAAGCAGCGGCCCCAGGGTCTCCCAAGACTCCTTCGGGCCGCCCGGCATGATAGACGGACCACGCAGCGCGCCCTCCTCACCGCCGGAAATACCCGCGCCCACGAAGTGGCGGCCCTTCGCAGCAACTTCCTTCTCACGGCGAATCGTGTCGGTGAAAAGCGCGTTGCCACCATCGATGATGATGTCGCCGTCATCCATCGCTTCAACCAGCTGATCAATCACAGCATCTGTGCCGGCGCCTGCAGCCACCATGATCACAGCTTTACGTGGACGTTCCAGGGAAGCCACGAAATCCTCGATAGTCTCCGATGGAATGAAAGAGCCCTCATTGCCATACTGTTCCATCACAGCGCGGGTCTTTTCTGGGGAACGGTTGTAGATAGCCACGGTGTGGCCACGGGAAGCAAAATTACGGGCAAGGTTAGAACCCATCACGGCCATTCCCACCACGCCAATCTGTGCAAGACCAGCGGTGGAATCAGCGGGGGCAGAGGTGGCATTCGCCGATGCGTCATTCGAAGTCATAGGAAAGAGCATACAAAGATCCTCGCTTAAGCAGGCCACAAGGAATGTGTTCGTTGCTACAGTTTGGGTGCATGGACATCAAAGACCTCAGCAACCTCGAAGAATTCAGCAAACGGCAACTTACTGAGCAGGAACTTGCCTTCCTCAACAGCCAGATGACCAAGTTCGATGACTTCATCGGACTCCAGTACAAAGAATTCGGCCCAGAGAAGATGGTAGCCACCATTGAGGTTGGCCCGCACCTCCACCAGCCAGCCGGTCTGGTTAACGGTGGCGTGTTCTGCTCCATCGGGGAGAGCATGGGTTCCTTCGCTGGCTACCTAGCAGCCGGCGCACCGGTGGTGGGTATGAACAACAACACCGACCTGATCCGCAGCGTGCAGTCTGGCGTGATTGAAGCCGAGGCAACACCGATTCACGTGGGCAGTCGCACACAGATCTGGAAGATTGAAATGCGGCACGACGGCAAGCTCGCAGCAGTGACCACGCTGCGCACCATGGTGATGCGCTAGAGCCAGTGGTTCTTACGGAACCACCAGTACATGGCTGCCATACTGCCCAGCATGACTAGGAGCACAATGGGGTAGGCGTAGTGCCACCCGAGCTCCGGCATGTACTCAAAGTTCATGCCATAGATTCCGGCAATCATCGTGGGCAGCGCTGCCATACCAACCACAGCAGAAATCGTGCGCATGTCGGTGTTCTGCTGCATGGAAACCTTTGCCACGGAAGCATCCAAAAGGGATGACAGCCGCTCATCAAAGCCTGACACGGTATCAGTGACAATCATCGCGTTGTCCTGAACGTCGCGCAGGTAGGAGCTCAGCTCCTTGCTCAACAGATCATTGTGCAAGGAGAGCCCAGTCCGGAGTGCCGGACCAAGTGGATCAATAGCGTGGCGCATCTCCAAGATTTCACGTTTGTACATGTAGATCTTGTCGATGTTGATTTCTCGGCGTGGTGTAAACACCTCATTTTCCAACTCATCCACGTCTTCACTCAGGTAGGTGGTTACCCGGGCGTAGTTTTCCACGATGTGGTCAGCGACTTTCCACGCCACGGCCGCCGGACCAAGAGAGGAAATCTCCGGGTCCTCCACCAATTCACGCGTTAGGTTGGGTAGTTCCGCGTCGTGGCGGATGGTGATGACAAAGTTACTGCCAATCAGTATCTGGACCTCACCAGTAGAAATGATCTCGCGGAGATCTGTCACCTCAGAATCATCGCGATATTCCACTGTGCGTACCACAATGAAGAGTTGATCCCCATAGCGCTCAACCTTGGGGCGCTGGTGGGCCGTCACCGCGTCCTCAACAATCAGTTCGTGGATCCCAAATAGAGCGGCAACCTGTTCCATTTGCTCCACACTGGGTTCTTTGAGTGAAAGCCACACATAGGCGTTGTCCGCGCCCTGCACGCGCTGCATGGCGGTGGAGAACTGGTACGTACCTGGTTGGTTCACCCCATCAACGAAGACGCGACAAAAATCCACCGACCGTTCCACAGGAACAGGCAGGGGACGACGTTCGCGTTGTGCTGGAGCCTTTCGGTTGCGTGGCAACGGAATCTTGGGCGGCATTGCGGGGACCCCCTTGTTACTCCTGGGTCGTGTGGATTAGGGACAAAATCTCCACCCCGCTTCAGATGTAGAAGGGGAGTGGAGATAGCCGGGATCTTACAGCAGTAGGGCTTTAGTTCTCATCCTTGGTGTCACGGATTTCAGCGAACTTATCTGCATCGTCTCCCACCTGCTTCTGCAGCTGGAGCAGCCCGGTCCGCGCGTGCATGTGCTGCAACGTGGACACCAGGTTGTAGCGCTTGGGCGACAGAGCATTCAACGTCCAGGTGAACATGGACACGATGCGGTTGCGCTTGGACACCAGGAAGGATACGTGTACCAACAGCCACATGATCCAGCCCATGAAACCAGCGATTTCCACCTTGCCCATCTTCACCACAGCGTGGAAGCGGGACACGATAGCCATGGAGCCCTTGTCAAAGTACTCAAATGCCTCGCGCTCGTCCGGCTGCTGGTTCTGCTCAACACCGGCCTTAATGGCCTTCGCAGCGTACTCACCAGACTGGATAGCCACCTGGGCAAGACCCGGGAGGCGGTCAAGGTTCATCATGTCGCCGACGACGAAGACGTCCCGGTGATCACCAACGGACAGGTCCTTGTTTACCGGCACCTTGCCGGCACGGTCAACCTCGAGGCCAGCCTGCTCTGCCACCATCTTGCCCAGTGGGGAAGCAGCGACACCGGCGGACCAAATCTTGGTGTAAGACTCAATCGTGGTCTCTTCATCGGTGGTCATGTCCTTGTAGGTGACGGAATCCGCATCAAGGTTGGTCACCAGGGAGTTCAAGTACACGGTCACACCAAGACGCTCCAGCTCACGCTGAGCCTTCCTGCCCAGACGCTTGCCAAATGGTGGGAGGACCTGCGGAGCGCCGTCGAGAAGCACGATCTTTGCGCTCGACGGGCGGAAATTGGAGTACTCGTTGCGGAAGCTGCGGTGGGCAAGCTCTGCAACCTGGCCAGCAAGCTCGACACCCGTCGGCCCTGCACCCACGATGACGAAGGTGAGCAGACGCTCGCGCTCAGCCGGATCCTCGGTGACTTCAGCGCGCTCGAAAGCGGAAAGCAGACGTGCGCGAATCTCCAGTGCATGGTCAATGGTCTTCAGGCCCGGAGCGAATTCAGCAAAGTGGTCGTTGCCAAAGTAAGACTGGCCAGCACCGGCAGCAACGATGAGGGAGTCGTACTCGTAGACACGGGTGAATTGACCCTCGGTGAAGGTGACGGTCTTGTCTTTCAGGTTGATGTCCGTGACATCACCACGCACAACGTCCGTGTTCTTCTGCTTGCCCAGGATCTGGCGGGTGGATGTAGCAATCTCACCGCTGCCAAGGATGCCGGTGGCTACCTGGTACAGGAGCGGCGGGAAGAGGTGGAAGTTCGTGCGGCTAATGAGCGTCACGTCCACATCAGCGCCGTCCAGTTCACGCGCGGCAAAGAGCCCGCCGAAACCAGAGCCAATGATGACAACATGGTGGCGGTTTCCGGCCGGACGGTACGGTTTGTCGGACATGTAAAAAACTCCTTTAAGTTTTCTTCTTGAGCGCGTGGCTTGTTGCGAGCCTGTTTTAGCCTGGGTGAAGCCTTATAGGCAGATCCGTCATGTGATCATACGCCGGTTTGTTTTCTAAGCGCGCCGTGGCTCCGCATATGGGGCATCCCAAAGGTTTATCCTGAAGCACGTGCCCACTCATCCCGCTTATTCTGCTCACCTGGATTCTGTGGACGCCGAACGTTGGCCGTCCCTCGTATATATCCCTTCAGCTGCAGGAATGCGCATCCGTGCGAGAATGGCGGAAGCGAAATTTGCCCGCCATTGTGCCCAAGCAGGCCTTGACCTGTCGCCAGAGGGGGACCACGACCTCGTAGTGGATCATGCACAACTCTTTGAGCGCATCGCCGTTCGCGGATGGGTGGGGCTTGCAGAAGGGTACATGGCAGGCGAGTGGCGGACGGATACCTCCGCGGATCTGGTGAAGGTCATTCGGGGCCTGCTTTCCTCCGGGTATGCCCCGCGAACACCGCATATTAAGGAAGATCCGCACCTCGTCGGGGGAGAGGTTCCACCGGAACTCGTCGCACGCTACGCCGGGGATGGCATGAGCGCATTCGCGGGTCATTTTTCTACGGGCGTTCCCACTACGGAACGTATGAGCCATAAATCTTTCGTGCCGGCCGCTGGGCGTGGCAAGGAGCCCACGAATTACTTTGTAGACACAACACATTTCGCGCCACCTCTGGAAACGATGAAGCATGACCTCGGAGACGCCCAGACGCGCAGCGTGAGCATGCTTCTCGACGAAGCCGGGGTCCGCGCCGGCACCCAAGTCGCCGAGATTCCATGCTCTGGGGGCGCAGTGGCAATCGCGGCTGCGTCACGCCGCGCAACTGTCGATGCCGTGGTGACGGACCCGGCGGTGGTGCGAACGCTGCGAGAGCGTCTCACGCTCGCTGGGGTAGCGGATTCCGTTCACATCAGTGTGGCTGAAGACCTGTCACGCGCTTTGACACGCCGCGCGGGACGCTATGACGCGATCGTCTGCGCAGAGAACCTGGAGACCTTGCCTAAGCCGCATCAGCGTGCCCGCTTGGAACTGATGGATTCATTGCTATCGAAGAACGGCAGGGCAGTGATTCAATGCGTGACAGCCACAGAGAAGATCTCAGGGCCCGCCCGCGACGCCATGGAGTCTCTGCGCGCCTATATCTGGCCATCGTTGGAGTACAGCAATTCTGACGAGTTGAGGAAGATTGCCGATAAATACACCGGGTTGCGGGTAATCGGCGAAACACACGCTCCGGATCACCTGGCGTTGTCGCTCAAACACCAGCTGACCACATTCCAAGGCCAACTACGTGAAGCGGCGGCTGATGGGTTTGATGCGGTGTACCGGCGCCTATGGGTCTGGCAGCTCGCACTACGCCAAGCCATGGCTGAATTGGGAATGCTCGATGTTGTGCAATACACGCTGACGCACCGGCACAGGCGGGGAGTGCGCTAAAGGCTAGCCCGAAAGACTAAGAATCTTCCCCATCAAACCCTACTTGACATAATGTACATTATCGGACAAAAGGGGAAGAGATGGCGTTTAGCCTCGGCTAATCCTTCTTCACCAAGTTAAGGCGAATGTTGATCTCGCCTTCCTCAGCAATCTTGGCCGCGACGAAGTCTGGCGTCTCCACTCCGTAATCAAGACGGTTAAACGGAATGTCCGTATGGACAATGACGTGATCACCGGTACGCAACACCGTAAAGTCCTGAGTTACCTCATTAGTCACACCGCGAATAGTCAGGTCACCTGTTAGCTCCACCGTGCCCGTGGTTCCATCCTCTGGTAGCGCCGAAACATCCGCCGGCTGGGTGAGAACAAAATATGCTTCCGGGTACTTCTCCGTATAAAGGATCTTCCTACGCACATTAACGTCACGGCGGTCGCGGTCCGTGACGATATTGGTCATATCCACGGTTATCTCGCCGGCGGTCAAAGTTCCGGATTCGACGGTCATTTCACCACTCACAGCCGTCGTGGAGCCTGATGTTGTGCGAGCGTCACCCGGGAGCAACTCATCGAAGGTAAAGCCAGCCGAGGTGTAGTTCTTACCTTGGCGGCTGAGCACCTCCCACGTCCCATCCATGTCCGCTGTGGCGGGCTTGGCACCATCCGTGTCAATGGGCTCGGTTTTGATACCTGGCGTAGCCATCAGTGCCATCACCATAGGAATAATTGCGAGCAGCGCGAGAACAGTAACGGCAATAACACCACCAATGATGATTGGCTTGTTGTTGCGTTGCTTCTTTTCGCGGACAGTCTCGCCGTCACGCTCGATATCACTCATGTTCGCGCCTTCCTAAACGGACTTTAACGAATGTTTTCTAGCTTCTTAGCCATGGTAACCAGCTCAACGCACAAGGACTCAATCTCCTCAGCATCCGCACCCTCCTTGGCTGCCGTAGCAACATCTTCAGCTGCGCACCTCAGCTCAAAGAGTCGGTCGCGAATACCTTCTGCACGCTGGGGGTCAACCTCATGGCTTTCAAATGCTTCGAGGCTGTTGCGTGTCCGCGCTGGGATGCCTCGCCGCGCCTCATAGGCGCGTTGTTTGCACGAGTCACTGCAATATTTTCTGCGGCGCCCACGGCCTGGTGTTTGCGCAAATGGCCGACCGCACCATTCGCAGTCGGAGAGCACTTCCCCACTATCGTTATCCATAGCAACCAATATCGTAGCGTTACGAAATAAAAAATTTATCATTGGCGCGGAACAAACCGAGCCAAAGGCGCGTTATGCATATGAGTCGTTATACTCGTAGATCGCACGGCCTACACTCCAGGCCGAGACTTTTAATGAAGGGATTGGTAAAGCATGGCTGACCGGGTACTCCGTGGTAGTCGCATGGGCGCAGTGAGCTACGAAACGGACCGTGACCACGACCTAGCTCCCCGCAGGATGGCCAAGTACCGCACCCCATCGGGCGAGATCTTCGAGATCCCTTTTGCTGATGATGCCGAAATCCCCGAGGAATGGCCATGCAAGAACGGCCAGACCGGCACTCTCATGGAGGGCGAAGGCGTTGAATCCAAGCCTGTGAAGCCACCACGCACCCACTGGGACATGCTGTGTGAGCGCCGCACGCTCGACGAGCTCGATGAGCTGCTTGAGGAGCGCCTGGAGCAGCTGCGTAAGCGTCGCCGTGCTGCTGCTCGCCTGGCTAAGGAACAAGCAGAAAGCTAAACCGAACTGTCGGCGCGTGCCCGCACTCTGCATCGATAAGCAAATTACCCGGCCAGTTCAAGCTGACCGGGTATTCGCATGTATGCAGACTTTTAGTGGCGGTTGTTCACCAGACGCCCAACTTCGTACTTGAGCAGCTTCGTGCCTTCCTCTGCCATGTCCTTGGTCGTTGTAGCCATGCGCGAAAGCCTGCGCGGAATCTTGTTCACACCTAGCTCCCTGAGCTGGTACTTAGCCAGACGGCCCATCTCATGGCTGAGGTTGCTCAGCTGCGTGGAACGGCGCTCAAAGCCCCACTTGGATACTTCGATGAGAGAGTCCTTGGCAAAGCTGGCGTCCAGCTTGGATTCACCCAAAGTGCGGTCCGTGAAAGTGATGGGCACCTCACGCACGTCGAAGCCCTCCTGATCGGCCTTGTCGGCGATCTGAACCTGGAAGATGTAGCCCTTGCGGGAGAGCTCATCAAAGTCGATAGTCTCAAGAACTTCACGACGGAACGCGCGGTACCCCGCAGTCATATCCGCAACATCAGTACCCAGCGCAAGCGACACGTACATATTGCCAGCCTTGGACAGCAGATAACGGTTACGCGGCCAGTTCACAGCCTCACCGCCCTCCACGTAGCGGGAACCAATCACCAGGTCTGCACCCGCATCAATGGCGGCAAGAAGACGCGGGAACTCCTCCGGCGCGTGAGAGCCATCCGCATCCATTTGGCAGATGACCTGGTAATCACGCTCAAGGCCCCACTCGAAGCCAGCGACGTAGGCACCCAGCAGGCCAGTCTTTTCCTGGCGGTGCAGGACGTGCACGTGCTTGTCAGATGCTGCGATCTCATCAGCCTTGGCGCCGGTGCCGTCGGGAGAATTATCGTCAACAACAAGGATCTCCACCTCCGACGTTGCTTCACGCACACGTCCGATGATGAGCGGAAGGTTTTCCAACTCGTTGTAGGTGGGGATGATCACCAGCGTTGAGTCACTGGGTTTACCAGCCACGGTCTCTCCTTATTGTTGGTTACGGTGCAGCGCGGGCTGCTCGTCGGTCAACCTTGAAGCATACCCCCGCCGTGCCCGGAACAACGACGCGAGCATGATCACAAGCCCAAATCCCACCAGCAACCACTGAATAAGCTCGCCGTAACGTACTGCAAAGGTGACAGAATCGCGCAGCGGCAACTTCTCAATCAGATGCGCCGGTTCAAAGATCTCGGTGTGCTGTGACACGGAACCATCGGGGTGCACGATCGCGGACACACCTGACGTGGCAGCCACAACCACAGCGCGGTCCGTCTCAATCGCACGCAGCCGGCTCATTGCCAACTGCTGGTAAGTCATGTCCGTGAACCCGAAGGTGGCGTTGTTGGTCGGTGTGGTGAGGATCTGCGCACCTGCTTTGACGGCATCGCGGTAGGCCATGTCAAATGCGACTTCATAGCACGTGGCCACACCAACAACATGACCGCCCATGGTCACAGCGCCATTGCCTGTGCCGGGTTTGAAATCACCGGCCTGGTCCACGTATGGGGAGAAACGCCGGAAAAAATCCCGCATAGGCATCCATTCACCGAACGGCTGCAGATATTTCTTATGGTGCTTGTCCTCTGCCCCATCTACTGGGTCGAAGACCACCGCGGTGTTGCGGTCCCCGACGTTGTCTTTGGTCAATGTGCCCACGAGCACCGGCGCGCCAACGTCTGTGACGGCACCCATGATGAGATCACGTGCCTCCTCATCCCGGAATGGATTCACATCCGAAGCGTTCTCCGGCCAGAAAACAAGATCCGCATGAAGGTTCTGCGAGTGTAAGTCAGCTGCGAGCTCATGCGTACGCTGCACGTGGTTCTGCAAAACCGCACGGCGCTGCGCGTTGAAGTCAAGTCCTAGGCGCGGAACATTGCCCTGTACTGCTGCGACTGTGACCTCACCTGTCGTGTTCGCGTCCCTGTTCAGGTTCATGCCCGCAGCAGCACCCGCCATCAGCGGCACGATAGCCAGCGCCAAGGCAGCGACGGCCAGCGATCGTGACTGCGAGTGGCGTTGCCCCCAAGGGAGCAACACGAGGAGCGCCGTACCAACGGCACTCGCCACCATGACCGCCGCGAAGGTAATCAAGGCTGGGCCGCCTATCCAGGCCAGGTTGGCCAGCGGGCTATTGATCTGTCCCCATGCCAATCGCACCCAGGAGAAGCCCCCGAAGGGGAAGGAAGACAGCGCGTACTCCACCGCCACGTACACGAACGGGAAGCCGATGAATCCAAGGCGAGTACGCCCGAGCAGCGTGCCAAACACTCCGGTGACAATCGAGTACAGCGCGCAAAAAATAGACAATGCGACCCAGGGCAGAACGCCAACGAATTCCCCGACCCACGGCAGAAGCGGCAGATACAGGCTCAGTGCGTACACGAGTCCACTCAACGCACCGAGCTTCACGCTAGGCCCAGGGGCCTCACTCCAAGGCTGGAGAGCAGCCCACAGCAACGCAATGCCAACAATCCCTGCGAAGGCATGCCCATGCGGTTCAAAGGAGAAGTACGTGAGGCCACCGCCGAGGGCGGCGAGGGCAACACGCAAACATGCAATAACCACCGGGCGGGCCATTAGCGTGAATCCCCCGCTTCACCGAAGTCTTCGGGGCGGGCATCCTGGGACCACTGTTCAATCTCATCGTGGTCAATGAACGAGCCGTACGTGGGCGAATAACCGCTCATTGGTGAGGAGCTGTAAAACTTCACGCCAAAGTCCTCGATCTTCTTTTGCCAGCTACGAGCAAGCAAAGAGCGAATCAGCTCACGCGTAGGCCGGAATACGAGCAAGGCACCGCACAGCGAGGAGACATAGCCCGGAATCACGGATAAACCCCATCCAGCTGCGACAAGAGCTGTGCCACCGGCAAACTGGCCCATGGTCGACGTCCCCATTGATGCACGCTGGAGCTCTGAGCGCAGCGCCATGCTGGCAGCCACCGCGCCAAAAGCCATCAGGATGAACAAGCCGGCGAGCGCCCAGCCGACACCGACGAGCTTGCTCACTCCCCAGAATGCGAGCGCTTCGATCAGGACATAGATGGCAATAAAGGGCATGCGGTGAACACTACCGCAGACTAATTCTTTTGCAGGTTGCCAATCAGCCACGTCACGTCATCGTGCATCCAGATGAAGAATGGGATGAGGTGCTTGCCCACGTCGAAACGCAGCAGCGGGAACAGGCGGCGAGTCAGCAGATCGATACCCCATTCGTCGGCAAGCTTCTGCGTGGAGGAATACGGGATGATGTCATCATGCACACTTGCCCATAGCCGAGTGTGCACACGCGGCGGGCGCGACCCCAATCGCATCTTGTCCATCGCTTCACGGGTAGCCGGCAACGAGGCGATCACCTCAGGCAATGATCGCTTATCGACGATCCAGCTCGACGTATCCTGCCTCGCCGAATGCGGCATGGCCCCCAGCACGCAGCGGTTCCGGGCGAGTTCCAAGAGCTCCTTCGCCGAATCCGTTAGAAGCGGAGCGAGTTCCGCTTCGATCGCCGGCTCCGTCGCCATCATCCCATCGAGCGCGTAGGGCAGAACGAATGAGGCTGTCTCTGCTTCAACATGTTCCAGGATCGCGTCAAAGTCTGATGGCGGTGCACCACACACCGCCGCTTTCGGCTGCAGATCTCCCGCGTAGTCTGGCTCCTCCACTGCTGCAGCCACGGTGCCACCGCCCTGGGAAAACCCGAAGAGCCCCAGCGTCTCACTCTCGATGCCGAGGTGGCGGGCGGCCCGCACCGCATCATAAAGAGCATGCGCACCCGCGACATGGTTGCAGTAGAGCTGCCGGCCTGATTCCGGATCACGCGGGTAGTCCGTGACCACCACATGACATCCAGCAGCGACAAACATGTTGATCGCTGGCTGCTCGTAGGCCGAAATGATATCCAGAGGCAGTTTGAACGACGTGAACACCGACAGCGAATGTGAGGGATCGCAGTGCGCCGCCGTGCCTTGCGTGCCTGGTGCATGCGCAATGACAGGGCGTGGGCCTGTGCCCTCCCAGGGGTTATTCGAACGAATCACCAGCCCGGTAGCCAACAGCGGGCGGCCTTCCGCATCCGTCGTTGAGTATTCAATACGCCATGCGGCGCCCGAGTTCATCGATGAGTTCAGCCCCATCACGCGCACTTCATCAGCGCGGATGAGCTCACCATTCGTTTGTCCGGCAAGCCACTGCGGGTTGAGGTCGGGCGCTTTTGGGTTTCGCCGGGGTGTGAGGAAGTCCACCACGAGTGGGAGCAGAGTTCGGATGTACAACCCGTGCGTCCCCGTTTTACGAGTTTGCCACCACGCCGCGGTGGCAACAGCTCCTAGGGCACCTGCGATCACAGTGCGGGGAATAATGCGGTTCTTCTTCGTCGACATCGTTGGCTCCTTTAACCTCGGGTTCAACGTGGCATGTGCCGCCAGATGGGTCGAGGCACACACCGCATGATCCACGCCAGCAGTTGCAGCTGGCGCGGAATCCAGATGGTCCGACTGCCTTCCTTCCGTGCCGCCGCGACTACCGCATCAGCAACGTGGTCTGGTGTGACGGACATGGGCGCGGGCTTCATGCCCTCCGTCATGGAACCGATGACAAAGCCTGGCCGCGCGGTAATGAGCTTCAACGGACCACCATTCAATCGATCGGCCAATCCCTGGCAGAAGGCATCGAGCCCTGCCTTCGTCGAGCCGTACACATAATTCGCACGACGCGCCCGCCACCCGGCGATCGAAGAAAAGGCGAAGATCTCCCCCGATTTCATGACATCCGCGAGAACAGTGAGCATGCTCACCTGCGTGGTGTAGTCAATTGTGGCGATCTCCGCTGCATGAGACTCATCGTGCTCCGCACGCTCCTGGTCACCGAGAATGCCGAAAGCCACAATGGCCGTGGTGATCGGGCCCTTCGCACCAGCTTCTTCAACAACACTGCGGTGTGAGGCAAGGTCTGTCGCATCAAAGGTCAGTGCCCGTACATCAGTAGCACCCGCCTCACGCAGTTGCTTTTCGACGCCCCCGAATCCCTCCGGGTTCCTCCCCGCCAGCACAACCTTTCGTCCAGCACACATCCGGACGGCGATTTCACCCCCGATATCACTGGTGGCGCCGAGGAGAAGAAGCGTTCCGTCGTGTGAGCTGGCGTGGTGTGTCATGCCTGCCGATTATATGGATCAGTGACTTTCACCGAGTAGGTCTTTCGGCGCCAGGTTCAATGGGCGCGCCCCCTGGGCTTCCAGAACCACGATGTCCTCAATGCGCATGCCACACTGGCCGTCGACATAGATGCCCGGCTCAATGGAGAACACCATGCCCTCTTGCAGGACCGTGTCACTGCCGCTGACCAGGAATGGGGGCTCATGCAACGCCAATCCAATGCCATGTCCAAGCCGGTGTGAGAAGTTCACTCCATAGCCCGCCTGGTTGATGCGCCCACGCGCCACTGCGTCCAATTCGCCGGCGGTCATGCCGGGCCGAGCCGTGGATAATGCTTCCAACTGGGCTGCGCGGAGCTCCTCATAGGCAGCGAGGACAGCACGGTCTGGCATGGATTCCACGCCGTAGGTGCGGGTGCAGTCGGAGTGGTAACCGCTGGCCAGGGAACCACCAATATCCACCACAACGGGGTCCCCTGGTTCAAGAACGCGATCAGAGAAATCATGGTGCGGGTTGGCGCCGTTGGGGCCGGAACCCACGATGACAAAGTCGACGGTGGCGTGCTCTTTCAGAATGAGCTGATCAAGCTCATCAGCCACTTCACGCTCAGTCTTGCCAGCGACGAGCAATTCCGGCACAGCAGCGTGGACCGCGTCAATGGCATGCGCGGCCTGCTCCAGCTCGGCGATCTCCTCTGGTTCCTTGACAGCGAAGACGTCGCTCAATACATCGGCTGCGAGAACCGTCTCCCCTATCTCCCCCGCCATCTGCAAACGCAGAACATGGTCAGCGGTGAGTGAAGAACCAAGCGCAACCGGACCATCCGCAAGCAGATCCGCGATCCGTTCGTACGGTTCGTTTCCATCGCGCCAGGTCTCCACCACAACACCGGGGATGTTTCCAACCTCCGCCACTGCGGAGGCATCTGTCGCTGGCGCGAACAGACGGGCATAGCCAGAAGGTGGCACGACTAGAGCAGTGAGCCGCTCATGCGAAGTGGACCACGAGCCGGTGAGGTAGGCAAGCTCCGCGCCGGTGCCGATAATGGCACCACCCAGGGCTGAATCAGAAACTCTCTTCTGAAGCACTGCGATCCGTCGGGCGTAGGTATCAAGCATCATGCCCGCCATCGTAAAACGCAGACGAAAAAGAGGAAGAGTTAGTTGCCGATGGCCACCACACCACGACGAATCGCATCGACTGCCTTGCGTGCATTCTGCTTGATCTCCTCGGAGTAGCCGGTGCGCACGATCTGCTCCAGCAGATCGATGACCTGGCGGCACCAGCGCACAAAATCACCCGGGGTGAGCTCAGCACCCGATTCCGCGGCTGCCGCTAGCGCGTAGCCCAAAGGCGCGCCCGCGCACCACTGGTGGATGGATAGCGCAAAGCTGGGATCCGGAATATTGGTCAGTGGCAGACGATGCCGCTGCTCATCACTGGTCAGCTCCCCATGGATCCGGTTAGTTGCGTTCATAGCGTCAGCCATGCGGTCGGTCGCGGCCTCGGGGTACCCACCGGTTGTCTTACGGTTTTCAAACACGCACATGGAGGCGACGCCAGCGAGTTCGGCTGGGTCAAGCTCATCCCAGATCCCGCGCTTGAGGCACTGCGCCACGAGCAGATCAGACACGTTGTGAATACGAGCGAGGCGTTCGCCTTCCTCCGTCACCGTCGGCTCACCATCGATGATCTCCACGTAATCCATCTCCGTGAGCAGCCCGATAATGCGCTCGAAGGTCTTGCCCAAAGTGTCGGTCTGCGCGTTCACATTCGATTGGTTGGAGGCCAGGGCGCGCTCCTCGCGCACGATCTCTTCCCCGATGCGTGCCAAACGCTCACGTTCCGCTGGTGGCCAGGAGTGGACCGGGTGGCTGTGGATAGCGTCGCGAAGCTCAAGCATGCGTTTCGACGGCCTCACGCGTGCCTGCGTCTTCAGTTTCTTCGGTGCCTTGAATCGACCGCGGTTGAGCTCTTGCACAACCTTGCGCGTGTGCTTGCGCGGCTTATGCGCGATGTCGCGTGGCACCTTGATGGAACCGACGACAACTGGTGCGTTAGCAAAAGCAGCGGCGTCAATGCGCCCGGACCAGCCTCGTTCGGTGGTGATCCATGGTCGCGGATCGTCTTTCCGTCCGGCGGGAGCGACAACGGCAGCCAGTTCAGGTCGGCGTTTGGAGGGCAACGCGATGACATCGCCAATCTGCAGCCGGCCAAGCACGCGCTGGATCTCCTTGTTGCGCTCATTCAAAGAGTTCTTCTTGGAGCGCTTCTCCTCTTCCGAAAGATCCTTGCGCAAGCGGGTGTACTCGACGAGCTCGGCCACATAATCATCGCTTTCATCAAAACCGAGCTCCGCGAGTTCAGTGTTCAATGAGCTCCGGAGGGACTCAATTCGATTCTTCTTCCGCTCAATGTTGCGGACTTCACCGACGACACTGCGGTCAGTCTGGAACTGCGCAAACGACTTCTCAATCAGCCGGATCGAGGCCTCAAAGCCGTTCATTTGCAGCATGTTAATGGCCATGTTGTAACCCGGCGTGAACAGCGAAATGAGCGGGTACGTGCGCGTCGACGCAAGACCCGCCACCGCGCGCGGGTCCATCGCGGGTGACCACTGCACGACCGCGTTACCAATCGTGTCAATGCCACGACGGCCCGCACGACCGGTCAGCTGTGTGTACTGCCCCGGTGTCAGATCAACGTGTGCGTCACCATTGAACTTGACCAGCTTTTCCAGAACCACGGTTCGCGCCGGCATGTTGATGCCCAAAGCGAGGGTCTCCGTTGCAAAAACAACACGCACGAGACCTTGTACGAAGAGCTTTTCGACGATGTGTTTAAACGCCGGCAACAACCCCGCATGATGCGCAGCAAACCCCCTGGACCACGCGGTGCGCAGTTGGCGGAAGTTGAGAACCTCCAGGTCCTCCTCCGGGATTCCTTCGACACCTTCATCCGCGATCTGTTTGATCAGTTCTGCTTCCTCCGGGGTGGTGAGCTCCTTGCGGGAACGCAGGCACTGGAACAGCGCTCCATCGCAGCCAGCCCGGGAGAAAATGAACACGATGGCAGGCAGCATGTCGCGGCCTTTGAGGGATTCCACGACCTCCGGCCGGCCAACCGGGCGAACACGATCTTGGGTCCGTTGATAGCCACTACGTCCACCACCCGAACGGGAGCGGAAACCACGGCCCTCACGGAAATCATCGCGGCCTTCGTTGGCGGCGCCGGATTCCAAGCGCTCAATGGTGCGCTCTAGATCCTTGTTCACCTGGCCGTCCGTACCTGGTTCAAACAGTGGGAGAATCTTGCGCTGCACCATCATGAACTGATTGAGCGGCACGGGGCGCTTCTCCGAGACGATGACGGCAGTATCGCCACGCACCTCCCCCAGCCATTCACCGAATTCCTCGGAATTGGACACCGTTGCGGACAAGCCGATGATGCGCGCGGACTCGTCGAGGTTGAGGATGATCTCTTCCCACACCGCTCCCCTGTCACGGTCGGCGAGATAGTGGATCTCATCCATCACCACGTGGGAAAGACGATCCAACGCCGGGGATTCGGCATAGATCATGTTGCGCAGAACTTCGGTGGTCATGACCACGATCTCGGCCTTGCCGTTGATGCTTGTGTCACCGGTGAGAAGACCGACCGCATCTTCTCCATGTTCATCGATGAGGTCGTGGTACTTCTGGTTACTCAGCGCCTTAATCGGCGTGGTGTAGAAGCACTTTGTCCCACGGGAGAGGGCCAAAGACACTGCGAACTCACCGACCACGGTTTTGCCGGAGCCCGTCGGAGCACACACGAGTACGCCCCGATCATCTTCTACTGCTTGGCAGGCCTCCACCTGGAAATCATCGAGGGGGAAGCTTTTGGTGGCACGAAACTCGTCGAGATGCGAAGACAATGAGCCGGTTTCCATGTCCCCCACCCTACGTGGTGGTAGTTAGAGAACGTCGTCGAAGTAGCCCGGGGTGTCAGAGGCGTTGTTGATGCCTTCTGAACGCGTTGGTGGAGCAACCGGTGACGGGGCCTGCGGTGCGGGCGAAGCGTGTACAGCCCCCGACGGTCCACCGACAGACGTTGCGGCACCCACTGGTGTCGGCGCGGCGATGGGGCCCGATGCTTCATCGTCTGACAATTCGCCCCATTCATTCTTCTTGGCGCTGCGCTTGTCATGGATACGGCAGAACTGGAACGCCATCTCCACGAGGAAGCACAGCGACAGCGCCAGGACGATCATGGAGAACGGATCCTGGCCCGGTGTCATGAACGCAGCGAAAATGAACAGGATAACGATGATGATGCGGCGCTTGTCCTGCACCTGCTCGTACTGCAACAATCCGGCCAGGTTCAGCATGATGATGAGTAGGGGCACCTCGAAGCTCACGCCGAAGATGACGATGAGTGCGAGAACGAAGTTGTAGTACTCGCCACCGGACAGGGCACCGACTTGGTACTCACGACCGATGGACATGAGCACGTACAGGCCCTGGTCAACGATGAAGTACGCAAGCACTGCACCAGCAACGAAAAGAGTCACTGCAAAGGTGACAAAGGAGAGGGTCCAGCGACGCTCATCCTTGAGCAGGCCGGGGGTGATGAAGCCCCAGATCTGCAGGAGCCACACTGGTGAGGAAACCACGAGTCCCGCGAGGAAGCCAACCTTCAGGCGCAGCATGAACATCTCAAACGGGGAGGTCGCGATAAGGCGACACGAGCCATCCGAGGTGAGGTCAGCGCGCAACTCCACCGGCAACGAACAGTATGGCCGGCGAATGATTTCTCCCAGGGGCAAGATGTTGCCGGGTGCCCACTGGTACCACATGAACCCGAGCACGGTGCCCACAACGACGGCGGCTAAGGAGATCAGCACCCGGCGGCGCAGCTCCTGCAAGTGCTCAACGAGGGACATGGATCCCTCGGGGTTATTCCGCCTCCGCCGCCTCTTCTTCTGCGGGGATGCGGTGGGCTGAGAAGTCACGGGTTAATTAGCCGGATTAGTCCGCTGGTTCTCCGGGCGATCCCAGAAACCTTCCTCAGCAGAAGACTGTGCAGCCGTGTTTCCGGCGTTTCCACTGGTGAGCTCACGCGGCTGGGCCGGAGCTTGATTCTGGTTCTGGTCGGCAGATGCTTCGTCGTTCTGCATCTCCTTAACCTCGGACTTGAAGATGCGCGCGGAACGACCAACAGAACGGGCAAGGTCCGGTAGCTTTGCTGCACCGAAGAGCAGAAGGATGACAAAGACAATAAGGAGGATTTCCATCGCACCGAGGTTTGGCATCGGATTTCCTTTCACACAGTGGGGCGAACTATCCCGTCAAGCATAACGCTCAAGGCCAGCTTTTCCACGAGCGGCAAGCTCTTCGGCGATATGCGTTGGCTCGGTGACCGCCACACGGTCAGCCTGACTCAAGCAAAAACGCACAAGCCAGTCATCACTGCCGTACGGCATCGAGGCTACGACCCACCCTCGATCACGCTCGTCGTGGAGCTCAATCTGCCAGAAATCTGCCAGCCAGGTTGCTTCCGGGTGGATGCGCAGCGTGGCCACCTTGGCGGTGCCGAAGCCAAAAGGATCGGTCGCGTCGTATACCGGGCCGCCGGGGGTAGATGAGGCGGGCACGGGGGCGTCGATAAGCAATGCATCTTTAATGCGATCGACACGGAAGGTTTTCGCTGCGCCCTCCTCCACTGCGGAGAGGTACGTATTGCCATCGCGATGGAAGATGCCAACTGGGGCGACGGTGCGTTCGCGGGTTGTGTCGGATGTGGCTGAGTAGTAGTTCAGTCGCAGCATCCGACGCTGCGCCAGCGCTTCGGAAATCGTGCCCAATGCACCGGGGGTATCCGGGTGCTCAGCATCAGACACGCCCACATTGCTCATCACTTCACGGATCTTTTGGGCGGCCGAGGTCACCGCAGAGTGGTCAATGAGACCCGGCATTGTTTCCAGCGATTCGAGGGTGAGAAGCAAGGCGTTGGCCTCGGTGGGAGTCAAGCGCAAAGGCGCGTTCATGCCTTGGTCATCGATAACGGTGACACCCGTCCACTCAGGGGCGAGATCGATCAGTTCCTCGGGGCGCTTGCCCACCCCAGACAGCATGAGTCGCTGCAGATCGTCCATCACGTCCGTGTGCGAATACCCAAGGTCGCGGGCGATCTCCATCGGCGTCGTGTGCGGGTGCTTGTGCAGGTACGGAATGAGGTTGAGCGTGCGCACGAGGTGAGAGATTTTCTCCGGGCTGTCCTTCTTCGTCATTGCTCTTCGCCTCCTTGTGCAGCAGCGCGCAGCAATGCCACCACGCTGTCACGCACGTCCGCTGGCTCGTCGACGACCGCGTGTGGTGCGTAACTGGCCACGGTGCGCACGAGCCAATCGCGTTCAACACCTTTGAAGACGAGAGCGCCGTCAGCGCGGGTTACACCAGCGGCCGCGAGTTCAGTGCACGTGCCTGGCTCGATGGTTACCACCGCATCGACAACTGGACCACGCAGGGACTCCTCCACCACCTGTTGCAGCGGCTTGTCAGCTTCAGTGAAATCTGTGACCTGGACTTTGCGGATGTTGGATACGCGTACAGCACGGAAGCTGCGCGGTGCCTGGCGCTCCACATCAAAACCAACAACATAAGCGCGGTTGTTTAGTGCAACGATCCCCCACGGATCCATTGTCCGCGTTTGCACGTCCGCAGTGGGCGAAGGCCTGTAGTCAAAGCGCATTCTGGTTTTCGCACGCACGCACGCGGTAACAGCAGCCACAATGTCTGAGTCCAAGCGCGAAATATCGTTGTCTAAAGCTGCAATGGGAGCCTCATCAAACGTGCGCGTGGCACCAGCAGCGGCAATCTTGGTCCAACCGGAACGCGCGAAAGCACCAAGGCTCCCCTGCGTGCCGAGGTCTCCCGCTAGCCCAAGGACGAATGCTTCTTCATCGGTGAAGGAAATAGGTGGCAGCTCGTACGCGTCCTTGTTCACCCACACCAGGCCGTTTTCCGCACGCGCGGGCACGCCGGCACGCTTCAAAGATACGACATCGCGGGTGATCATGCGCTTGAACGCGACGTCCGTTCGATTCTCATACCCCTCAACGTTGCTGCGCACCCACTCGTACTCGCGGGGACGGTCGGAGCCCAGCAGCGCAAAGGTGAGATTGGTCAGACGTTGAATCGCGGCATCCGCGTTCGGGTGCACAGAGTTGGAAGGTTTAGCCACGAATTCCCCCTAGTGGCGCATCGAGTTCATCGGCGTGTTCACGCATATAGTCCAGCAAACCATCCACGCGGGAATCTGTCACCGCGAACGGATCCTGCAGGTCCACGGTCTGCGGCACGGGGCGATCAACCTTGAGGTGAACCCAGTCCACGGTGTGGTGGGCACCAAGCGCACGAGCCTCTTTGAGGAACACCGAACGCAAATGTGCACGCGTAGTCTCTGGAGCGGTATGCGCGGCGGCTGCAATTGCCTCATCGGTTGTCCACCGCTTGACCATGCCTTTGCGCTCCAGCAGGTAGAACAGGCCACGCTCGCGGTTGATGTCATGGTAAGCCAGATCGATCTGCGCCAGCTTTGGGTGGGACCAATCCCCGCCCAGGCGCGCACGATAACGCTCCAACAGGTTCCGCTTGATCACCCAGTCAATCTCAGTGCTGACAGGCTCAAAGTCTTGCTTTTCGACGGCCGTAAGCACCCGTCCCCACAGCTCAAGCACGCGGCGCAGCTCCTCAACTGGGGTGCCTTCATCAGGGCGCTGTTCCAGCCAGCGGGTTGCTGCCTCGTAGACGCCACGCTGAATCTCAAGGGCACTCACCGTGGAACCATCCTTGAGCACCAGTGGTGTCTGGCCAGTGGTATCCGCAGCGATTTCCTTGATGTGTTTGATCGGCTCAGCGACGTCGAAAGCCGGAATATCCCACTCGGCCTCGAGCATCTCAATGACCAATTGTGTGGAGCCGATCTTCAAAGCAAAGGAAGGTTCAGCCATGTTGGAATCACCCACGATGACGTGCATGCGGCGGAATCGGCGAGAATCTCCATGTGGTTCATCGCGGGTATTGATGATGGGGCGGGTACGCGTGGTAGCAGACGACACGCCCTCCCACACCTGATCGGCGCGCTGGGAGAGAACGAACTGACCGTTCTTGATCATGCCGGCACCGCACAGCAACTGTCGCGTGATCAGGAACGGCAGAAGGCGCTTACCAAAGTGCTTCAGCGAAAGTCCACGGCTGATCAGATAGTTCTCGTGGGTGCCGTAGGAGTTCCCTGCGGAATCCACATTGTTCTTGAACATGTAGATATCTCCTCCGATCCCCTCCTTCGCCAGAGTCTCCTCCGCTTGGGCAGCCAAGTCGTTGAACAGCAGTTCACCAGCCTTATCGTGGTTGAGTAGCTGGGTCAGCGAGTCACATTCCGCCGTGGCGTATTCCGGGTGCGCACCGACGTCGAGGTAGAGGCGTGCAGCATTCTCCGTGAACACATTCGTGCTCTTGTACTGAGCCACGACGGGTTTAAACAGGTAACGCGCGATCTCTTCAGGTCCGAGGACCGCGGAGCCATCGCGCATAGCGGTGAGTCCAAACTCGGTTTCCACGCCCATAATGCGGCGCGGGTAGACCACAGGATGATCAGCCACTACTGGCCACCTTTTTGCACGTAGGAACGCACAAATTCCTCAGCGTTGTTGTCCAGCAGCGAATCGATCTCATCCAACAGATCATCCGTGCCGGCAGTATTGATGGTGACCTGGCCGGCGTCCTGGGCGTCGCCCTCGTCCTCGGATCCACCAGAGTGCTTCGTAATGTGCTCTTGAGCCATGTCCTCTACCCTACTTCGCCTGTGTGCCAAGGACAGCGACGATGTCATCCGCTGTTTTGGCCGTGTCCAAAATGCGGGCCACGTCAGCCTTGGTGAATTTGTCCACCGCGGCAATCGAAATCGTCCGTGGCCCCTGTGTCGTATCAAATTGAATGGTTTGCCAGCTCGACGACAGCACATCTGCCCCGAACTTTGCAGCCACGCGGCCACGGAAGTAGGCACGCGAATCTTCCGGCGGATTCGCCGCTGCATGCGCGATCTCTTCCGCGCTGACGAGCGTGCGCATCCTGCCCGCCCGCACGAGCGCGTGATAGAGCGAGGTCTGCGGATCAATGTCCGCGTACTGCAAGTCCACGGCCTTCAACTTCGCATCGCCCAAGCCCACTCCGCGTTGGATGAACCCATTGATCAGCGTGTACTTCGCCGCCCAATCAAGCCGATCCGCCGTGCTCAGCGGCTCGCGCTCCAGATCATCGAGGATCTCGCCCCACAAGGCATGCACTTGCTTATCCGCGTCCGTTTCCGCCACCACATGATCCCGATACGCCCGCTGGAGGGCAATGGCGGTGGTGGATGAGCCGTCGATTAGCGTCAATTCGTGCGTGAAGTTCAAGTCCCGCGAGACTGCCTTGAGTTCTGCAACCGGGTCATTAAGGCGCAGATCGCTGAAGTCAACGCCCTGTTCAATCGCATCAAGCACGAGTTTCGTGGTGCCGAGCTTGAGCAGATTCGCGTACTGCGACATGTTCGCATCGCCCACGATGACGTGGAGGCGCCCAAATTGCGTGGCATCTGCGTGGGGCTCATCGCGGGTGTTGATGATGCCGCGGTTAAGAGTGGTTTCCAGCGAGACCTCCTGGAAGAAATAATCTGCACGCTGGGAGATCTGAAAACCATCCTCCTCCCCGGCTTCCCCCAAACCCATGCGGCCCGCGCCGGTGAAGATCTGGCGGGTAACAAAGAACGGGATAAGGCCCTGCGTGATCGCATCGAACGGCGTTGAACGCGAGTACTGGTAATTCTCGTGCGAGCCGTAGGATGCGCCCTTGCCGTCAACGTTGTTCTTGTACAGCTTCACCGGTGGGCACGGATCGTGCCCATGAAGGACGGAGACTCCTTCTTCGTAGAGCTCTTGCACGCGCGCGGCTGCTTGGCCCAGAACGATGTCGCCGGCCGCGTCATAGACCATCGCACTGAACGCATCGGAGACTTCCGGGCTTGAGTACTCCGGATGGGCGTGGTCGACGTAAAATCGCGCCCCGTTTTCAGTGACCACATTGGCCACACCCAGCGCATCCGGCGCGACGATGGGAACCGTTTGGTAGCGCTTCAGGTCAAACCCGCGCGAATCCTTCAGCGGGTGTTCATCCTGGTAATCCCAGCGGGCACGAGCCGCCGTGTGCATCGCCGCATACGCCACCACCAAGTGGGTGGAGCTGACAATCGGACTCAAACCCGGCTGGGCGGGGGTGGTGATGCCGTATTCGGTCTCTGTACCCATGAAACGCGTCATGAGAGTTCAGCTTAATAGCCGCCTATCTGTTGAGAGATTCCAGTGCAGCTGGGCTACCGCCAGCGATGATGATGTCGGAGGGCGCGAGCACCGTCCCATTGACCATCGGCATGACATCGCCGTTGTCGTGTTTCATCGCGATGATCTGCACGCGGTGCTTCCGCCAGATCTCCTCCAGGTCCAAGGCAAAGCCGGTAAAAGCATGGGGTGCACTCATCGAGGTCACGCAGTAACCCGGAGTGACCTCGGCGAATTCCCGGAACTTGCCGCCAAGCAGGTGCGCTACACGGCGTCCGGTGTCTCGCTCTGGGTGCACAACGTGGTGTACGCCCAGTTGGCTCAGGATCCGGCCGTGCGGCTCTGAACTCGCCTTCGCCCAAATATCCGGAACACCAGCATCAAGCAGGTGCGAAACCGTGAGGATGGATGCTTCCAGCTGGCTACCCACAGAAACCACGACACACTCAATGTCATCCAGGCCCAGCTGCTCTAGTGCTTCCGGGTCTGTTGTATCTGCCACCACAGCATCGGTGAGGTACGGCGCGTGCTCCTTGACCACGCGACTATCTGCATCGACACCGAGGACTTCCACGCCGTTGGCTGTGAGCTCCGAGGCGAGAGAGATACCAAAGCGACCGAGGCCGATCACCATGACCGGTGGAATGTTAATGCGTCCATGGGAGCGGTGGAACGCGCGAATCTGCTTAGCCAATGAAGGGCCTTTCTTCCGGGTAGCTGTAATGACGATTCAACGTCGATGCGGCTAGCGCTGCAATGAATGTGACAGAGCCAATGCGACCGAGGTACATGATGAAGCACAGCACAATCTGCGACGGTGCGGACAGCAACGCAGTGATACCAGTGGACAAACCAGCCGTGCCGAAGGCGGAGAGCACTTCAAACACCACCTGGTCACCGGTGAACTCCGGGTCAAAGACTCGCACAGCACCAACACCGAGAATGACAACAGCAAAACCGGCACATGCTAGAGCGAGTGCCTGCCGGGTGGCTGACTCCGGCAACGTCCGTTTACCCACGGTTGTTTCTTCCCGGCCGCGGAACTCTGAAGCCATGGCAGCCAACAGCACGACGGCCGTGGTGATCTTGATACCGCCCGCGGTACCAGCTGAGCCACCACCAATGAACATGAGCAGGTCCGTGCCCATGAGCGTGATGGGGTGTGCATCCCCAAAATCAATGGAATTGAACCCGGCCGTCCGCGGTGACGCGCCGGAGAAAAACGCATTGAGCAGCTTCTGCCACACGGGCATGTCATCCAGCTGGCCTTCCCATTCCGTACAGGCAATCAACACGGTGCCGGCGAGAAGGAGAAAGCCCGTTGCTGCGAACGTCATCCGCGCCGTCAACGACATGCGGCGAGCGCGCGATGTCCGGTGCCGAACCCGTGATGCTATTTCGGACCACACGGGATAGCCCAAACCGCCGGCGATAAACCCGACAGCAATGGGGAGCAAGATCCAGGCATCCGCGGCAAAGGGAACAAGATTGTCGCTCTCCGTACTAAATCCCGCATTGTTGAATGCTGAAATCGCATGGAAGATGCCTTCCCACGCTGCGCGACCAGACGAATGGTTATAGCCCCACGCAAAGCGCAGGCCGAGGACCAGCGCTATGAGAACCTCCGCAGCCAAGGTAAACAGCACCGTGAAGATCAAGGTGCGCCGCAAACCAGCACCGGACATCGGTCGCCCTTCAGCAGCCCCCGTGCGCCGCGCTTTCAAACTGACCTTGCCTGTCACAACCAGACCAGACAAGGCCGCCAAGGACATGATGCCCAAGCCACCAAGCTGGATGAGCACGATGATCACGCCCTGGCCAAAACCAGTCCAATACGTTCCCGTGTCTTCAACGATGAGACCAGTCAAGGTCACCGCAGAAGTTGCGGTAAACAGCGCCGGCATAAAGGGCGTCCACGTGTCCCCCACAGCGGACACCGGCAGCATCAGCAGCAGCGTGCCCACAAAGATGAGCAACAGGAAGCCCACCGCCGTCATGCGCGCCGGGCTATTCAGCCCGAACGATGGTATAAGTTTCACGAGCGCACAGCCTACTCCTGTAGACCATGCGCTCGTGTGCTTTTCGAGCTATCCCGGGATTTGCTTTTAACGCGTTTTCCGAGCTTTCTGTAGTTGCTTTCACCTGGTTTACTGCCCAAAACATGCTGCTTCGGTCTCAACAGGGGCGACATACCCAAGCGTGACATGTGGCTGTTATTCATTCCGCAAGCTCCTCTACTAGAAGGTTACGATCCTCACTTTCAGATAGTCGCCAAGGTGTCGGCATTCCAAGCGACGAGCCGCAAAACATCACTAGAAGGAAAACTGTTGCGACCGGCTATTTGGTAGCAGTGTCGTGACTATCCGGTAGCGCTTCAGTGAGCATCCGGTAGCGGCTCAAATTGCATGGGGTGATGGTTCCTGTATCCGCTTTATTCGGGTGCGGCACGTTCCGGATGGAGTCCGCTGCTGAAATTGGAGCTATACCGCGGAAGCCTCCACGGCCGCCCCCGACTCTTCGCCACTAAATTGAACAAGGCGCGGTTGCAGTTCATCTCGCTTCAGGAGCGGCCCAAGCCCATCCTTGATACCTGTCGATTCGGGGTAGTTGGTACCGCGATTCCGCGTAGCTGGTACCGGTGTTCCGCGTACTCGGTACTGCAGGGCGCTTTCATAGTTGATGCTGGAAGTACCGTGTTTCGGTGATGCTGTGGCAGCTCCAACCCGTTATACGAAGGAAATGCCTGGAGCCCTACTCGCGGACTGCACCGCTGTCTCGATTCCAGGCCGTCAACAGTGGTAGTGGGGTTTCTGGCGAGCCCGAGCCGAGCCCCCTGGGCACCGAAGACACACTGAACCGTTGCGGGCAATCGCGAATAACGCTGACGGAGAGCCGGCTGCAACATAGCGGACACCGAACCCGCATAGAAGTCTTCACCATGTGCAAGGACACCCCCAGTGGCCTGCTCGAACGAGTAATGCCTGCAGCCGGGGCCATACAGTCGGCCCGGCTCTGCTGTCCAGGTACCAACTACTCGGAACGCGGCAGTACCGAGCCCTCGGAGCGCCGGTATCAAACCCGCCCTTGACAACGCCACCATCTCTGAACCCTTGACCGACTCGCCGCAGGTGCGGAGCCCTGGCGAGCCTCCGCTACCGGATACTCACTCAGGCGCTACCAGATACTCACCACACCGCTACCATTTCAGTCTTCTAAACAAAAACCCAAGGACTTGCTACGAACGCCAAGATCCGATCTCTGATGCCGCCTTTTCAAGTTCGCCACCAAACCTTGCCCACAAAGCCGGTTGTTTCACTCTGATCTGATCAAAACCCTCACGAATATCCTGGGCATCAACGCCCCAGCGTCGATCTTGAGCAGGAATGGACGAAATTGCAGCTTCTAGGTTTTCAACCATTCGAGACGCCCAGTGGTCATCTACATCAGCAAATTTTCCGACTGCAAAGATCAACCATGCGATAGTTGCGGATACCTTCTCGGACGAATCAGAATACGACCATCTCTCCACTGACCGTAAACCGCCCCGATGCATTAGGTGAGCCAGAGCAAGAGGAATAGACCTAACAAATTCCGTCTTTATATCGTCTCTACTCTTGCCACTCACCCTCAGGGCTTCGAAGTCGGCTTTTTCAACAAGTTTTACTGCCAAAAATACTCCGGTAAGGACATTGAGCTTGAGGCCACCCGCCGTTTGAGCATCAATACCCTCGGATCGATAAATAAGTTGCGCTGCACACGGGGGATGGATCAGCACGAGATCTGTAAAGAACAAGTGTGTCGGTCTTTCTACGGCCGCTGATTCCCCTGTTACTAGTTCAACGACTAAGGAAGTATCAATATTCAAGTTCTCTCTAGACACAAGCCGCAAAAAATCTAAAAGCCCTCGATAGGCGGAAAGCTCTTTACAAACTCCGTAACGCCTTTCCAATCCATTGCAGTAATCATCCACAGAATCCTGATCTAACTCGTCCAATAATCTCAGGCCACGGTTGGAACCTGGAAGCGATATTTTTGGATTGGTTCGAATAATCGACCTCAAGAGCTTCTGATCATTCTCAGGAAATTCTCTGATCTCGTCCCATACGACTCGCAGATAAGCTTCATTGGCAGCATCTGAAAGCTCTGATAATAGAGAATCGCGCCTCTGACACTCCACAATTCGTTCCTGGCGCGACAGGCTAATGGCTTGTCTATCCAGCAGCTCCATGTTTGTTTTTGATTGTCGCGCTCCCATCCTCCATAGAATGACGGGTACGACGGCTGTAAAAATCATCGACAGGAAACCGACTAGAAACGTTGGATCCGACCATCCCCAATTGTTAACGATATCGTCTTTCCACGAAGAGAGAGTTTGAGTAAATTCAAACACCCTCAATCTCGGGTTTGCGGACATTTTCTTACGATCCATTCCTAGTCCGGGCTTGCTGACGTCTTGACCTTTACCCTGGCCATTGTTCAGTCGTTATCGGTTAAATATCTTCTGAATCAGAGCCACACATACAAACTTCCTGTCAACTTCCACGAACCCGGTCCCAGACAAGACACGCATTCTGCCCTAGGCATTTTAATCAAATTATCCTGGTATAACCCACCCCCTCCCATTTGTCTAAATAGAACAGAACTTGCGACAGCTTCCTTTGTTCGAGTTGTTTACCAGCCGCGCTCCGCAAGACGGTGCGGTGCCGGCAGGTCAGCAACGTTGATGCCCACCATGGCCTCACCCAGGCCCCGGGAGACCTCCGCAACGGTGGCAATGTCCTGCCAGTTCTGCGTTGCCTTCACTACAGCAGCAGCACGTGCTTCGGGGTTGCCGGACTTGAAGATACCGGAGCCAACGAAGACACCGTCCGCGCCGAGCTCCATCATGAGCGCTGCGTCAGCCGGGGTGGCCACACCACCAGCAACGAAGAGCGGAACCGGCAGCTTGCCGTTCTCAGCCACGTAGGAAACGAGCTCGTAGGGCGCTTGGAGCTCCTTGGCGGCAACGTACAGCTCATCGCGGTTGGAGTTCCAGATGGACTGGAGTTTGGCAATCTCACCCTTGATGGTGCGCAGGTGCTTGGTGGCCTCAGAGACATCACCTGTTCCTGCTTCACCCTTGGAGCGAATCATGGTAGCACCCTCGTTGACACGACGCAGTGCCTCACCCAGGTTGCTGGCACCACACACGAACGGCACGTTGAAGCCACGCTTATCAATGTGGTTGACGTAGTCAGCCGGGCTGAGCACCTCAGACTCATCGACATAGTGCACGCCGAGGTGCTCCAGGATCTTGGCCTCGACCGAGTGGCCGATACGCGCCTTGGCCATCACCGGGATATCCACCGCAGCCAGGATGCCCTCGATGAGGTCCGGGTCAGACATGCGGGCCACGCCACCCTGGGCGCGGATGTCCGCTGGGACTCGCTCAAGAGCCATAACGGCAACGGCACCAGCATCGGCCGCGATCTTTGCCTGCTCAGGGGTGACCACATCCATGATCACGCCACCCTTGAAAGTTTCGGTCAGTTCAGCTTTGGAGAGATTCGTAGTGAAAGTCATTGTGCCAGTCTCCCCCGCCCACTGGTAGATTCCTAGTGCCAGTTCTATTTAGATTCTTTGGACCAGTATGCTTATCGACGTCTCCCGCTCCCTCCCCATCCCCCTCCCCGCACAAGTAGCCACCGCGATCCGGAGGGCGATCACCGACGGATCACTGCAGCCGGGGGACGTTGTGCCCTCAACACGGGAGCTGGCAAAACTGGCGGGGATTTCCCGGGGGAGTGTGGTCACCGCTTATGACCAGCTCATCAGCGAAGGTTATCTGCTCGCATCGCAGGGATCGCCAACGCGCGTGCACCCCGATCTGCCAGCCGGGATCCCAGGGACGGCGAAAGAGCCTACTTTTCGGCCACAAGTTGAAACAGCGCAAAAAACTATTTCGTTGAAGCCGTCTTCGGGACATGCCGGCGGCGTCCGCCCCGCCGCGTGGCGCCAAGCGTGGCGGGAGGCTGCCGCGGAACCTGCCATCACCATCGACGCCGCCGGGCAACCCGAATTACGGTGTGCGATCGCCGAACATCTTCGCCTTACCCGCGGTCTGACTGTAAGTGAGGACCAGATTGTCATCACCGGCGGTTCGCGTGAGGGCCTCATGCTCATCCTGCTCACCCTCGCAAAGCGTCACGGCCAGTTGAGGGTCGGAGTTGAGGACCCTGGCCACCCCGGCCTGCGCCGCGTTATCCCGACTGTGGGACACGAAGCGGTGCCGTGCTCAGTCGACGAGTCCGGCGTGAACGTACATCTTTTGCCCAAAGAATTGGATGCGGTGCTTGTCACCCCCGCCTTCCAGCACCCCCTCGGCGCGTCGATGCCTGCCGGGCGTCGTTCCGAACTCCTCACCTGGGCAGCCGAGACCGGCACTGTCTTAATCGAGGACGACTTCAACGCGGAGCTCCGCTACCGGCTCGCACCACAACCGCCCCTGGCGGCGCTGAACACGGCGGCAGATGTCTTCACTCTGGGCACCTTCTCGACATTGCTCAGCCGCAACCTTTCAGCCGGCTACGTTGTCACTCCCCCGTCCTTCGCTGAGGACGTGCGCGAAACGCGGAAGATCCTCGGCATGCCAGTGTCCGCTGTCACTCAGCTAGCGGTCGCGCACCTTCTGCAAAGCGGCCACGTTCGCCGCAACACGAAGGCTGTGCGGAACAGGCTCACGAAACGACGGGCGATCATCCAGGCCGATCTCGTTCCAGTGCTCGAAGCCCGTGGTGCGCACGTAAGCGAAATGGCGGAATCCAATGGCGTCGACCTGGCGTTGACGTTCGGTTCCTCTAACGACCGCGACGCGTTCGCAGCCGCTCTCCGAGCGGACCGCATCAAATGTGGACGGTTAGAGTCCCTGTGGTCTGGGCCGGAACAACAGCACGAGGGCATCATCATGAGCTTCGCGCATTTGTCCGACCAGGATTTCGACACTGTTCTTCGCGCACTCTGTCCTTCCCCATCTACCACCAATTAGACACATCCCATTTTGGGATACAATAGGCTTCATGAACTCGCAAACAAGACAAATATCGCTGAGGATCTCTGACAGCCTTGTTTCCGCTATGGATGAGGCCGTCGCATCAGAACTAGCGCGCAGCCGCGCGGACATCGTCGAGAGTGCAGTCGAAAGAGAGCTGCGCAGGCTTATCGCGCTCAGGGACGTGGAGATCCTACGAGATAACCCCGAACCAGAAGCCGACCTTATAGTGGACTGGGTAAGCCGAAACGTAGTGTTCGATGACTGACATCCGGTCCGGGGGCATCTACTGGGTTCAGTTGGATAAGATCCGCCCTGCAGTGGTTCTTACACGCGACGTCGCCGTACCTTATCTTTCTACTATCACGGTTGCCCCAATTTTCACCAAGGTGCGGGGGGTGAAAACAGAAGTGATCGTCGACGAACGAAACGGCCTGGATCACGAATCTGCGGTGAACCTAGACAATGTGCAAACGGTCTCCAGAACCAGTGTGTTGGATGAGATCGGGTTTCTCACATTCAGACAAAAACGTGAACTGGCGTGGGCCCTCGTGCTCGCGTTCGACCTCGAGATACGTCTGCGCGATATTTAACTACCTTTCGGCTCCTCGAGCTATCACAGCACCTCAGCTGCGACTACCCGCTTGCCAGTGCGCCCGGTGATACGCGCCCACTCGTCCGGATTAGACACGTTGGGCATGTCTTCGCTCTCATCCTGCTCCGCACGCACCGCGGCGCGCAGATGATCGGCCGTCACGCCGGACCCGTGCCCGGCGATCTCATCCTTGATGGCCAGCTTCTTCGCACGGTCCACAACGTTGGCAATCATGGCGCCGGAGACGAAGTCGGAGTAGTGGAGGGTTTCCTGGGTGCCGTCGATAAGCGTGAGCTTCACGAATGGCCGCGGCGCGTAGAGCGTATCCACGGCAACCTGGATGAGCTCGTCCACCTCCCCATCGTGTGGGAGGTCATCGGTCAAGTAGCGTGCGAAGATGTCTTTCGCCTCCGTGCGATCAGGCCTATCGACGCGGATCTTGATGTCCAGGCGACCCGGCCGAAGGATAGCCGGGTCGATGAGTTCCTCGCGGTTGGTTGCGCCGATGACGATGACGTTGGCGATGTCTTCCACACCGTCAATCTCCGTGAGGAGCTGTGGCACCACGGTGGTCTCCATATCGGAGGAAACACCGGAGCCACGTGTGCGGAAGATGGATTCCATCTCGTCGAAGAAGATGATCACCGGGCGGCCCTCTGAGGCGAGTTCACGGGCACGCTCGAAGATGAGGCGAATGCGGCGCTCGGTCTCGCCCACATACTTATTCAGCAGCTCAGGACCTTTGACGTTGAGGAAGTGCGCTTTGCCGCCATCGCCGATACGCGAGGACAAAGAGTTGGCCACGGCCTTGGCAATAAGCGTCTTGCCACACCCCGGCGGGCCATACAGCAGCACGCCTTTCGGCGGCTTGAGGTCATAGGCCTTGTACAGATCCGGGTGCGCAAATGGTAACTCCACGGAATCACGGATCGTCTCAATCTGAGAGTGCAAGCCACCGATGTCGTCGTAGGTGACGTCCGGGACTTCTTCGAGTGAGAGCTGGTTGACCTCCGTTTTAGGGATGCGCTCGAACGCATAGCCGGACTTGTAGTCGAGCAGCACTGTGTCACCAGCACGGGCTGTTTTTTGCAGCTTCTCTGTCAGCTGCACCACCTGTTCAGCGCCCTGCATGTCGGAGACAATCGCACGGTCAAAACCTATTTTCTCCGACACGGTGCCCAGCTGCCCCACGCGGGTGAAACCGCAGGCTTCCACCACAACGGAACCTTCGCCCAAACGGACAAGCGCACCGATGAGCAAGGAACCCGGCTCCACGTTCGGCGATACCTTCAAACGCATCCGGCGCCCAGAGGTGAACACCTCTGCTTCCTGTCCACGGCGCGCCGGACCCAAGTAGATCCCGTAAGTGGACGCTGGTTCACCGAGGACTTCCACCTGTGCTGAAAGATCCTTCAGCTTGTCGCGCGACGATTTGAGCATTTCAGCCAGCTGCTTATTGCGCGCGCCCAAGGCTTGGTTCTGAATTTTCAGTTCCCGGAGTTCAGCTGCAGGATCGGTCATGCTGTTTAGCTTATCGGCTCTGTTTAACGGCGAGCCTTACGCTGCGGTCGCGGTGGGGTGACACCATCTGCCAAACGCCGCGTCCACACGAGGAAGGCGGTGTGCGCATTCATGCGGTGTTCCGGGCGAGTAGCCAGGCCCTCGACCTTCCACTCACGCAGCAGGGTCTCCCAGGAGCGTGGCTCGGTGAAGCATTGAGCAGCGCGGATGCCCTCCACAATGTTCATCAGCTGTGGCACGGTGGCCACGTATGTCATGAACACGCCACCGGGGATGAGCACGTTCTTCACGGTCTCGATGAAGTGCCATGGCTCCACCATATCCAGGATCACGCGGTCAACAGGTCCGCCAAGATCTTCCTGGGTGACCTCCCCGAAATCCCCCAAACGCGGGGTCCACCACTCGGGTTGGCCGCCGAAGTATTCCTCAACATTGTCACGCGCGAACTGCAGGTGATCATCCCGAATCTCGTAGGAAAACACATGACCCTGCGGACCCACGGCACGCAGGAGCGACATAGTCAATGCACCCGACCCAGCGCCAGCTTCCAGCACACGAGCACCCATGAAGATATCGCCCTCAACGAGGATCTGGCCCGCGTCCTTCGGATAAATCACTGCAGCACCACGCGGCATGGACAACACATGGTCCACCAGCAGGTGACGGAAGCACAGGTAGTCCGAACCCATGGAAGACCGCACCACAGAGCCTTCATCGGCACCAATGATGTCGTCATGGGCAACCGCACCCTTGTGGGTGTGGTAGTTCGCGCCCGGGACAAGCTCAATGGTGAAGTGACGGCGCTTCGCGTCAGTCAGCTGCACTTTATCGCCGGGGCGGAAGGGGCCGGAGTACATGGTTCTCCTTGTGGTTGGGGGTCAATCCAGAGATCAGTTATGCGCCAACAAAGTATGCCGTAAGAGCATCCGCGAACCATAGTTGGTCCTGTACACCAGCAAGTTCACGCGCGGAATGCATGGACAACAGCGGAATGCCTACGTCCACGGTGGGAATGCCCAGGCGTGTCGACGCAATCGGTCCAATCGTCGAACCGCACGGCACGGAGTTATGCCCCACGAATGTTTGTACCGGGACGTTGGCGGCTCGCGCCGCACGAATCCACGCGGCTTCGGTTACCGCATCAGAGGCGTAACGCTGGTTCGCGTTGATCTTCAGCACAGGCCCGCAGTTCATCAGCGGACGATGCGTCGGATCATGTTTGCCCGGGTAATTTGGGTGCACAGCATGCGCCGCGTCGGCGGAGATCATCGTGGACTGGCGGAAGACGTCGATAGGCTGGCCCGTGGTTTCAGCCAGCATGGTGAGAACGTGCTCCAGTAGCGGCCCACCCGCGCCCGTGACGGAGGCCGAACCGACCTCCTCATGGTTGAAAGAAGCCAGCACCAGCACATGGTCCGGATCCTCTTCCACAGCACGCAAAAGCGCGCTTATCGACGCCCACAGGCTCGACACATTATCCAACCTTCCCGCCGCCAACATGTCCCCAACGACCTCAGGCTTCTGCGCGTCCGCACTGATAAGTTCGTGCGAGACGATCTCGTCTACCTCTACCCCAGCGGATGCGGCCACGATGTCCATGATCGGGGAATCCACCATCATGATCGGCTGCGTATGCACTTGGCGGTCGACTTCTGGTGTGTCGCCGCGGTAAAGGTGAATCGCCAGGTTAGGCACACGCGCAACCGGACCAGTGTCTGCCAGGCGCGTGGAACCATCTAGCAAAGCGACCCGCCCAGCGAAGCGGAGTTCCCGGTCAAACCAGGAGGACAAGATCGGCCCACCGTAGACCTCCACCGCCAACTGGCGGAATCCTTCGCTCTGCACGTCCGGTTGGGGTTTGAGCATCAACCCGGGTGAATCCGTGTGCGAGCCGACGATGCGGAAACCCGGTTTTGGGTTCTCGGGGATCCACCAGGCGATGACGGCGCCGCCGTCGATAAGCACGTGCCCTCCTGGTGAGGTAGCCGTGTCTTCGCTGAAACCTGCGGCGACAAGCGCATCGCGCGTATTCGCGGCGGCGTGGAAGGCGCTGGGGCTGGCGGTGATGAACTCGGTGAAATCGCTGATCTGGTGAGCAACTGGCATACACACCACTCTAGGATGAAGAGCAATATGACTCCACGACCGCTCGCATTATCTCCGTCCCGCGCTAATGACTACCAGCAGTGCCCGTTGAAGTACCGCCTGCGCGCCATTGATCGGCTTCCGGAGCCCAAAACGGAGGCACAGGTGAAAGGCAACCTCGTGCACGCTGTGCTCGAAGAGATGCACGCGTGGCCCCGTGAACAGCGCACGTACCCGGCCGCAGTGAAGCAGATTAAGCCGTCCTGGGCGGCGATGTTGGAGCAGGACTCCACACAAGCGGAACCGATCGAGGATGAGCATCAGCTCTTCGTCGATGCGCGCACTCTTCTGCGCGGCTACTTCGAGATGGAGAATCCACTCGGCTTCGATTCGCACGAGCAGGAAATGTACGTGGATACCGTGCTGCCTAACGGCGTGCCAGTACGTGGCTTCATCGACCGCGTGGACATCGCGCCCACGGGTGAGGTGCGCGTGGTGGACTACAAAACCGGCAAGAAACCCTCGCCACGTTTCTCCGCTGAGGCGCAGTTCCAAATGCGGTTCTACGCGCTGGTGTATTGGCGCTTGTTTGGCACGATCCCCCACCAGCTGCGACTCATGTATCTCAAGGTAATGGACTCCATGTTCCTAGCTCCCTCGCGTGAGGAGCTCGAGTACTTCGAACGAGACCTAGGTGACTTGTGGGCCAAGATCGAGGCCGATGGCACATCCGGCAACTTCCGCCCGAAGAAATCCAAGCTGTGCGACTGGTGTGCCTTCCAGTCACTGTGTCCTGAGTTCGGTGGTACCCCGCCGAACTACCCGGGGTGGCCGGGCAGCACTGCGGATACTGCTGCTGGCGCTTAGAACAACCCGGTGATCTTGCCGTTGCCGTCCACGTCAATGTTGTTAGCGGCGGGCACCTTGGGCAGACCCGGCATGGTCATCACATCACCGGTCAGAGCAACGATGAAACCAGCGCCAGTACGTGGAATGAGTTTGCGCACGTGCAAAGTGTGCCCGGTCGGTGCGCCGAGCTGATCCGGGTCATCGGAGAAGCTGTACTGCGTCTTGGAAATACACACCGGCAGCGTGTCCCAGCCGTTTTCCTTGAGCGCTTTCAGGTCGCGCTGGGCGTTGACGGAGTACTGCACCGCATCCGCACGGTAGATCTCCTTCGCGATGGTCTCAATCGCATTCTCAATCCCGTCAGCCGCGTCATAGAGCTGCGTCGAAGTGTTTTCAGTGAGGTTGTCTAGCACCACATCAGCCAGCTCAAGTGCGCCCTGCCCGCCCTTGGCCCACACGTCGGCTTGCGCCAGAGCCACACCAAAACCAGCAGCCCATTCGCGCATAGCATTCATCTCCGCCTCGGTGTCAGACGTAAAGCGGTTCAGTGCCACAACAGGTGTGACGCCGAACTTGCGGATGTTCTCCACATGGCGCTCCAAGTTCACCACGCCAGCGCGCAGAGCGTCGAGGTTCTCTTGTTCCAAGTCTTCGCGGGCAACACCGCCGTTGTACTTCAGCGAGCGAATCGTAGCCACGACGACGGCGCCAGCAACATCGAGGTCGCCATAACGAGCCTTGATGTCAAAGAACTTTTCAGCACCAAGATCCGAACCAAAGCCCGCCTCTGTGAGAACAATGTCAGCACAAGCCCGCGCTGTTTGCGTAGCGACGAGGGTGTTACAGCCATGCGCAATATTGGCAAAGGGGCCACCATGGATGAAGGCGGGTGTGCCGCCGAGGGTCTGCACCAAATTCGGGTTCATCGCCTCCTTGAGCAGCGCCGCCATCGCACCTTCAGCCTTGATCTCCCCCGCTGTGACAGGTTTAAGGTCATATGTGAAACCAATGGTGATACGAGCCAGACGCTTCTTAAGGTCCTCCAAGTCCGTGGCCAGACCAAGGATGGCCATGATCTCACTGGCGGCGGTAATAGTGAAGCCCGTTTCTGCTGGCAAACCATTACCTGGTCCACCAAGGCCCGTGACCACTTTGCGCAGTGAGCGGTCATTCACGTCAAGGCAGCGCTGCCAGGTGATCCGGCGTTCGTCGATACGCAACTCATTGCCCTGCTGGATGTGGTTGTCGATCATCGCAGCGAGCGTATTGTTGGCGCTGGTAATTGCGTGGAAGTCCCCCGTGAAATGCAGGTTGATGTTCTCCATTGGCACGACCTGAGAGTAACCACCGCCGGCAGCACCACCCTTAATGCCCATGACTGGGCCGAGCGACGGCTCACGCAGCGCCACGGCAACGTTGTGTCCGCGCTGTGCCAAGGCATCGGTGAGACCAATGAGCACAGTGGACTTACCCTCACCCGCCGGGGTCGGGGACACACCGGTGACAAGGACGAGCTTGCCCTTCGGAGTCCCCTCAATCTTCTGCAGATCCACCTTGGCCATCGAATGGCCATAAGGAATCAGTACATCTTCGGGAACCCCCGCTTTTGCTGCAATGTCTGTGATCGGCTCGAGTGTGTGGGCTTGTGCAATTTCAACGTCAGTCATCGGTTGGTTCATATTTTCCAGCCTAGGCGAAAGCTAGAGGACAACCGCCCCGATGCCATAACCCAGCAGCACTGAGACGAAGATACAGAACACGCCGGGGACAATAAAGGGGTGATCAAAGACGTAGTGGCCGATTCGCGTAGAGCCAGTGTCATCCATTTCCACCGCTGCGAGCAGAGTCGGATACGTGGGAAGAACGAATAGCGCCGACGCAGCGGGAAAGGCCGCGACAGCAGTCAGAGGGCTCACCCCGATGGCAAGAGCCGCCGGCATAAGAGCTTTTGCGGTCGCTGCCTGTGAGTACAGCAAAGAGGCAGCAAAGAACAGCACCACAGCAAGCAACCACGGCTGGGATTGCAAGACATTGCCAGAAATGCTTTGGATGTCATCGATGTAGTGGTTAATGAAGGTCGTGCCCAGCCAAGCAACACCAAGCACACAGACCGTGGCGGACATACCGGAACGAAAAACTTGGGTGCCAAGGATCTCCGCTGCTGAAATCTTGGTGACAATCACAATCAACATAGCTGCAGCCAGCATGATCGCCATGATTGCTTCGTTACGCGGAATAGTTGGATCAGCGATCAGGCCCACCTGATCGGAGATCAGGGTTGCGTAGAACATCACAACCACAATCGCCAGAAGGAAGATCGCAACCGAAGCCTTCGCTGCCCGTGTCGGCACATATCCGGTCTCCGAAGCTGGTGGTTTAACCAGTCCGTCCGCCAGTCGCTTTTGATATACGGGATCATCGCCCAGGTCTTTGCCTAAACGGTTAGCAATCCAGGCGGTAGGGAAAATAGCCAGGAAAGTCGCTGGAAGCATTACGGCCAGCAACTGAAGATAGCTCACACCGAGCGGTTCCAGGATCGAAGCCATGAACACGACGGCGGCGGAGATGGGTGATGCCACGATTGCCATCTGCGAGGCAATAACGGCCACGGACAACGGGCGTGATGGTCGCACTTTCCCTTCTTTGGCCACCTCCACGATGACTGGAAGCGTAGAAAAAGCAGTGTGCCCAGTCCCCGCCAGAACCGTCATCAGCCAGGTGACAATAGGCGCGTATAAAGTGACGTGTTTCGGATCCCGCCGCAAGAACCTCTCCGCTAGGTAGACGAGGTAATCCATGCCACCCGCACGTTGCATGGCGGAGATCGCGGCGATAACGCACATGATGATGCCAATGACGTCGAAGGGAATATCTTCGGCCGTCACCGACATTCCTGTCGCGCCGAGCAGCAACACCCCCAAGCCGCCTGCGAAACCAATCGCAATGGATCCATACCGTGCGCCAAGAACAATAGCGCCGAACAAGATGATGAGTTGAAGGACGAGCAACATGGTGATCCCACTTTCCAAAAACAGTCCTCTTGCCAGTATGGAATGTAAAAATCCGCTTGGCCATAAAACCAAGCGGATTCTTTCCCGATTGTGTGCGGTTTAACAAACCCGGAAGATACCGATGTCTCTTCGCGCTAGTCCAGATACAGCTTTCCGCGGTACTCCGGGTGCATTAGGTTCTGCTTGCTCAGAACTTCATTGAGCGTTTCTTCATCCAGCAAGCCCTTCTCCAGAACGAGCTCGCGGACACCACGACCGGTTGCAGCAGCTTCCTTGCCCACCAGATCTCCGTTGTGGTGACCGATGAACGGGTTGAGGTAAGTGATGATGCCGATGGAGTTGTCCACGTACGCTTGGCACACATCCTCATTAGCGGTAATGCCCACAACACACTTCTCACGCAGGGTGCGAGCAGCATTGGCCAGCAAGTGAATGGACTCAAACAGGGACTGCGCGATCACCGGCTCCATCACGTTGAGCTGCAGCTGACCAGCTTCAGCAGCCATGCTCACGGTGAGGTCGTTGCCGAAGACCTTGAAGCACACCTGGTTGACCACTTCGGGGATCACCGGGTTGACCTTCGCCGGCATGATGGACGAACCAGCCTGGCGCTCCGGCAAATTGATCTCGTTGAGGCCAGCGCGCGGGCCAGAGGACAGCAGGCGAAGATCATTACATATCTTGGACAGCTTCATCGCTGCACGCTTGATCGCAGAGTGAGCCATCACGTATCCGCCGGTATCAGAGGTTGCCTCAATCAGATCCGGAGACGTGGAGATAGGCAGACCGGTCACCTCACGCATCGCCGCAACAACCTGGTCGCGGTAGCCACTTGGGGTGTTCACACCAGTACCGATGGCGGTGGCGCCAAGGTTGATCTCCAGAAGATCATTCGCCGCGCTCTTCAGCGTGCGCTGTTCCTCCGCCAAGTTGGAGCCAAACGCAGTGAATTCAGCACCCAGAGTCATCGGTACAGCATCCTGCAGCTGGGTGCGGCCCATCTTCAAAATGTCCCCAAACTCATCGCCCTTTGCACGGAACGCATGCTGCAGCTTGTCAAACTCTTCGAGCAGGCCCTGCAGTGCGTGGTACAGACCAAGACGGAAACCAGTGGGGTACGCGTCGTTGGTGGACTGGGACATGTTCACATCATCATTAGGGTTGATGATGTCGTAGCGGCCCTTTTCATGGCCCAGCGTTTCCAACGCGAGGTTGGCCACAACCTCGTTGGTGTTCATGTTCACCGACGTACCAGCGCCACCCTGGAAGGCATCCGTGGGGAACTGATCCATGCAGCGCCCCTCATCCAGAATGAGGTCACATGCGGCGATGATCGCGTCAGCCTTGTCCTTCGGCAACGTGTGCAGACGACGGTTAGCCATCGCTGCAGCCTTCTTCACCATGACCATGCCACGCACGAAGTCCGGGAAATCCTGGACCTTGGTGGAGGAGATGTGGAAGTTGTCTACGGCACGCATGGTGTGGACGCCGTAGTAATTCTCATTGGGGACATCAATCGTCCCAAGCAAGTCTTCTTCAGTTCTGTAGCCCATGGGGCCACTATTACCACATTCTAGATGCGGGCGATGCGCAGTTCAGAAGCCAGAATCGCTTCCGCGCCCGTAGCTGCAAGTCGATCCATGAGAAGGTTCGCTTCTTTCCGCGGAACCATTGCACGAACAGCAACCCAATTCTCACGCTGAAGTGGCGACACGGTCGGACCGGTTAACCCTGGGGTCACCGCCACTGCTGCATCCAGGTTCTCGCGCGAGATGTTGTAGTCGAGCATGAGGAAGTTGTGAGCAGTGAGAATACCCCGAATGCGGGAAAGCACCACCTCATCGTTCGCGGTGAGTTCACGGCCTTTTCGCTTCACGACGACAGCCTCACTCTTCACAATCGGCTCCCCAAACGGAGCCAGCCCCTGTTGGCGCAGCGTTGCACCTGTGGACACCACGTCCGCAATCGCATCTGCAACACCGAGCTTGATGGCGATCTCCACCGCACCATCAAGACGGATGACCTCTGCCTCAACGCCACGTTCAGCGAGGTAGTCAGCCGCCAAGTGCGGGTAGGAGGTAGCCAGGCGCTTTCCGTGCAGATCCTCCACCGTCCAGGTTTCATCTGCTGGCGCAGCGAAGCGGAAGGTCGAACCGCCGAACCCGAGGCTCAAAACCTCTTCTACTTCCGCGCGGGAGTCCTTGGCAAGATCACGGCCGGTAATACCGAGGTCAAGGTGACCACCAGCGACGTAGATGGCAATGTCCTTCGGACGCAGGAAGAAGAACTCGACGTCATTGGCTTCGTCGACAATATTCAACGCCTTGGAGATTCCGCGGCCCTTGTAGCCGGCCTCCTTGAGAATCTCAGTGGCAGCTTCAGACAGGGAACCCTTGTTGGGAACAGCGATCTTGATCATGGCGGCGGTGTGTTCTCCTCTAGAGGTACTTGTAAATGTCGTCGGGGGTCAGGCCACGGGAGACCATCATCACCTGCGTCCAGTAGATGAGCTGGCTCATTTCCTCGGCGAGTTCCTCATCGGACTGGTACTCGGAGGCGATCCACACCTCGCCAGCTTCCTCGATGATCTTCTTGCCAATCGCATGCGGGCCTTTATCCAGTGCCTCTACCGTGCCGGAACCAGTAGGACGCTCGACAGCTTTAGTGGATAGTTCTGCGAAGAGTTCATCGAAGTTTTTCACGCAGATCACTCTAATCTATTGCGAGCTTGCTGCACGGAACCGGGCATAAACCCACTCCGCATCAGCACCCACAAATTCCTGCGGGTCCAGCGGCACAACACCCTCCGGAACCTTCTCTGCAAGACCAAGGCCCACGCATCCAGCCGCAGCGGCAGCGCTCATTCCTGCCCACGAATCCTCAAACACGAGGCAATCCTTGGGGTCCTGCCCCACTGCTTGAGCAGCAGCCAGATACATATCCGGGGCCGGCTTCGGGTTGAGCACCTCATCCCCAGTCACAGAACCACAGAAGAATTCACGCCCCACTGCATCGATGCAACGATCCGCCAACTCGCGTTCGGTGTTGGTGGTGACCATCATGGGGATGCCGTCGATAAGCAACGATGCGAGCAATTCCCGCACTCCCGGATTCGGCTGCACATCCGCTGACAACAGCTCACCCATCCGCTCATACATCCACGCGCGGTAATGCTCATAGTCACCGGGCTGAAGCTCCACGCCTGCCCACTCGGCACACACGCGCAGCGTGTTGGCAAAGCTGCCACCGACAGTCCGCTCGCGCTGTTCTGCATCGAGTCTGCGACCAAGCTTTTCAGAAAGCTCAAACGTGGCTATGCCCCACAGAGGCTCCGTATCCACCATCGTGCCGTCCATGTCCCAAAAGACAGCGGCAGGCCGCGCGCTAGTCAAGCTCAGGCAGGGAATTCAGGGCGTCCTCAGTAGCGCCCGTTGCTGCCGCCGCACGGTAAGCGAAGTCCTGGAGATCAGCCTTCTCTTCTGGCTCGAGCACCGCATCCGCGTGCTGCGCGTTGAACTCATGGAGGTTCGTGAAAAACGGTTCCACCACGGCATTCAGCTTGTCCGCACCCGGGTCAGCATCGACGAGATCGAGGGCATCAAGGTACATTTCCAAAAGTCGCTTCAGATCAGGCAGCACAGCCGGATCAAAAGGCTCGTCCCAGAACTCCTTGTCACCCTCGTTGAGGTAGGAGCCAGTGGCAAAGGTGGTCAGGTCGTCGATGAACTCGTTGACATCGTCCTGGAACTGTTCACGGATCGTCATAGTCGCTATTGTCGCCCAGAATTAGTACAGCTGCACACCAAGCAATCCATAAACCGCGTCCGCGATCAATCCCCCGTGGTCACCGGGTGCACCATCAATGATCTCAAGGGCCAGCGGCGTGTTCAGATCATCAGCCAAAGCAGCACGTAGCTTATCGACGACGCCCAGCGCCACCTCCTCACTCACCTCTGTGCCGAACGCCTCCCGCCACGCAGCGAGACGCTTAGCTGCGACGTCAAGGGCCTCATACGAGAAATCGCGATCCTGGCGGTAGTGGCCGGCAAACACAGCGAGGCGGATGGCGCCGGCCTCATGTCCCGCTTCGGTGAGCTTGTGCACGAAGACAAGGTTGCCCAGGGACTTGGACATCTTCACCCCGTTGAGGGCAATCATTCCTGTGTGCACGTAGTGCTCCGCCATGCGGTCCACACCATAAGCCGACTCAGCATGGGCGGCAGAGAACTCATGATGCGGGAAAGCCAGGTCCGAGCCACCCCCCTGGATGGCAAAGCTGCGCCCCAAACGGTTCGTCGCAATGGCTGAGCACTCGATGTGCCAACCCGGCCTTCCTGCGCCAAAAGGGGCATCCCATGATGGCTCGCCAGGACGATGACCGCGCCACAACAACGCATCGAGCGGGTCGCGCTTGCCCTCACGCTCCGGGTCCCCACCACGCTCGGCGAAGTACTCCTCCATCGTTGCGCGATCCAAATTGGATTCGTAACCGAACTGCTCAGTGGCGGTGATCGGGGCGTAGATATCGCCGTGGTCAAGTTGGTAGGCACTGCCTGCATCGAGAAGCATCTGCACCATCCCGATGACCTCGTCGACCGATTCCATCGCACCGATGTAATCGCGTGGCGGGATGACAGACAGAATCTCCATATCGCTGCGGAAAAGATCAATTTGGCTTGTGCCCAGCTCACGCCAATCCACGCCATCGCGCTCCGCACGCTCAAACAGCGGGTCATCCACATCCGTGATGTTCTGCACGTACGTCACATTGTGACCATTAGCCAGCAGTTGGCGGTACACCAGATCAAAAGCCAGGTAGGTGGCCGCGTGACCTAGATGCGTCGAATCGTAGGGAGTAATGCCGCAGACGTACATTCCCACTTCCCCATCGCGGACGTGAACCTCCTTGACCTGCTGATCAGCAGTATCAAAGAGGGACAAAGGGACTGGCCCACCAGCAACGGTAGGCACTACGGGAGTTGGCCAAGAACGCATGGTGGCCAGCCTACAAGCCCATGTAGATTCGCGTGTCCAGTGGGGGCGCTAGAGTCACCTGCATGAAGAAGCGCTCCGTGATTACCGCGTTTACCACCGCGATTGCCCTCACCGCATCCACCATCCCAGCAATGGCTACAGAGCCCAGCACTGCACCTTCCTGCCCGTCGGTACACATCGTCGTGGTCTCCGGAGCGCATGAATCAACCACGGCAGACTCACCGCAAGACATCCGCGGTTTTGCACATGGTGTTAATTTCGCTGCTGAACTACAAGACGCGTACCCAGGAACCGTGAGTGCCTGGCAGCTGCCCTATCCATCCACTGTGACCGCGATGGGCTCCGCATTGGACAATCGCACCCTCGCGGAACGTGACAAGGGCTATCTCCCTTACGGAGCGTCCCGTGCGGAAGGCGTGCGCCTGACTGCGGAACACATGTCAGAATTTGTGAGCCGGTGCCCTGACGTGCAGTTCATTCTCGCCGGGTACTCGCAGGGCGCTTCTGTCATCGGTGACGCTGTTGCTGCTGCTGGACGTGGCGCGGTCCCAGGGGTCACTGCCGATGCAATCCTCGGCGCATACCTTCTTGCGGATCCGGGACGCTCTCGGACCACCAATGAGGAAGTACTATTGCAGGACGGCACGCGGGGACTCCGCAGCGCCACCGGAGAAATCCTCGTCCCCGTCGACCAAGGCCTACCACCCGCTACCTACGACGGGCTCACTGGGCCTCGTGCAGCTGGCTCCTTTTCTCCCTTTGGGGACCGAGTCCTGTCTTTCTGCCACCCCCTTGACTCCGCCTGTGCAACTGCATCTCACCGTCTTCCACAAAACCTAGGGAAAACGCTCAATGAGTGGGAAGATACGCCCGATCACACGTTGGCGGCGAAGGACGCTATGTCAGACCCCAAAGTGCTCGGTGCCCTTTTCCTCGTTAGTCTGCCACTACTCATTCTCACGTCACTCGGGTTCTACTCCCCCATCCCGAAACTCATCGATTCAGTTGCAGGCCTGATTAGTCTCAACGCTGCGCAGAGGGCTGCTGTACGCGCAGTGGCCAGCGAAATTACCCTGATCGGACACGTGACCAATACGTACCACCAAGCGCAGTCTTCGAACACGGGGCCTGCTGTCACACCTTTCGACCCCGAAGTAGACAAACTGTCCACTGACGGCGGGAGCTCCCAGTCCTCCCGCTTAAGCAGTGTTGCCGTGACTCAGATGCTCAAAGGACACCACCATGTGCACTATTTCACGGAAGACCCTACAGGTTCGAACAATTCCAGCCAGGATGGCACTGGGCCGTACACGGTGGGTGGGAAAGTCGTCGATAAGTGGATGCGCGATGATATGGAGGCGAGGATTATTGGGGGGGCTAGAGCACAGCCCCTCCTGAAGCATCCATGACCCCGGTAGCCAGCAAAATCATCACAATGATGCCCAGCGGGATGCGATACGCAGCGAACCAGGCGAAGGAATGGTGGGACACGAACTTGAGCAGCCACGCGATCGACGCGTACCCCAACGCAAACGCGATGACGGAGCCCACGAGGAGCTGACCGCCTGATGCGGCTTGACCGGCTTGGGGGGCGAAGGCGTCGGGAAGCGAAAAGAGCCCTGATGCGAGGACAGCCGGGATGGCGAGCAGGAAGCTGAAACGCGTGGCCACCTCACGGTCCAGACCACGGAAGAGACCACCCGAAATTGTGCCACCTGAGCGCGAGACACCCGGGATGAGCGCGAGGCACTGCCACAAACCCATAGCAACGGCATCCTTCATGGTCAGTTCCTCATACCCGCGTGTCTTCTTGCCCACTCGCTCCGCGAATATGAACACGAACGAAAACAGGATGAGCACCGCGGCGGTGATCCACAGATTGCGGAAGTTCTCACGAATCAGGTCCTTGAGCAGCAGACCCGCAACCGCGACGGGGATCGTGCCCACGATGACCATCCACCCCATCCGGTAATCAAAGCCACGCTTCTCCGGATTGAACAAGCCAGCGAACCACCCCGTGAGAATCTGCCAAATCTCCTTGGCAAAGAACACGAGAACAGCAAGCTCAGTTCCCAACTGAATGACCGCAGTGAAACTGGCGCCCGCATCTTGCCCCCAAAACAACTCGGACACAATACGCAGGTGACCGGAGGAAGAGACAGGCAGAAACTCCGTGAGTCCCTGCACGATCGACAAAACAACCACCTGGGCCCACGACATGGCTTCAGGGGCGGCTAATGCTGGTGCACTGAAATCCATCACGGTGGACACCCTACAACCGCGAACCGTCAACGCTGGCATGGCGCGGCGTGACCAAACAAGGTTGATAGGCTTAACCGCGTGAAAACTCTCCGTCTTGTGCCCCTTGCCGCGACATGTCTGCTTCTTGCCGGGTGCTCCCCAGCAGTGCAGGACAAAACCGAACAAGCGCTGAACATGGGTAACGCCGAACCCGCTCAATCCCCTGCCTCCACGGCGCCGGATGGAGAGATCATCCCGGCGCCCGCGATCGCGGATATTGATGCGACCGGGGACATCTTGGGCGTGCGCCTGGCAGACGCATTGCAGGTCGGCGACCTGGCGGCTTTCCGCTCTGGCACGGTGCAGTCGATCGGCGTGGATGCTTCTGTCGGCGACATCTCCGCGAATGCGGGGCGCTTTGCCGTCGTCTGCACAGAAAGCAACACGGTGGAGCTTATCGACGCTTCCACGGGCCACTCCTCCACCCGCATTCCCGTCGGAGACGACATCACGGTGGCTGCCCCCTTGACCTCGGACAGCATCGTTGCCGGCTCTGACTCCGTTGAACGCGTGTGGGTGTACTCCAAGGACGGCATGGAGAAGGCCACGTTCAAAGTGGCGCGGCCCTCTGATCACATCCTTGCGCAATCGCTTGATGGTGAGGACCGAGTCGTGCGCGTGAATCGCTTTGACACCACGATCCAGGACCTTCACGTGTCTGAAGGCAACCAGGGCGGCACGCTGCGCGTTGGCCTTGGCGTGGGCAAGGTAGCTTTTGCTGAAGATGGTGTGGTCCTCGCGGCTGACGCCACTGGCGACAGGTTGTTCATCTACACCACCGATGAGGTCGTGCGCCTGCACCAAATGGTTCCCACGGACGGCCGCCCCTGGGCTGTCGCTTGGGACAGCAAGCGGAAGCTCGCGTGGGTAACCTCCACCGCCGATAACACCGTCGTTGGCTACGACATCTCCCAAGGCGTACCCCTAGAGAAAATGCGTTTTAACACCGTGGCCGCACCACAAAGCCTTGCCGTGGTGGACAACGGCACGCTGATCATTGGGTCCGCCACCGGTGACGGCCTCCAAGTAATCAACCCTGACAGCGCGGACAAGGAGTAACCGTCATGCGACCATACGACCTCTTGCTTAAGGCAATGTTCCTGCTCCCCCCAGAGCGCATCCACGGCATCTTGAGCACAGTGTTTAGCGGTGTGAGCCGCTCCCGCATTGTCAGCGATGGACTGAGCCGCATCCTGCCCCACCGCGACCCTGTACTTTCGCAAGAGGTCTTCGGTGTGCAGTTTCCGGCTCCACTGGGCCTGGCCGCCGGCTTTGACAAGAACGCCACAGCCATCAACGCGTGGTCTGCTCTCGGCTTCGGCTACGCCGAGATGGGCACCGTCACCCCGAAAGGTCAACCTGGCAACCCAGCCCCGCGCCTCTTCCGTTTACCCGCGGACAAAGCAATTCTCAACCGCATGGGGTTCAATAATTCAGGTGCTCTCACCGTTGCCAGCAACTTAAAGCAACGTCGCCCCGGCAACGTGGTGGGCATCAACATTGGCAAGAACAAAACAGCTACTGACGCTGTGGCCGACTACCGCTCCGGCGCAAGCCTGCTCGGCCCACTCGCGGACTACTTGGTGGTCAATGTCTCCTCCCCGAACACCCCTGGTCTGCGCGATTTGCAAGCCATTGAAGAGCTGCGTCCAATTCTGTCCGCGGTCAAAGACGCCACGGACACCCCCGTTCTAGTCAAGATCGCCCCCGATCTAAGCGACGAGGACATCGATGCCGTGGCGGACTTAGCCATTGAACTTGGCCTCGACGGCATCGTGGCCACGAACACCACCATCAGCCGGGACGGCCTGAAAACCGATCCCGCTGAGGTCAAAGCCATGGGCGCTGGTGGCATCTCTGGCGCCCCTGTCCAGGCCCGTTCATTGGACGTACTCAAGCGCCTGCATACCCGTGTGGGCGACCAGATTGTGCTCATCAGCGTGGGAGGCATCTCCACACCGCAGCAAGCCTGGGAACGCATCACCAATGGTGCAAGCCTCTTGCAGGGATACACACCGTTTATTTACGGCGGCATCGGATGGATCAGCGGCATCCACCGCGGCTTGGCCAGCCAAGTCCGAGGACACGGGCTGTCAAACATTAGCGAAGCCGTGGGAAGCGGCTTGGCATGGAAGAACTAACCCAACCAGTACTGGGCTAGGACCCACTATTAGGCGATGGAACGACGCAGCACCAGCGCGCACAGCACCGCTGCACCTGCCCACAGCACCAACCAATAAGTCTGTGTGACAAACAGCGCCGTGTCCGGAATGAACAGCGACACGATAATCATCACGGTCGCCGCCAACTGCGCGACAAAGCGGGTGCGGGTACCTTTGCCGTCTGGCGAAATAACCACGAACGCCCCGAAGAGGAGCGCAGCGATACAGATCAACACCGTTGCCGGAGTGAATGTGAACAAGGCGTTACCTGTGAAGAATGCGATAACAGCCAAAATCACCAAAACTACGGCAAGGGCGATAAATGCCCCGCCAGCACGCATCTGAATCGGAACCATTGTGCAGATACTACCTGGCGAGGCACCACAACACGGTCAGGTTGATGCCGCGTTTGCCTAGTTTTCGTCCCAGCCCCAGATAATCGCGCGACCGAGCGAATGGAAATTCAGGTTGAAACCAAGCTGTGTCGGGTTGGCAATACCATCAGCAGGCAGGACCGTATCCACAGCGTGCACCGCAAACAAGTAACGATGCGGGCCGTGGCCTGCAGGCGGATTAGAGCCGTAGTACCCCTTGATACCGGAGCAACCGGTCAACACAACGGCACCCACGCCGAGACCATCCTTGGATCCGGCATCAGCTGGAAGCTCCGTAACATCAACGGGAATGTTATACGCAGCCCAGTGCCAGAAACCCGAAGCGGTCGGCGCATCCGGGTCAAAACACGTGATAGCAATACTCTTCGTGCCTTCCGGAAGATCAGACCACGACAACTGCGGGGAGACACCCTCATCGCCCCGCTGGGCGACGGGAAGCTGCTCCCCTTCCACCAAATCAGATGAGGAAACGGGGAATGCCGGCACGTCAACGAGTGGCTCGTACGGGTCAGGGCCTGGGAAGCGATCAGATACATATGAAGCAGTCATGGTTCCTTTGTACCGATGAACTGACTCGCTGGCTACGAATTGAGCAAATAACACTCGCAGGATTCATAGTTTGTAATGCCGATTTGGCGGACTCATGCGCAACGTCCTATAGTTCTACGAGTGCCCAGCCTCCAAGGCTGACAACACCCAAAGCCCGGGTGGCGGAATGGCAGACGCGCTAGCTTGAGGTGCTAGTGTCCTATTAACGGACGTGGGGGTTCAAGTCCCCCTCCGGGCACGGCCCAACACCCTTCCGAAGCGATTCGGAGGGGTGTTCTGCATTCTTCCAAACGACAGTTGGGGCCAGCTGGTTGATTCCGCTTCAAGTGTCTGAAACTTTTTTGGCTTTGGCGGGAACCCGATCCGTTCACGCTGGTTATGTGGCTTCTTTACGTGATCGGGTGTGCGCTTTAGCGCTCGCCCCCTGTGGATAGTTTTTGGGTTATCCACAGGCTTTTTGGCCCCTATCTGCACGTTTTTGGTTTTCGGTTTAGTGTGCGTGGCATGAACACTTTTGCAGCACTAGTTACGGGTTTAACCAACCCGATCGAGACCCTGGCATCCTTTGATGCCCAGGTCCTCCTCGACGCTGGCTGCAAACCCACCCTTGTACGCGAATGGACCAAAGTTCACAAGGTCTACTACGGGCCCACCAAGTTCACCCGCAAACAAGCCAACGCGATCACAGTGGCACGCTCGACGAAGAAGTCCTTGGATCAGCTTGCCTACATCGAATCCCGCCTCGTGGAGATCAACAATCCCCACGAGAAATGGCGGCTGCGCCTAGCGTTGCTGTCCATTCCCGGGAACTACGACACACTCAAACGTCGTGCAAAAGACATCGTCCCCGAGGTAGACACACCTGCCCCGAAACCAACAATCCGGTTTGGTCGCTCACGTAAACAGTCCCGCCCCATGAACGTCATGGGCCCAGAACACGACATGGCAGCCATCGAGTACGCACTACGCCAAAAAATCACTGGTGATGGGCCGACCGGGCCACAGATGTACGAAGCATTCATGACCATCCTGGGTCTTCGCCCCGACACTGTGGGCGAGACTCCAGCTCGGATTGCTCCTGCTGTTCCCCGCCCCTTGATCCTGATCCCACTAGAAGAACACATCAAGATCATCCGTGGTGTTGGCGATGACATCATCCTGGGGCTGACCGACGGCACCACCATGACAGGTGCGGAATACTTGGCCCAGAATTTTGGGGACGTACTCGAAGTAGCGGTATTCCACCCACAAGCTGGTGCGGTCAACCTGTATGACACGCAACGGTTTGCCAACCAGAAACAACGCGACCTAGCCAGAGCGTTGTCACCAACGTGTCCAGTACCGGATTGCCGGCATGCGGCGGATAACTGTCAGGTCCACCACATCAAAGCCTGGTCACAGGGTGGGTTAACCAACATTGACAACCTGGCCATGCTGTGCCGGTATCACAACCGCACCAACGACGATGACCCCACCAGATCCCACTACGGCAGAGTGGAGAACATCCGGGGCGCACCCATATGGAGATCACAAAACGGACACCTCATCCCCAACACCATCCACCCCTACGGAGCCATGACACTCCTGTACGGGCGGTAACCCACCAAGTAGCCGGCATGCCCGGCCATTTGGTGTGCCTAGAAAAGATTGGTTTGACTATCGCAAATCACGCACGGCAAAACCGCAGGTCGCGGATCGGCGCAAAGCACGATAGTCAAACCAGCCCAACCACGCCAAGGCCCCAGCAGCGAGGAAAAGCTGACCTTGGACAGCGTGGTGCTGGACCCCAAAGTCCATCGCTTCCCCACTCAAGCTGCGGCCTTGTGTAGGTCCGACCACGACGTTTTTCACACCAAGCACAAAGGCAGCAAGCATCACCAGACTCACAACTGCTTGGACGATCATGCCCATCAAAAAGCAGCTTCTAACCCCCACTTTCAGCACGGGATACAAGAGCATAAGGATGATGTTCGAGGACAGCACCATTAGCACCGCAAAGGTAGCGCAGGCGAAGGGTAACCCCAGGAAGGTCAGTCCGAACACCGCAGCGAGTTCACTCAACACCAGGGCAAAATCAGGTTCTTCTTCCGCAGCAAAAGCGCCACCGCGATGAACACCAGGCCTGCCATGAACAATATGGACGGGAGGGCTTTCGGGCCTTCGCAGACCATCGTGTGTCCCGTCGAGTTTGGCCCCAGGGTACCTGCGGGGGAAGATGTTGCCGTGAGTCTTCGTCCATCAAGCACCCGCAACAAAACTCTTCTCGTCATCGTTGCGGCCGCGCTTTTCATCGCCGCGTGGATGCTTATCGACGTCCCCTCCCTCCCCCAACTCCGCTCCTGGTCCGACACAACCGGCGCATGGTTCCCCGTGGTCTTCTGGCTCGCGTACGTGGCCATCACCCAGTTCCCTATCCCCCGCACTCTGCTGACGGTCTCTGCGGGGATCCTATTCGGTGCGGTCAAAGGCGTACTGTTGGCTCTCACGGCGACGACGGTGTCCGCGGTGATCTCCCTGCTCCTCGTGCGCTTCCTACTTCGAGAATGGGTCGAACCCCGACTTACGCACCCGTCGGTTCAGCGCATCAACCAACGTCTGGAGCAGCGCGGCTGGTTGGCAGTCACGAGTCTGCGCATGATTGCTGGGATCCCGTTTTCCATCATGAATTACGCCGCGGCGCTCACCCGCGTACCCGTCGTGCCGTTCGCCATCGCCACTTTTATCGGCTCAGCACCAGGCACGATACTGGTCACTATGTTCGGGGATACTCTCACCGACCGCCCCGACTCCACCTTCGTTGCCATCATGGTGATACTCGCGGTTGTTGGGTGCACGGGCTTGCTTATCGACGCCACAACACCCCTCCGTCAAGTCCCTACCGTAGACAACCCTTCTTAGGGTCTACACTGTTCCCCATGATTGCCGTCCACGCTCGCTACCGAGGCCACGATTCTCGTCGTGCCGATTTGGTGAAACGTTCCGCCGAAGCACTGTCCACCCTTGACGGCGTCGGGCGCTTCGAGGTTGTGGGCGTGGAAGATATTCGCGCGCACGTTGATGATGCGGAGGCAGCATGCATGCTCGGGATGGCGTTGCTATCTGATGGCAATTGGGCCATCGGCATCGGCATCACACGCAAAGGCCCCGCCATCTACGCCGCAACGGATGCGGTTGGGGTGAAGGCGGGGGCTGTGGGGGTTGTCGTCGAAAAGCAACAACCCGGCACTGATGCGGCAGACATTGCTTCGGCTTTTGCTCTGCTCGGTCATGTGCTGGCCAAGCGCACGGTTGAGGGCCGCGAGGCAACAGCACTTGTCCGCTCCGGACTCAATCAAAACGAAGCGGCAGCACAGCTCGGTATTTCCAAACAGGCAATGAGCCAACGCCTGCAAGCAGCCGGATGGCAAGCCGAGCAAGCGGGATGGCAGCTAGCCGTGAACTTGATGTCTAGAGCTGCCGGGGATACTCAGTAGACGGCTGCTCCCAGCCAGACTGCTCAAAGTTAGGCTGCTCCTGGCTCGGCGGCTGGTAGCTCTGCACCTCTTGGGGTTCCTCGAGAGCACCATCAACCGGCTTGTTGGCCACGGCGCGAGCCTCAGCCACAGCCTTAGCAATCTCCGGGTCGGAGGACATTTCGAACCACTGGTCCGTGTCATCCTGGGAGGCGATCTCCTGAGCCTGCGGATCAACCTGGCCCGGCTCGTAGCGGAAGACACCGTCATCGTCCTTCTTAGCAAACGCCTTGGCAAAGCTCTCCAGCGAATCACCGAACTGGGACGGGATCATCCACATCGAAGAGCCATTGCCCTCGGCGATCTTGGGCAACTTCTCCATGTACTGGTAGGCCAGCAGCTCTGGCGTGACGCCGGACGACTTGATCGCTGCGTTGACCTTCTGGATCGCGCGGGCCTCACCCTGTGCCTCCAGGAACTTCGCGGCGCGCTCACCTTCCGCGCGCAAGATCGCTGCCTGGCGCTCAGCTTCAGCCGCGAGAATCGACGCATGCTTCTCACCCTCAGCGGCCAGGATGCGCGCCTGCTTCTCACCCTCAGCAGTCTTAATGTCAGACTCACGGCGACCCTCAGCGGTGAGGATCATCGCGCGCTTCTCACGGTCTGCCTTCATCTGCATCTCCATCGACTGCTGGATCGATGGTGGCGGATCAATTGCCTTGAGCTCAACTCGGCTGATGCGTAGGCCCCACTTGGCTGTTGCAGCATCGAGCTCACCGCGCAGCCGGCGATTAATCGTCTCGCGCGAGGTCAGGGTTTCTTCCAGGGTCATACCACCCACGACGTCACGGAGAGTTGCGGTAGAAATCTGCTCCACACCAACGATGTAGTTATCCACGCCGTAGATTGCGCGGGCCGGATCGTTGATCTGGAAGGTCACCACCGTATCGATGGCCACCGTCAAGTTATCCTGCGTAATCACAGCTTGCGGTGGGAAGGACACAACACGTTCACGCGTATCCACACGCTCACGCACCCTATCGACGAATGGAACCAGCAACGTGATTCCCCCGGACACGGTGCGCGTGTAGCGCCCCAACCTCTCAATAACCGCTGCTTCACCCTGCGGGATCAGCGCAATAGCGCGGAAGATCACCGAGATAATAAAGATGAAGAGGACAACTAGAAAAATAGTTGCTGCCATAGCTAGTCCTTCCAAACGACTGCAATGATTCCGTCAATGTCGGCGACCGTCACATGATCCCCCTCAGGAATAGTGTGGGCAGGATCCACCGCACGGGCAGACCAGATCGAGCCATCCAGGCGAACTTGCCCGCTGGTCGGTGTGATGTCCTCCACCACAACTGCGCCTTTGCCAACAAGAGCTTTCGGCGAGGTGTCCAACTTGCTGGGGGTCAAATAACGGCGGTGCAAAAATGGGCGCAAGAACAAGATGAGGGCTGCAGAGGAGACGCCGAAAATAACCAATTCGGCCCAAACGGGCAGCCCCAGCAAAGATGCCCCCGATGTCACCAGTGCACCACTAGCGAGCATGAGAAAAGTAAATTCGCCGACCGCAAGCTCAAGGCCAGCGAGTCCTAGCGCTCCTATTAGCCAAATAATTGCACCCACGGAAGTAACTCTACCGGCTACAGATCGTGCTTGCTCAGATCTGGGTTCGTAACAAAATCCACGAGGCGTTCTACTGCCCCGATGAGCGTATGGTCTACATCCCGGAAGGATTCCACCGCGTTGTACACACGGCTCCAGCCTTCCCGCGGATCAGACCATCCCAAACGTTGGCAGATGCCTGTCTTCCAGTCCTCCCCCTTTGGCACCTCGGGCCACGCTCGCATCCCCAGCCGTTCTGGTTTCACTGCCGCCCAAATATCCACGTAGGGGTGGCCGGTAACCAACACGTGAGGCCCGACACCTTCAACAAGACGCGATTCCTTCGTCCCTTCGATGAGGTGATCGGCCAGCACACCAATGCGACGGCCGGGCCCCGGCTGGAATTCCGCGAGTCGCTCCGGAAGGTTGTCCAGCCCTTCGAGATATTCCACGACCACGCCTTCAACCCTCAAGTCATGGCCCCAAATCTTTTCGACGATCGCCGCATCATGCACACCCTCCACCCAAATCCGCGACGGCATGGCCACCTTCGCCCGCACATTTTCAACCTTGCGGGAACCCGAATTCGATTTCTGTTGCACGGGCGCAGCGACCGGGCGCCTCAATGTCACCCGCTGGCCCTCCACCAGAAACGCCCCAGGCAATAGCTTGAACAGGCGCTGCACGCCTCGACGGTCCTCTAGGCGAACAAAATCTCCGTCGTATGTCCTCTCGCAGCCAATGACCGCGCCGACGAAGTCATCGCCGAACACTTCCGCAACAATGTCACGTGTCGCCGACACTTCCGGGAAGGTGCGGGGTTGGTTACGTGCATGGCCTGCAAAGATATCGCCTGAGTACGGGTCCGTTGATCTCATAGTGGGCCACAGCGTATCCGATATACTCCCCCAAATGAGTACGCGCGCCGAAGTCTTCTCCCCACTCCAGAACACTGCCGTGTGGCTATCCGCGTGGTTGTGCGGGCACGAATCTACGGACAATGTCATCTCGGCACTGCATGACCTTGGCGCCCCGCATGTTTACCAGGACGAAGCCTTAACGACGCTCCTCCGAGACATCCGCGAAGCCACCAACCTCGATGTAGAAGGCCCTGCGGTCAGACTCATTCTGTCGGGCCCCGGTCAACCCCCAGAACTGCCCGCCGGCTCCCCCGCGGCTATGGCGCTCAACGAAGCCGGACAAGCTGCCCTCGCCCTTCGTGGCTATGACGGTGTCACGCATGTACTGCTCCCGCACTACACCCCCGAGGGAACCACGTGGCGCTGGTTTGAGGAACACAAGCGTCTACCAGAACCCGCTTGGCTCAGCCCCGGTGAGGCCGATGCGTTGCTCTCCCAAGCAACGACAGAAGCCGCCGAGCTCATTCGAGCTACCGGCGGCACCCGTTCAGATCTGCCCGATCCCCGACTCACGGTTGGTTCTCTCGCCGATTTCTACGACACACCCGGTCTGCCAAGCTCCATCACCCCGCGGGCCGCCAAGCTGTTCGCTCGGACGGACCGGGTGGCGGCGGTGATTGAGGTGGTCGTCGATAAGCTTGGCGATCACTCCTTCGACCCCCAACTCTTCAGCCTTTGGCGCCACATCCGTACAGCGCGCATGGCTGGAGTTGCTGATGCGGTGCTGAATTGCCAGCAGACTAGCTAACGCAGCAATCCGGTTTACAAGGCGCACCGTTACGCGTGCAGCCCTGCACGGTGACTGTCGAGAGTGTCTCAGGCACACTGCGGGCGGCAGTTTTCTCCACAAGGTCAAGGATCAGGTTGGCAAACTCCGGCTCCAACCCGACAGTTGCGGTACGCGTGAGTGTCATACCGCGCTCCTCACAAGCCTCTTTGAGTTCCGTGTCGAGGTCCCACACAACCTCCATGTGATCCGTGATGAAGCCGACAGGGACACAAATGATGTGTTTAATCGAAGGATCTGACGCATGAAGTTCTTCGGTACGGTCCACTACATCCGGATCAAGCCACGGTGTCGCGGGATTACCGGACCGTGACTGCCACACGACCTCATAGGAAGGCACGCCCGCCGCTTCAGCAATGAGGCGGGAGGCTTCCTCTACCTGGCGCGAATAAAGATTTGAATCCTTGGATCCGCCAGACGCATCATCAGCTGCGTTGGGCACTGAGTGAGCAGCGAAGAGTACACGGGTAGAGTCCTGATCAGCTGACTCCCAAGCCTCGCGCACATGATCAGCCATGAGCTTGACGAAGATCGGATGACCGTAGAACTGCCACAGCTTGGTGAACTCAATATCACCGTGGGAGTCACGGAGCTTCGTGATGTCCTCATCGTACTGACGGCACGCAGAATAGCCACCCCACGCGGAAGTAGCGAACACTGCCACCTTACGGTGACCGTCCGCCTTGATCTTCTCCGCAGCCTCTTGTGCGAAAGGGTGCCAATTACGGTTACCGAAATAGACCGGCAAAGACTCCCCGCGACGCGCGATCTCCGCCTCTACATTGCTGATGATCGTGCGATTCTGATCATTAATCGGGCTCACACCTCCGAAGTGGAAATAGTGTTCACCGACAGCCGCAAGACGTTCGCGCGGTATACCCCGACCTCTCGTTACGTTCTCTAGAAATGGAATAACCTCGTCCTCCCCTTCGGGGCCACCGAAAGAAAGAACGAGGAGTGCATCAAAATCACTAAACGACATGGACGCTAGTCTAGATCAACCGTGACTACCCCGATGGCTGATTGTGCTAAATGAGTCGGACCGCATACGGTGCCATACCGCTCTGGCGCACCGCAGTCTTCTGCACGTTCATACCGGTCTGTGGCGCTTCGAGCATCTGACCGTTACCCAGGTAAATAGCCACGTGACGGCTACCCCCATCACCCCAGAACAACAGGTCGCCGCGCTCAGCCTGTGCCACCGGGATCTTCTCACCACGCTGGTACTGATAACCGGTGTAATGCGGAAGCGAAATCCCCACACCGGCAAAGGCGTACAAGACTAGGCCAGAGCAGTCGAAGCCAAGCTGACCCGTGCGCGGAGTCCGGCCGTCACTAATGCCCGCAGTCGGACCATTCGCGTCACCACCACCCCACACGTAGGGGGTACCAATCTGAGACTCCGCACGCGCAATAACAGCCTCAATCTGCTGCTGACGGTTGCCATCAGCCACCGTCAAGGAAGAATCCTCGCGAATTTCTTCCGTCACTGCCGAGCTATCCTTCACCTCCGGAAGCACTTCCGCCACAGATTCCTCGACAGCGTCATTCGTAGACTCGCTTCCCGAGGTCGCCGCAATCTCCCCCGTCGCCCCATTCCCATACGGGTCCTCAAAGGTGGAGTGGTCAGCCTGAGATTTGCCCACAGCCTCAGCCAACGCATCCATTGCGGCGGTCACGGTGTCCTGTTGGGGTGTGTCCGTGGTCGCCGTTGCCTCAGTGCTGGGTTCAACACTCGGGGTGGTTTCGGACACTTCCTGCTGTGCCGGGGTCTCTACAGCAGATGTCTCTGGCGATGGATCAGCTGGTGCTGCTGGAGTCTCAGTCTCAGCCGGCACCGGAGATTCCTCTGGGACATCAGCGGTCTCAGACGGCTCCGGGGTGGTGTCCGCGAGCGGGTGATCTGGACGCAGCTCCGCCAATTCGCTCTGAGCGTTGGCGAGATCTGCCGAAGCCGTATCACGGGCGGCGAGCTTATTTGAAAGCTCGTTCATCGCGTTATCCAGCGTCCCTCGGGCGTCGGACTCGGCTTGGGTTGCTTGGCGCTCGCGATCGTCGGCAAGCCTGCTCGCTTGACGCAAGGTGGACTCATCATTTGCGGCGATGGTGCGATTGCGCACCAATTCCTCGAGTGCACCACGCTTCTCATCGGACTCACGGCGCAGGTAAGTCTGACGGTCCAGCGAATCTTTCCGTGCATCTCCCGAGCCCAACTGGGCCGGAGAAGCAGAATTCTGCGCGCGGTACGAAGAGCGGGATACCGCATCCAACTCTTCTTGCGCACGATCAACGTCGGCCTGTGATGCATTAAGGCGTTCCTTCGCCTCCTGAGCACCCTGGCGAGCCTGCTCGGCCAAAGACTGAGCATCGTGCAGATCGACGAGCGCCTGGTTCACCGCTTCCTGCAACCCACCAAGCTCAAGGTTGATGCGATTGATATCAGCCTCAAAGCCAGTGATGTCAGAAACGAGTGCAGTAATCGGGGACTCTTGCGCCACCGATGTCGCACTGCTCATCACGGACAGCGACACAGCGCAGGCCGTTGCAGGCAAGAGCATCCGGAGGCAACGTTGCGACCGGGAACCAAACTGCACAGAACGATTAGAACGGACTGTGAAAACCACGGAGGTATTCCTCTCACCGCACTAGCTCAGCGCGTGCGGCAGCACAAACTAAGCCCGGCCCTCCGGCCGACGTACGGACTTTAGAACGATCACGGATGTGAGCCCGCGGGTAATCGTCCGTACCTCAAACTTGACCGCAACACGAGTTCGCCCCGTCGCCAACAAATACAGCGACGGAGACGAGCTCAATTCTTGGCGTGCTTCCCCACATGCCCGAATTGATTCAAACCTCCCACCGGCCAGGGGCCAGAGTTCAGTTTTGCGTTATTCAAAAAATGTTACGAGTGCGTTAGAAGTAACAGCTATCAGCCCGCGAGCTGACATAGAAACCATAGGTCACTTCAGATGTCTGGTGCATATCCTTTACCAATTTTCACATTGGTCAAGCCAAATCACATGACTGTTACTTTTGGGCACGCTGGGACTTTAACGGCATGGCAAACACGTGTGATCTCAATCACATCAATGGGTTTATCGCGTAACACGCGTTAACACGAAGCACTTTGATGGACAGTTACCCGGCCCGGCGTGTCGCGTAAGTCTAGGCGTGACGCTTGACCGACATACGCGTAATGAGGGCCGCCCCTGCGATAACGACCGCCACAATCGCGCCAATAACGCCCCACTGCGGTTCCCCGTTGCTCGCCACATCTTGCGCGAAGGCGTCTACCCCAAGCGCATAGTCTGGCTCACGGATCAAGGCGAACTCAGCCTTTTCAATCTGTGCGCGCGTCAATTCGTTGCTCACTGCAGCGGTCGCATCAGGGGCGCGGACGATGACGGTGGTGGCCTGGGTGGCGTCGAGAAGCTCTTGGGCGAGATCACGCAGCGCGCCCGGGCCCGCCCCCACCGTTTCCAGCACGACATAACCAAAAGGCCCGGCTTCCTGCGAACTAGCGTCATTGACCGCCCGCAACAACTCCGGCTCGATAACAAGATTCATCGGGTTATCCGTCTCAAACGCAACCCAATCATCCGCAAGCTGGGCAGTCAAAGAAGCCTTATCGACGTTCACAGGAGCCATACCGGCAAAGGTTAGCGTTCTTTCCCCCTGCTTTCCGGAGGCGCGCAGGACAACGCAGCAGGTGGCACCGAGACCCCCGATGTGAGGGGTTTTCCGATGACGGGGTAGCTAAAAGTTCCATAGAAAGCCGTTAGGTGAGCCATATTACCGACTTTCAAGGTCGAGTGCCCTAGGATGTGCTGGTAGGGACCCCTATGGGTCGCAACACCCAGATTCTAAGTTTGACAACGAGAAACGGAGCTCACGTGTCTGAGAGCAAGAACTCCTTTAACGCGAAGAAGACTCTCGAGGTCGGCGGTAAGTCCTACGACTACTACGCCCTCGACGCAGTCGAAGGTATGGAGAAACTCCCCTACTCCCTGAAGGTGCTGGGCGAGAACCTGCTGCGCACCGAAGATGGCAAGAACGTCACCGAGGAGCACATCAAGGCGATTGCTAACTGGGATCCGTCGGCAGAGCCGTCCATTGAGATCCAGTTCACCCCGGCACGCGTCCTCATGCAGGACTTCACCGGTGTGCCCTGTGTGGTTGACCTCGCCACCATGCGCGAGGCTGTCTCCTCCCTCGGCGGTAACCCGGACCAGGTTAACCCGCTGAACCCGGCTGAGATGGTCATTGACCACTCCGTGATCATCGAGGCGTTCGGCTCCGAGAGCGCTCTGGATAAGAACGTTGAGATTGAGTACGAGCGCAACGAGGAGCGCTACCAGTTCCTGCGCTGGGGTGCAGAGAACTTCTCCAACTTCCGCGTCGTCCCGCCGGGAACCGGCATTGTCCACCAGGTGAACATCGAGTACCTGTCCCGCGTTGTCTTTGACAACGACGGTGTTGCGTACCCGGATACCTGTATTGGTACGGACTCCCACACCACCATGGAGAACGGTCTGGGCATCCTGGGCTGGGGTGTCGGTGGCATCGAGGCTGAGGCAGCAATGCTCGGCCAGCCGGTGTCCATGCTCATCCCGCGCGTCGTCGGCTTCAAGCTCACCGGTGAGATCCCGGTCGGCGTGACCGCTACCGACGTGGTGCTGACCGTCACCGAGATGCTGCGTGACCACGGTGTGGTTCAGAAGTTCGTCGAGTTCTACGGCGATGGTGTCAAGGAGATTCCGCTGGCAAACCGCGCCACCATCGGCAACATGTCTCCGGAGTTTGGCTCCACCTGTGCGATCTTCCCGATCGACGAGGAGACCATCAACTACCTGCACCTCACCGGCCGCGACCAGGAGACCATCGACCGCGTCGAGGCTTACGCCAAGGCTCAGGGCATGTGGCTCGAGCAGGGTGCAAAGGAAGCCGAGTACTCCGAGTACCTCGAGCTCGACCTGTCCACCGTCAAGCCGTCCATCGCTGGCCCGAAGCGCCCACAGGACCGCATCTTGCTCGCAGAGTCCAAGGAAACCTTCCGCAAGCAGCTGCCGGACTACAACACTGCTGGCGACGGCCACGCAGAGCCGGTACGCGCCGAGAAGGTTGAGACCGTTTCCTACAACGAGTCCTGGCCGGCAAACGGCGAGTCCGCTGCTGATGGCTCTGAGGGCCGTGCTTCCAAGCCGGTCATCGTCGAGTCCCCGCAGGGTGGCGAGTACACCCTCGACCACGGCATGGTTGCTATCGCCGCCATCACTTCCTGCACCAACACCTCCAACCCGTCCGTCATGGTCGGTGCGGCACTGCTGGCACGCAAGGCTGCTGAGAAGGGCCTGAAGGCCAAGCCATGGGTGAAGACCATTATGGCTCCGGGCTCCCAGGTCGTCGACGGTTACTACAACCGTGCTGACCTGTGGAAGGACCTGGAGGCTGTCGGCTTCTACCTCTCCGGCTTCGGCTGCGCTTCCTGCATTGGTAACTCCGGCCCGCTGCCGAACGAGATCTCCGCTGCGATCAACGAGTACGACCTGACCGCAACCGCAGTCCTGTCCGGTAACCGTAACTTCGAGGGACGCATCTCCCCCGATGTGAAGATGAACTACCTGGCATCCCCGCTGCTGGTTATCGCGTACTCCATCGCCGGCACCATGGACTTCGACTTCGAGACCCAGCCGCTTGGCCAGGACGCTGACGGCAACGACGTCTTCCTGAAGGACGTGTGGCCGTCCGCTGACGAGATCGAGGGTGTCATCGCTGACACCATCTCCCGTGAGATGTACGAGAAGGACTACGCTGACGTCTTCAAGGGCGACAAGCAGTGGCAGGAACTCGACATCCCGCAGGGCAAGACCTTCTCCTGGAACGAGGACTCCACCTACATCCGCAAGGCACCGTACTTCGACGGTATGCCGGAGCAGCCGGAGGCTGTTCAGGACATTACAGGCGCACGCGTGCTGGCAAAGCTGGGCGACTCCGTGACCACGGACCATATCTCCCCTGCTTCCTCCATCAAGCCGGGCACCCCGGCTGCGAACTACCTGGATGCAAACGGTGTGGCTCGCCACGACTACAACTCCTTCGGCTCCCGTCGTGGTAACCACGAAGTCATGGTCCGCGGTACCTTCGCCAACATCCGCCTGCGCAACCAGCTGGTGGAAGAGGCCGGCGGTTACACCCGCGACTTCACCCAGGAAGGCGCACCGCAGGCGTTCATCTACGACGCTGCTCAGAACTACGCCGAGAAGAACATCCCGCTGGTCGTCCTGGCTGGCAAGGAGTACGGCACCGGTTCCTCCCGTGACTGGGCTGCGAAGGGCACCAACCTGCTCGGCGTCCGCGCTGTCATTACCGAGTCCTTCGAGCGTATTCACCGCTCGAACCTGATCGGTATGGGTGTTCTGCCGTTGCAGTTCCCGGAGGGTGAGACCCACGCTTCCCTTGGCCTGGACGGCACCGAAACCTTCGACATCACCGGCATCACCGCCTTCAACGAGGGCGACACCATTCCGGAGACTGTCCACGTCACCGCCACGAAGGACGGCGGCGAGAAGGTTGAGTTCGACGCCAAGGTTCGCGTGGATACACCTGGTGAGGCTGAGTACTACCGCCACGGTGGCATTCTGCAGTACGTTCTGCGCCAGATGGTCAAGAACTAAGCTGCATAGCTAAAGGCCGGTTCCCCTTGTGGGAGCCGGCTTTTCGCTTATCTACGTTCCCCCACTTACAATCCCCTTTTATGCCCAAACTGCTTTTCCTGTCTTTGCGCAACGGCCCCATTGGCCCTGCGGTGTCCCACGCTGAATACCACGACACGTTGCGTGCAACCGGTTTGAGCACTGATGACATCGAGCTGCGCTCCATCCCCGACGAGACGACGACGGTGGGCAGCCTCGACGGCATCAATGGCATCTTTGTGGGTGGCAGCTCCTTGAACATCACCAATGAGGAGTATTCGCCGTGGCAGAAGCATATTCATGAGATCCTCGCTGAACTGGCGGAGGGTGACATTCCCGTTTTCTTCGTCTGTTACGGCATTAGCTGGCTCACTCACCACTTGGGTGGACAGGTGGGGCATTCCCATCCGGAGAACTCGGGCCCGACAATCGTGAGCGCATTGCCTGCCGCGGAGGAGGATCCGCTCATGGCTGGCCTGCCCAAGCTTTTCACCGCGTTGACAGGCCACACGGAAAACCCACTGGCCTCCCCCGAGGGCGCAACGTTGCTCGCGGAAGGCCCTTCGTGCCCCGTGCAGATTCTGCGTTACCGCGATCGCGTGTGGGCCACGCAGTTCCACGCGGAGATGGACGCCCCCGCAATGAAGACGCGCATGGATTTCTATTACGACTACGGCTACTTCCCGCAGGACGAGTACGACAACATCGTCGCTGCCCTCCCCAGCGTGGATACCACGGCGGCGAACGCGCTCGTGAAGCGTTTCGCGGAATTCTGCCTAGAGCGCTAACTCCCGCGCTGGGGTGTCCCCGTCCTCGAAGTCGAAAGGATTCGCCGGCATCGCCTCCCGTCCAACGGCCTCCACAATCACCTGCGCGACGAGCTCACGCGACGTGGTCGAATCCGCGCCCGTGTGCTCATCGACAGCTCGCCCGCCACGTGAGCGCTCCATGGTCAACCTCGTTGGCCCCAAGATGATGTAGTCGAGCTCCGACGCCAACAGGCGCTTATCGACGGCCTTCTTCGCCTCCACATACGCATACCAGCTACTTCCGTCATCCTCCGCCGTCGCCTGAGCGGCACCCGCATAGGACACCATGACCAGGCGCGGTGCGAACTCCCCCAATTCCTCCAGCGCATCGATCAGGCGCAGCGCGGCGTCCCTATCCACCGCATACGTTCGCTCCGGGTCTCCTCCGCCGGCACCAGCGGACCACACCACCACATCAAACGGTGTGACAAGACGCGCCCACTCCTCCGTGTCCAGGTGGGTGAGGTCGGTGACGATGGCGGTGGCGGAGGCGTCGATAAGCTGCTGCGCATGCGAAGGGTTGCGCACGAGGCCGGCGACCTTGTGCCCCTCCGCGACGAGCAGCGGCACGCTCAACCGGCTGACCTTTCCGCCAGCGCCAATGACGAGAACGAACTGAGTGAACTCTAATTCCATGCCATCCACGCTAGCGAAAAATGAGGACGCCGAAGGGGGAGCGCAGCGCTCCAAAAGGGTGACGTTCATTCAACACCGGATAGCCTCGGGGCGACACCCAGATCGGCGCACCCCGGATCGGTTCGACGCGCCCGCGGGCCTGCCGCCACGGATCATCGTCATTGACCCGATTGTGATAGCGGCACAGTGGCACCAAATTCGACAGGTTAGTCTCTCCCCCGTGCTTCCAGGCCGTCATGTGGTGGAGTTCGCACGCATCTGCGCCGTGCCGGCAGCCAGGCACCGGACACGTAGGCGTCACGGCCCGCGCTAAGTCGCGCTGCTTCTGGTTAGCCAAGCGCTGCCCGCGGTACAGGTTCACCGCGCCTTCCTGCGGGTGGAACAAACCGACTTCCAAGTCAGCACCGTGGAACGCAGCGAGGAACTCCGCACCAGTCATTGTGGTGCCGTCCGTGAGACCGAGGATCGTCTCATCCCCCTCATGGCGCACAATGCGGATGTGCTCCGGCAACGGCACCAGCACCAACGGGCGCGGCACGGCTCGCGTAACACCACCACCGGACTCCATTAGCTTCCTAAACGCCTCAAACAACTGTGGGCCCCGCGGCCGGGAAGGATCAATGTCCTGACTCATCGCGTGCTCCAGGTCAGCCATGAAGCGCTCCGGCCCCGTCACCATCATTGTGCGCTTGGTACTGCGTGACCCAGTGAAGCTGACCCCATCTGCCGGCGGAGGCGGCTCCACGGCTGGCACGATCTCCTTCGCGCGCCGACGCACGGTTTCATAATTGCCCCGCACGTCCAGCAGGGTGTGGCGGAGGCGCCAGCGCTCCAAGGGATCGGTAATAAGCTTCGTGCTCTCTTCGATCAGGATCAGAGTGTCCATGGACACACGGTTCGCGCGGGCCTTAGCCACGCCCACCCTCTGCTGCCGCTTCAACCTCGTCGACCCGAAGTACACCTCGTGCACCTTGGCCCAGTCGCGCACGCGTTTCGGCTGCACCCCGGCGTCAAACGCCGCCTGGCGGTCAAAGCCCGCCAAGGTGTCCACCCCAGCGGCGACAGCGCCGAGGAACTCTCCGAAACCATTCATGTCTGCCACCCTGACACGGCCACCAACGGCTGTAAAGGGCCACCTCAAAAACCTGTGGATAACTCCAGAACCAGCGAAAGTTATCCACAGATTCCGGCAAACCGCGCGCGCCTGCTGCCCCGCTGTCGTAGACTGGCGGTTTGGGGTCTAGCATGGGAAACCATGTACGCGATCATCACCACAACCGGCCCGGACCGGACCGGCATCATCGCCGGAGTCGCTCAGGCTGCGGCGGACCACAACATCAACATCGTCGACCTGTCGCAGACGCTCATGAGTGATTTCTTCACCATGATCATGCGCGTTGCACTGCCGGAAGAAGGCTTTGACATTGCCGCGCTGCAGGACACGCTCACTACGGTGGGCGCAGACCTTGGCGTGGACATCCGCGTCCAGAGCGAGGCCCTGTTCACCGCGATGAATGAGATCTAGCACGATGGGCAACGAACTTAACTTCAAGTCTGCCAGCATTATCGACGTCATCTCGATGATCGAGGACTACCGCCTGGACATCCGCACCGTCACCATGGGTATTTCGCTCATTGGCTGCACGCGCTCCACGATGGCTGCCACTGCGCAGGCTGTCTACGACCGGGTGACCACGCGCGCCGCACGGCTTGTCGACGTCTGCCAGGACATCGAACGCGAACTCGGCATCCCCATCGTGAACAAGCGTGTCTCTGTCTCCCCGATCGCGCTTGTCGCAGCGGGAGTTGAGGGCAACCCGGCTGACATCGCCCACGCCCTCGATAAAGCCGCCCGCGAGCTTGGCGTGAACTTCATCGGCGGGTACTCCGCGCTCGTGGAAAAGGGCGCGACGGAAGCCGACGAGCGCCTCATCACCTCCATCCCGGAAGCCCTGTCCGACACAGAGTTCGTTTGCGGTTCCGTCAACGTCGCGTCTTCCCGCGCCGGCGTCAACATGGACGCAGTGAAAATCATGGGTGAGGTGGTGAAGGAGGCGGCAGAGTTGACGGCGGAGAGGTCGTCGATAAGCTGCGCGAAGCTCGTTGTTTTCGCGAACGCTGTGGGTGACAACCCCTTCATGGCTGGTGCTTTCCACGGTATTGAGGAGCCGGATACCGTGATTTCAGTCGGTGTCTCCGGCCCGGGCGTGGTGGATCGTGCGATCACGCCGTTGAAGGGCAAGTCTCTCAATGAGGTTGCCGAGGAGATCAAGAAGGCCGCGTTTAAGATCACGCGCGCGGGCCAGCTCGTGGGCACACTCGCAGCGCAGCGGCTCGGTGTGCCGTTCGGCATCGTTGATCTTTCGCTCGCCCCGACAGCCGAGGTCGGCGATTCTGTCGCGCACATCCTCGAGCACATGGGGCTAAACCAAGTGGGCACGCACGGCACTACTGCCGCGCTTGCATTGCTTAACGACGCCGTCAAGAAAGGCGGCATGATGGCCTGCTCCCGCGTCGGCGGTCTATCCGGCTCCTTCATCCCCGTGTCGGAGGATCAGGGCATGATCGACGCGGTGCGCTCCGGTTCGATCACCATGGACAAGCTCGAAGCGATGACGTCGATTTGTTCGGTGGGTTTCGACATGATCGCCATCCCCGGCGACACCACCGCCGCGACCATCTCCGGCATGATCGCTGATGAAGCCGCCATTGGCGTGATGAACCACAAGACCACCGCCACTCGCCTCATTCCTGTGCCGGGTACGAAACCTGGCGACGAGGTCAACTTCGGTGGCCTCCTCGGCTATGCGCCGGTGATCCCCGTGAACCAGGTGAGCAACGCGCCGTTCATCGAGCGTGGCGGCTTCATCCCCGCCCCGGTTCACGGCTTCCGCAACTAGCTCTTGACCCTCACGTGGCGTCATAGTTCAGAATGTCCGCATGAGGATCTCTGACGTTGCACGCACTGCCGGCTGCTCCGTGCGCGCCATTCGCCACTTGCACGAAACCGGAGCAGTACCGGAGCCCGCGCGCACGCCGGGCAACTACCGCGACTACACAGTGCGCGACCTCGCGGCGATACTGCGTGCCCGCGCGCTTATCGACGCCGGAGTTCCTCTCTCCCACATCCACTCTCCCAATGCCATCGACCGTTCTTTGGACCTCATCGACGCCCAGATTGCCCACCTCACCCGCCAACGGGAGCGTCTTACCACGCTGAAAGCCGCTCCCCTGGGAATGCCGGAAGACGTGCGCGCACGTTTGCTAGAAGTGCTGGGCGACACTGATTTCCTCTGGGGCGAGATAGAGAGCTTCGACCTCATGGCACTCACCGGTGTAGCCACGCCCGCAACATGGGATCAACTACGTGCCAACCTTGCCAACCCCGACTGCGTCAAGGCAACAGACGAGTTTGCGGTGGCGTGGGAGGCGGGGGACGTCGATAAGCTAGCGGAGCTTCTCCCGCGCGGAATCATGCGCGATCTCACTGGCACGCTTGTACCAGGCGATGTTCCGCTAACAGCTGGTGACACCGAGTCCCCGGATATCGTGGAGAAGCTTGCGGGTGAGTTCCGTGACTAAGGTGCTCCAGCTTGTGCGCCGTCACCCGGCGATACGTGCGGCGCAGTACGAATGGAGCCTCTACCGCGACCTCTGGCGGTGGGCCCGAGGCCAGACGCTCGTGCCGGCGAGCGCCGAGGCTCTTCCTCACCAGCCCGGGCGGCTCCAGCTGGTCGCCATGTTCACCGTGGTCATCCTTATCGAGATCGTCGTCGTGCACCTGCTGTTACCCGAAGGTGCACTCCGCATCCTCGCACTGCTGTTGTCGGTGTGGGGCATTGTGTTCATCTGGGCGCTCATTGCAAGCGAGCGGATCCGCCCGTCCTATTCTGACAGTGAACGCGTGGTTCTTCGCCGTGGTCGGAAGATCTTCGCAGACATCCCCCGGGAACTCATCGCGAAGCAATCGCACTCACGCAGTCACGCTGCTGAGACGGTGGTCAGCGACGGGGAGCTCACCCTCGGTGGACCTGCGGGCACCGACACCCTACTCACTCTGCGTACGCCTATCGACGCCGCCGAAGACACCTACCCATGGCAAAAGAAGCGCACACAACCGGTCAGCCGTGTCCGCTTCTATTCAGGCGGGGTTATTCGTTAGCGCTTCTTGCCCACCGTGAAGTAGGCCGCCCACCCGATCGTGTTCACACCGCCGATGAACGGGGTCCAGAACCATTTCGGGCCTCGGAGGCGGTTGGCGTCAGTGCGCGCGAGGTCCCACAGTGCGTAGCCCTTGAGCGCGGTGTCGAGTGCGCCGAAGATTCCGGCGACTGTCTTTTCTTCCTTGCTGAGGGAGTTCCAGGCATCTTTGAGTGAATCAATTGGGTTCATAGAGTCCATCATCGTCTAGATTTACTTGAGTGACCACTCCCCGCCCGTTTTTGCTGTTGAGCACGCGTCCCGAAGATGAAGCCGCTGCGGAAGAGCTCGAGAGCTTCGCTAATGCCATGCTTCTCCGCGCCTCCTCCATCGAGCAACGTCGCCTCGACCAAACCGAACTCGGCGAGGTGAACCTAGACGACTATTCGGCAGTACTGCTCGGTGGCAGCCCGTTCAACAACATGGAGTTGATGAAGTCCCCGTTGCAGCTGCGCGTGGAACGGGAAATCGGGACCTTAGTCGCGGAGTGCATTGACCGGGATTTCCCGTTGCTCGGTGCGTGCTACGGCATCGGTGCGATTGGCACGGCGATCGGTGCGCGTTTGTCGGACCAGTATGCGGAGGAAGCTGGCCCAGTCACGGTGTCACGTACCAATGAGCACGACGACGTCCTGGGTGACACACCCGTCCAGTTCGACACCATCGTCGGACACAAAGAAGCGATCGCACAGATGCCGGAGGACCCGCGCATCACCACGCTTGTCACCGGCGAGGCTTGCCCCACCCAGATGTTCCGCGTCCGCCAGCATGTCTACGCCACGCAGTTCCATCCGGAGCTCACCGCGGAAGCCCTCGAGTTCCGCCTCCGCCTCTACGCCCACCACGGGTACACGTCGACAGAGACCTTCGAATCCCAGATCGCGAAAGGCTACGACTACGACTACTCCGCCAACAACGCCATCCTGGCTAATTTCGCCGCCCGCTACGCGCGCTAGGCCAACTCCACGATTTCCATGTAGTCGTCGCTCCACATGTCCTCATCGCCCTCCGGCATGATGATCACGCGCTCAGGCTCCAGAGCTTTGACCGCGCCGGGGTCGTGGGTGACGAGGACAACCGCACCGGTGTAGGTCTTCAGGGCATCCAACACTTGTTCGCGGGATTGGGGGTCGAGGTTGTTGGTGGGCTCGTCGAGAAGCAGCACGTTGGCGCGCGATGACACGAGGGTCGCGAGCGCGAGGCGGGTTTTCTCACCGCCGGAAAGCGTCCCGGCGGGTTGTTCGAGCTTCTCGCCGGAGAACATGAACGCGCCGAGCAACCCGCGCAGGTCCTGTTGGCCGGCGTCGGGGCACGCTTGAATGGTGTTTTCCCACACGGTCTTGTCGGGGTCAATCGTGTCGTGCTCCTGGGCGAAGTAGCCGAGCTTCAGGCCGTGGCCGGTGACCAAGCCGCCCTCACCATCGGTGCGCTCCACGCCTGCCAGCAACTTAAGCAGCGTCGTTTTACCGGCACCGTTTGTGCCTAGCACCACCACGCGGGAGCCTTTATCAATCGCCAGATCCACACCCGCGAAGACTTCCAGCGAGCCGTACATCTTGGTCAAACCTTTGCCGAACAGCGGGGTCTTTCCACAGGGTGCGGGCTCAGGGAAGCTTATCGACGCCACCTTGTCCGCCACCCGCACCTCATCCAGCTCATTCATCATGCGATCCGCACGGGCAAGCATCTGCTTCGCAGCAGCAGCCTTCGTCGCCTTCGCGCCGAGCTTGGCGGCCTGCTTCTGCAAGGCGGATGCTTTCTTCTCCGCATTGGCGCGCTCGCGCCGGCGACGTGCCTCGTCGAGCGCACGGGCATCCTTGTACTTGGCAAAGCCCATGTTGTACACGTCCGCTTCCCCGCGCACGGCGTCGAGGAACCACACCTTGTTACACACGGCTTCGAGCAGTTCCACGTCGTGGGAGATCATGATGAGTCCGCCCTCATGCTTGGACAGGAAATCGCGGAGCCAGGTGATGGAGTCGGCGTCGAGGTGGTTGGTGGGCTCGTCGAGAAGCAAAGTGGTCTTGGACTTGCCCGCACCGTCGTTGGCGGCGAAGAGAATTTGTGCGAGCTCCACGCGACGGCGCTGACCACCGGACAGGGTCTTGAGTGGCTGGTCCAAAATACGCGCGGGCAGCCCGAGATTGTCGCAGATCTGCGCGGCCTCCGCGTCGGCCTCATACCCGCCGAGGGCCTGAAAACGCTCCTCAAAGCGGGAGTATTTGGCAATCGCGGCATCGCGCTTGGAGCCCTCTTCGGTCTCCATGATCTCCTGCTGCCGGTCCATGGAGGACCGCAGCTGGTCAAGCCCACGTGCCGAAAGCACGCGGTCACGCGCAGACTGCTCAATATTGCCCTCGCGCGAATCCTGCGGCAGGTACCCAATCTCCCCGGAACGCGTCACGGAACCACCGTATGGCTCGGTCTCCCCCGCCAGGATGCGCATCGTGGTGGTCTTGCCCGCACCGTTGCGACCGACAAGACCAATGCGATCCCCCGGCTGCACACGCAGGTGCTGGCCGGGGGCGTTCAAAAGGGTCCGGGCGCCGACGCGGACTTCGAGGTCGTTGGTGACAATCACAACGGGTCAGTGTACCGGCGCCGACTGCACGCTGATTAAGTGGCCAACCCCAAGGCAACGCGCAACGCTGCATTAATTCGTTTGAGAGTTTCAAGCGATACTGCCCCGCCGAAGCGTGGCTCATCATCGAAATAGATTGTTTCGATATCGTCGCAAATAACGGAACCAACTACAGGATCCTGGCTATCGAGCTCGACGATGCTTGGCAACGGTGGCTTGTGTGAAGTGGTCACTCGCGCAACGAGTGCACTCCCTAGGGCCCGGTTGCGCGAGTTATTAGAAACCACGATCCACGGTTTTTCTCCGTATCCAAGATCGAGCCAGTAGATCTGCCCCCGCAGAAATGTCATGCTCAGTACCCATTCTCACGTCGATCAGCGCGGGTTCGGCGACGATTTTTGGCTGCACTTTTAAACTCTTCGTCCTCAGCGAGAAGCTCTTGCGCGTATGCCTCATAGGCAGAATCGAGCGCCCGCTCCCTCACGGAACGCGCGCCCAGCGCAACCAGTTCCGCGATCGCTTGAGATTCCGAAAGATTCACCGGCATTTCACCAAGAGTGGATTCGAGATAGTCGCGTTCAGGGCTACCAATCTCCCGAATGCGCTGAACAACGTCGAGGTCGCCGGCAGTCAAGGCAACGGATTTGCGGGTGGTTGAAGCAGTCATGATTTCATCATAAAAAATACGCCACACAATGTGCAACAGTTTTTGCTGCAGATTGTGCGGCGCTAAAAAGGCGGAAGCTAGACGGCGAAGCCGAGTGCGCGCAGCTGCTCGCGGCCGTCCTCAGTGATCATGTGCGGGCCCCACGGTGGCATCCACACCCAGTGGAGGGAAATGGCATCCACGGTGCCGGAGCCAACAGCGGCGTTTTCAACTTGCTCCTCGATGACGTCCGTAAGGGGGCACGCCGGCGAGGTCAGCGTCATGCTGATAATGGCGGTCTTCTTGTCGCCTTCCTCTTCGATCCAGATGTCGTACACAAGGCCGAGATCAACGACGTTGATGCCCAGCTCGGGGTCGATGACGTCGTGCAGGTATTCGGCAACATCGGAAGCAATCTGGATCTGCTTTTCGGTTTGCTCAGGGCGCTCGCCGGGCCCGTCGAAGTTGGACTGGCTTGTGGTGTCGGTGTTGTCGGTAGCCATGTGTGTCTCCTAGTTTTTCTCGAGGTTCGTGATCGCGTCGCTCGTTGCCGCTTGGAAGGCCTTCCAGCCGAACAGCGCACATTTCACGCGTGCGGGGAATTTGGATACGCCGGAAAACGCGATGCCGTCGCCGATGAGGTTGGCGTCGCCGTCCTTCTCACCCTTAGAGGTAATCATCTCTTCGAAAGCGTCGAGTTTCTTCATCGCCTCAGCAACAGGCAGGCCGATCACTTCTTCTGTGAGCACGCTTGTCGACGCCTGAGAGATCGAACACCCCTCCGCGTCATACGAGATGTCCTCCACTGTGTTGCCATCCGGCGACAGGTGAACACGCAGCGTGAGCTCATCACCGCAAGAGGGGTTGACGTGGTGAACCTCCGCCTCATACGGCTCACGCAGGCCCGCATTTTGCGGGTTCTTGTAGTGGTCGAGGATGACCTCTTGGTACATCGCCTCTAGGTTCATGCTCTTCTTTCTTCTGCCTTGACCTTTAAACGGTTAGTTTTAGTTCTACCTTGTTTCAACGGCGCTAGGCACCGAAGAATTCCTTGGCAGCCTCGATGCCATCAATCAGCGCGTCGATCTCTTCGGTGGTGTTGTACAGGTAGAAACTGGCGCGCGCGGTGGACTGCGCGTTCAGCCCGCGGTGTGCTGGCCATGCGCAGTGGTGGCCCACGCGGATGCACACACCCTTCGAATCTAGGACCTGGCCGAGATCGTGCGGGTGGATTCCATCGACCACAAAGGAGATGGCGCCCCCGCGCTGCTCTGCTGTAAGAGGCCCGGTGATTTTCAGCCCTTCGATCTCCTGAAGACGCTTCAGCGCATACGCGGTCAGCTTGTGCTCATGGGCGGCGATGTTGTCCATACCGATCTCCTGGAGGAAATCAACGGCAGCACCAAGACCAACGACCTGGCTGGTCATCTGCGTGCCCGCCTCAAAGCGCTGCGGTGCCGGGGCGAAGGTGGAACCATCCATGCGGACAACCTCGATCATGGAGCCACCGGTCAAAAACGGTGGCAGCTGGTTCAGCAGCGTCCCCTTACCGTAGACAACACCGACGCCGGAGGGACCACACATCTTGTGGCCGGAAAACGCCGCAAAGCCCACGTCAAGAGCGTGCAGGTCCACCGGCATGTGTGGCACGGACTGGCACGCATCCAACACGGTGAGCGCGCCGACAGCCTTCGCACGGCGCACCATTTCCGCGACATCAGCGACGGCACCCGTCACGTTGGACTGGTGCGTAAAGGCAACAACCTTGACGGTCTCATCCAACTCGAGGGACTCCAGGTCAATGCGCCCGTCATCTGTCAACCCGTACCACTTCAAGCTGGCGCCGGTGCGTCGTGCGAGTTCCTGCCACGGCACCAGGTTCGCGTGGTGCTCAAGTTCGGTGACCACGATTGTGTCCTCGGCGGTGATGCAGAGGTCGCCAGCGCGATCGTCGCCAAGCGTGAAAGCAACGAGATTGAGTGCTTCCGTCGCATTCTTTGTAAACGCGATCTCATGATCCTGGGCCCCCACGAATGCCGCGATCTTGCCGCGCGCGGACTCGTACGCATCGGTGGCCTCCTCGGCCAGCTGATACGCGCCACGGTGAACCGGTGCGAAGGTGTGAAGCACAAACTCCTCCTCCGCACGCCACACTCGCTCCGGTCGCTGCGACGTCGCACCCGAATCCAGGTACACCAACGGCGTGTTATCACGCACGGTGCGCGACAGGATTGGGAACTCCGCGCGAATAGCGTCGGTGTTCAAGGATCCATCGGGATTAACGTACTCAGTCATAGAACTCGGTTCTCGCGTATGTGGGATATAGGAAAAAGGAAACGGCCAGCGAAATACGTGGCCGGCCGTTTGGAAGGGTTTACAGGAATGCTTCGTAACCCTCGGCCTCGAGCTTCTCAGCCAGCTCGAAACCACCGGTGTGCTTGATCACACCGTCGTCGAAGATGTGCACATGATCCGGGCGCACGTAGTTCAGAATGCGCTGGTAGTGCGTAATCATGAGGATGCCGCCATTGGTCTCCTCCTGGTAACGGTTGATGCCGTCCGAGACGATGCGTAGCGCGTCAACGTCGAGGCCGGAGTCAGTCTCGTCCATGACAGCGAACTTCGGCTTCATCAGGGAGAGCTGCATGACCTCGTGGCGCTTCTTCTCGCCGCCGGAGAAGCCCTCGTTCACGGAGCGCTCGCTAAACGACGGATCGATCTTCAGATCATCGCGCACCTGGTTGAGCTCCTGTACCCACTCGCGCAGCTTCGGCGCCTCGCCGCGAACAGCGGTGACAGCGGAGCGCATGAAGTTGGAGGAGGACACACCAGGGACCTCAACCGGGTACTGCATGGCCAGGAAGAGACCAGCGCGGGCACGCTCGTCGACTTCCATCTCGAGGATGTTCTCGCCGTCGAGAAGCACCTCTCCCTCGGTGACCTCGTAGGACGGGTGACCGGCCAGGGTGTAGGCCAGGGTGGACTTGCCGGAGCCGTTCGGGCCCATGATGGCGTGGGTCTCACCGGACTTGATGGTCAGGTTGACGCCCTTGAGAATCGGGGTCGGGTCCTGTCCCTCCTCGAGAGGCAGGACAGATGCGTGGAGGTTCTTAATTTCCAGAGTGGACATAGATTCTTTCTTTCTACTTACCTGTGTTGTCTGTCGTTGATCCCCTGTGGGGCCGCGGGTGCGGCCTTACAGGTTCACCTGCTCGAGTTCGCCGGAGACGCGGTTGATCAGTTCGTCGCGTACAGATTCAACTGGGATGCGGTTGAGCACCTCGTTGAAGAAACCACGAACGATCAGGCGGCGTGCCTCCCCGTCCGGGATACCGCGGGACTTGAGGTAGAACAGCTGCTCTTCGTCGAAGCGACCAACGGTGGCGGCGTGGCCAGCACCAGGGATGTCGCCGGTTTCGATCTCCAGGTTCGGGATGGCGTCCGCACGTGCGCCGTCGGTCAGCACGATGTTGCGGTTCGCCTCGTAGGTTTCAGTACCGGATGCGTTGGAGCGGATGAGCACGTCGCCCACCCAGCACGTACGTGCATCGGGCAGCTTGGAGGACTTGTCGCCCTGCAGTGCGCCCTTGTACAGCACGTTGGAGCGGCAGTACGGGTGGTTGTGGTCCACCAAGAGACGGTTCTCAATGTACTGGCCGTCGTCTGCGTAGTAGACGCCCAGCAGCTCAGCGTCGCCACCAGAGCCGGCGTAGCGCACGCGCGGGGTGTTGCGGACAACTTCGCCACCGAAGTTAGCGGCGGTGTGGCGCAGCACAGCGTCACGGCCAACGACGATGCTCTGCGCACCGACGTGAACGGCATCATTTGCCCACTGGCCATCAACGATGACAGACACGTGCGCGTTGTCACCGATGTTGTAGTTGACGTTGTCAGCGTGAGTACCGGAACCGGTGTACTGCACGATGAAGGTCGCGCGAGCGCCCTGCCCTACCTCAATGTGGATACCAGCAAACGTGGTCACATCCAGGCCAGCACCGGTGGTAGTGATGACGATCGGCTCAGCGATGTCCGCGTTCGCCGGAACAGTCACGACGGTCGCGTGCGGCATGGAGGTCCAGGCCTGTGCAGCGATGCGGTCAACTGGTGCGGGCGTGGTCTTCAAACGCGCGTCATCGCTGTCGACCTTCTCCACAGTCACCTCAGCCGGTGCTGCAACCTCGACCTGGGCCTCACCCTGCGGCGCGAAAGTACCGTTGTGCAGGCCACGCAGACGACGCAAGGACACGAAGCGCCAGATCTCGTCGCGGCCCTGCGGGACCTCGAAGTCGTTGACGTCGTAAGAGGCGAAAAGATCGCCCTTGTTGTCGTGGAAGGTCGCGTTTCCGACCCTCTTTTTTGCGGGTGCTTCAGTCATTGTTTAACCAACCGATCCTTCCATCTGCAGCTCAATAAGACGGTTGAGCTCGAGTGCATACTCCATTGGGAGTTCCTTCGCAATCGGCTCAATGAAGCCACGCACGATCATGGCCATCGCATCTTCCTCAGAAATACCGCGGGACATGAGGTAGAACAGCTGCTCCTCGCTCACCTTGGACACCTTTGCCTCATGGCCCAGAGTCACGTGGTCATTGCGGATGTCGTTGTATGGGTAGGTGTCCGTGCGGGAGATGTTGTCCACCAGCAGCGCGTCACACTCAATGTTGGAGTGGGAGTTTTTCGCATTCGCGTTGATCTGCACCAGACCACGGTAGGCAGCACGACCACCATTGCGGGACACAGACTTAGACACGATGTTGGAGGAGGTGTTCGGCGCCATGTGGACGACCTTTGCACCGGTGTCCTGCACCTGGCCCTCGCCACAGAACTGAGCGGACAGGACCTCACCACGAGCGTTCGGGCCGGTCATCCAGACGGCCGGGTACTTCATGTTGACCTTGGAGCCGATGTTGCCATCGACCCACTCCATGGTGGCGCCTTCCTCGGCGCGGGCACGCTGAGTCACCAGGTTGTACACGTTGTTGGACCAGTTCTGGATCGTGGTGTAGCGGCAACGTGCGTTCTTCTTCACGATGATCTCCACCACCGCAGCGTGCAGGGAGTCCGTCTTGTAGATCGGGGCGGTACAGCCCTCGACGTAGTGCACGTATGCGTCCTCATCCACAACGATGAGGGTGCGCTCGAACTGACCCATGTTCTCGGTGTTGATGCGGAAGTATGCCTGCAGCGGGATCTCCACGTGCACGCCCTTCGGAACGTAGATGAAGGATCCTCCGGACCACACGGCAGCGTTCAGTGCGGAGAACTTGTTGTCACCAGCCGGAACGACAGAACCGAAGTACTCCTTGAACAGCTCCGGGTACTCACGCAGACCCGTATCGGTGTCCACGAAGATCACGCCCTGCTCCTCAAGGTCCTCACGGATCTTGTGGTAGACAACCTCAGATTCGTACTGAGCAGCGACACCAGCAACGAGGCGCTGCTTCTCTGCGTCCGGGATACCCAGACGGTCGTAGGTGTTCTTGATGTCCTCCGGCAGGTCTTCCCAGCTGGTGGCCTGCTTCTCGGTGGAACGGACGAAGTACTTAATCTGGTCGAAGTCAATGCCGGTCAGGTCCGGGCCCCAGTTCGGTAGCGGCTTCTTGTTGTAGATGTCCAGTGCCTTGAGGCGCTGCTCCAACATCCACTCCGGCTCATTCTTAGCGGCAGAGATGGAGCGAACTACATCCTCATCGAGACCACGGCGGGCATTCTCACCTGCCGTATCAGAGTCGCGCCACCCGTAGTTATACGGGCCCATCGACGCAATAATCTCATCATCATTCATCGGCCTTTCAAGGCCGGGTGCGGGAGTGCTGCTAGTCACGTCCTCCGCTCCTTTCCATTGTGGTTCCTCCAGCAAAGGTGCTGCTTTCGATCATGCTGATGTGGGCTGTACACACGCCATCCCCATTGGCTATCAAGGCCAAGGGAGCGACGGCGGACCCCACTAGCTCCGAAATCAGCTCGTGTTCTGCTTCACAGATTTCCGGATACTCCGCCGCAACAGCGTGTACCGGACAGTGATGCTGACACAATTGCATTCCCGAGCCTACGTGGTTTGCTTCAGCTGCGTAGCCTTGGGCTGCCATTGTGTCCGCTACGTCATTGGCCACGTCGGCGATCTCGCCCTGTGGCTTACTACGTAGGGCTCCGAGCAGTTTCTCGGCTCGTTTACGGGCCAGCTTCTTCACTGCCTCACGCCCGCCGATTTCTTCGACGGCCGCGAAGGCTTCTAGGGCCAACTCGTCGTAACCGCTGCCGAAGCTGTCACGGCCAGATTCAGTGAGTTGGTAGTGCTGTGCTGGCCTACCACGCCCTGCCTTCCCGGTGGAACGGGACGGCTGAGAGCTATGCTCAACGAGACCTTCCTCAAGCAACTTGTCTATGTGGCGCCGAACGCCAGCAGGTGAGATCCCAATGTCCTTCGCCAGCTGTGAAGCTGTCACAGGTGCGGAGGTGAGTATGGCCGACATGATGCGCCCACGGGTCACCCCGTCGGTGGATCGCGCGACCTGGTTCATCTCTCCTCCTGATCTCTCCTTTAGACAACACTAGTGTGCCTTTAATCGGTGCGGACCTCAACCTTCACTGTTTTGTAGACTGCTTCCTGTGAAAACGGACCGTGAGACCCCAAGGCGGAAGCTGTATCGCTTCACTGGCGAATTGCCACGCCTTGGGCAACCCGGTTCTCGTTCAGCCGAGCTCCATGCCGGCACAGTTGCTGGTACGTCCGCTACGACCCCACTGCCCCCCAGTATTGCGGAGCGCAACCGCTTTGAGATTCTGCGCATCCTCGGCATGGTGGGCACTTTGCTCATCGGTCTTGGCGGACTCGGCGCTGGTGCATTACCGGTGGTGAATAACCCCTATGGGTCTTTTCCTTTCGGGGCGCTGATGGGGAGGATGATGGTGGCGTCGTCAAGCATTGTGCTGCTTGGCGTTGGCTTCCTGGTTCTGGCGTGGCTCCTGATGGGTTCATTTGTGGGCGCGGATGGCGGGCGTGCGCGCGTGGGTGTGCCACTGTTGCTGCGCACGTTCGGCGTATGGGTCCTGCCGTTGGTGTTCACTGCTCCCCTATTTACCCAGGACATTTATTCCTATCTCGCGCAAGGCTCGATTGTGGCACAGGGGCTGGATCCTTACTCCGCGGGGCCGGTGGAATTGCTGGGGAGTGAGAATCCACTGGCGCGTTCAGTCCCGTTCATTTGGGCGGAGTCCCCGAGCCCGTACGGTCCTGTGGCTCTAGCCATTTCCGCAGGCATTTCTATGCTCACCGGCAACTCAATCTTTTGGGGCGTGGTCTGCCACCGCCTGGTCTCGCTTCTTGGCGTGGCTGCTGCGGCCTGGGGCATCGTCGCCTTGGCACGTCGCTGCAATGTGAGTGGCCCTGTCGCGGTGTGGCTGGGCGTGCTCAACCCGCTGGTGATTCTGCACCTCATTGGTGGCATTCACAATGAGGCGATCATGATGGGCATTTTGCTCGTTGGTTTTGAGCTGGGTCTGCGCGGAATTGAGCGGCTTGATACCAGTACGGCGCACGGAATCAGCTTGATTATTGTCTCTGGCGCCCTGATCAGCTGTGCTGGCATGGTGAAAGTCACCGGGTTTATGGCGCTCGGATTTGTGGGAATGGCATTGGCGCGACGCTGGGGCGGAGTACGCGGCATCGCGGGCGCAACTGTTCTGAAAAGTGCAATCATGGTGGGCACCATCGCAGTTATTACCGTGGCTACGAGTATTGGACTCGGCTGGGTCACGGGCCAAGGGGGTGCGGCAACAATCCGCAGTTGGCTGTCTTTGAGCACGGACATCGGTCTTGCCGCGTCTTTTTTCGGCGAACTTCTCGGCCTCGGGGATCATTCGGTAGCCATGCTCACCGTCACACGTACGGTGGCGCTGCTCGTCGCTGTGGCGTTTTGTGCACGCATGTTGTTCGCAACCTATAAGGGCACGATTGACCCCGTTGGGGGGCTAGGTGTGGCCACGCTCGTGTTGGTCATTCTGTTCCCCGTCGTGCACCCGTGGTACCCGTTGTGGGGCATCATGCCGCTTGCTGCGTGGGCAAACCGGACGTTCTTCCGTGCAGGTGTGGCCATATATTCGTCGGTTTTTGCATTCCTCGTGTTGCCGCGTGGTCTCGCCTTGCCGCCAGCGACAGTGGCCGTCATTTACTCGATGGCAGTCGTTGCCGCGCTCACCTTTGCTGTTCTGGTCATCGTGTGGTTAAAGCTTCGTCGCCCGCGCGTCCTAGACTGATGTGCGATGAATGCACCTGTTTCTCGCCCAACCCAGTCACGCTCGTTGTCTGACGATGAAGTTGCACTGCTCATCGAGGGCGTGACTAAAAAGTTCGGCCCTAAGACTGCTGTCAACGACTTAAGCCTGTCCGCTCGTCGCGGGGAGGTTTTCGCTTTGCTTGGGCCCAATGGCGCCGGCAAGTCGACCACGATTGAGATGTGCGAGGGCTTCACCACCCCCACCTCCGGCCAGATCAATGTGCTTGGCTTTGATCCGCAGCGCCAACCGGAGGAAGTTCGTTCGCGCATCGGCATCATGCTGCAAGGTGGCGGGTCTTATTCCGGCATCCGCGTGAAAGAGATGCTGGATCTCACCGCCTCCTACAACAAGGACCCACTGGACCCCGCGTGGCTCATGGAGGTCCTGGGGCTTGAAGGTGTGGCTAAGACGACCTACCGGCGTCTTTCCGGCGGCCAGCAGCAGCGCTTGTCTTTAGCACTCGCGCTCATTGGTCGTCCGGAGATGATCTTCCTCGATGAGCCCACTGCCGGCATGGATGCCCAATCGCGTCGCGCAGTGTGGGATCTCATTCGCGCGTTGAAACGCGATGGCGTCACTGTCATTTTGACCACGCACCTCATGGATGAGGCCGAATCCCTAGCGGATTACGTAGCCATCATTGATCATGGGTCGCTGCTCGTCGAAGGCACGCCCACAGAGCTTATCGACGGCACCTCACCTGCCGCCCTCGAACTCCACACAGATCGACCATTGGATTTGGAGGCGGTGGCGGAATCATCAACAGCTGAGCTCAAACCGTCTGCTGAAGAGTTGGTGTATCGGCTTGATACAGCCGCCGACCCGCAGATCATCGCCTCGGTGGCAACTGAAGCGGCACGTCAGAACGTGCTGATCAAGCACTTGGGCGTGCGGCCCCACACCTTGGAGGACGTGTTTTTAGATATCACCGGACGAGAGTTGAGGTCTTAGGAATCATCATGGATTTTGCACCCGGAACTTTCACTCCCGCCCCTCAGCGCGCCAGTGTGGCGCGGATGGCTGCCGCACAAGGGCGCATTGAGGCCAAGCTCATGTTGCGTCACGGCGAACAGCTGCTGCTTAGCCTGATCATCCCCGCCGCAATCCTCATCGGCGCCGCCAAGATGGACATCTTCGGTGGCGACACGAGTTTGGACGAACTTGTCCCGATGGTCTTCGCTGTTGCGGCTGCAAGCGCTGGTTTCACTGGCCAGGCCATCTCTCTTGCCTTTGATAGGCGCTATGGCGCCCTGAAACGTTCCGGCGCCTCTGGTGTGCCCACGTGGACCATCATTGCGGGCAAAATTATCGCGGTGTTGACCACGGTGCTCGTGCAGATTGTCGTTTTGGGCACGATCGCTTTCCTGCTCGGATGGACGGTCTCTCTTGCCGGTGCTGTGTTGGGGATCGTGGCGCTGTTCATAGGTGTCACTGCTTTTACGGCGCTGGGTTTGCTGCTGGGTGGCACGCAATCTTCCGAAGTGGTGCTGGCGGTATCCAACCTGATTTGGTTCATCCTGCTGGGCATTCTTGGCTGGGTTGTCTACTCCGGGTACCTGGGCGCACCGGGTCTGTGGGATCTGGCACCATCGGTTGCTCTGGCTAGCGCCATGACGGGCGCACTTCACGGCGTTATCAACCTCACCGCCTGGATGTCGCTGTTGTTCTGGACCGTGATGGGTGTGCTGGGCACCATACGCTGGTTCCGTTTTGACGGTTAGCGCCCAATTGGGCTCCCCCGCTCACCTCTGCGAAAATGAATACCAACGGATTTAATACCCGCTCTTAACTTAAGGAAAGGCACGGAAACCTCGTGAGCTCCGCACCGCACCTCGATACAACCGCCGACGGGAATACCGCAGCACTCCCCTTCTCTGAACGGATCAAGCAGGTCCCCACGGTGAAGACACAGCGCATCTTCGCGTTCATCCTGCTGGTGGTACAGGCTGGCATTACCTTCACCGGCTCGCTCGTTCGCGTGACTGGTTCGGGGCTGGGCTGCAATGAGTGGCCACTGTGCCACGAAGGTTCGCTCTTCCCTGTACGCGGTGCTGCTCCGTGGGTTCAGCAGTTCATCGAGTTTGGCAACCGCGCCCTCACCTTTGTCGTGGTCGCTGCCACGATCTTGGTATTCTACGCGGTGAAGAAGGCTGACCGGCGTAAGAGTCTGGTGGACCTGGCCGTTGCATCTGGCATTGGCGTCATCGTCCAGGCCGTGATCGGTGGTATCTCGGTGAAGTTGGATCTGCAGTGGTGGGCGGTTGCTCTGCACTTCCTGCCGTCGATGATTCTGGTGGCGGTTGCTGCAGTGCTGTACATGCGTCTGGCTGAGCCGGATGATGCGGAGCCGCAGCGTCGCTTTGATTCGACCGCAAGCACCCTGGCGATCATCGCTGCCATCGCACTGTGCCTCGTCCTGATCACGGGCACGATGGTGACGGGTTCCGGCCCGCACTCTGGCGATGCAGGCGTGGGCATGGAAGGTCGCCTCGAGCTGGATACGAAGATGCTTGCATACGTCCACGCGGCGTGCATGTACGTCTACCTAGCTTTCACCCTTGCTACCGCCTTCGTGCTGCGCAAGAAAAAGGCACCGGAAGATGCCATGAAGACAGTATGGGTTCTGCTGGCCATGATCGTCGTCCAGTGGGCTATCGGCGTGATCCAGTTCTACCTGGGTGTGCCGCGTTGGACCGTGCCAGCGCACATCATCATGTCCAGCGTCGTGGTTGCCTTCACTGCATTCCTGTGGGCCCACGGACAGCGCCGCCTGCCAATTCTGAGCCCAAAGCAGTACAACACCACCACCTCTTAAGCGCACGCTTAAGCGGAATTCCTCGACTAATCCAACCGACCTGCCCCACTGGGGCGGGTCGGTTGCGTAGCCTGGGAAGCCATGAAGGCAATTCAGATCACTCAGAACGGTGGCCCAGAGGTTCTTATCCCCGCTGAGGTTGCGGACCCTCAGCCCGCGGAAGGACAATTGCTGATCGCCGTGGAGTATGCAGGTGTCAATTACATTGACACCTACTATCGCGAGGGGATCTACCACTCACAATTGCCGTTCATCCCCGGTTCCGAAGGCTGTGGTCGGGTCATCGAAGATCCGGCTGGTGAGATCGCACCAGGCACTCTAGTTGCCTGGGAATCCGCACCAGGCTCTTATGCGGAAAAGGTCTGCGTGGACCGCACACGCTTAGTCGCCGTCCCCCAGTCCATCCCCCACGAGGTAGCCGCATCGATGTTGCTGCAGGGCATCACCGCGCACTACCTGCTGCACGGAGTGCGCGAGACGAAAGCCGGTGACACGATCCTGCTTACCGCCGGTGCTGGTGGTGTGGGTCTGCTGCTCACACAGATGGCCGTGGCGGAGGGCGCAACGGTGTTCTCCGTCGTGTCCACGGATGAGAAGGAGGAACTCGCCTATGCCGCCGGCGCTACGGAGGTATTCCGCTACTCCGAGGGTCTGGCAGAAACCGTCAGGCGCCGCTGCGGCGGGAGAGGCGTTGACGTTGTCTATGACGGCGTGGGCAAGGACACGTTCACGGAATCCCTCGAAGCTGTGAGGCCACGTGGGCTGGTGTGTCTGTTCGGGGCGGCCTCAGGTCCGGTGGAGCCGTTCGATCCGCAGCTGCTCAACAAACACGGGTCCATCTTCCTCACCCGTCCGTCCATCGGTGCGTACACCGCCAGTGAAGATGAGTTCCGGATGCGCGCCCAAGCTGTCGTGCGGGCTGTGGAAGACGGAACACTCAACATCCGTGTCCACGAGCCTTATGCATTAGAAAATGCGCGCCAGGCCCATGAGGACCTCCAGGCGCGCAAGACAACTGGTTCGGTTGTGCTGAAAGTGAACTAACCCAGGCCACCTGGGAAGAGCTCTGCCATGGTGCTCAAGCCCAGAACAGCGTCGAAGGACAGGCCAAGGAAGAGCACAGCCAGGTAGTTGTTCGACAAGATGAACAGCTTCAGCGGTTTCACGTCCACGCCATTTTTGATGTCGGTGTGCAGACGCTGCGCCATCACTAGGAAGGCACCGCCACTGAGCACAGCAATGAGTGCGTAGATCCAGGATGCGGCCGGCACAAGCAGCAGGGAAACCAGCACGGTTACCCAGGAGTAAATGAGGATCTGCTTGGTTGTTTCCTCCGCGGTTGCCACCACGGGCAGCATGGGCACGTTTGCACGGGCGTAGTCTTCGCGGTACTTCATGGCCAGCGCCCAGGTGTGCGGCGGTGTCCAGAAGAAGATGATGAGGAAGAGCACGATCGCCTGCCACCAGCGATCCGGGCTGCCATCGTGGACATTGTCACGGATCACAGCCCAGCCAACCATCACCGGCATACAGCCGGCAGCACCACCCCAAATGACGTTCTGCCAGGTGCGGCGCTTGAGCCACTTGGTGTACACGAAAATGTAGAAGGCGTTAGTCAGAATGATGAAAAATGCGGCCAGCCAGGATTTACACACAAAACCAAGCCACAGCACGGAGGCGACAAGTAGCACCCACGCAAAAATGCGGGCACGTTGTTTGGTTACTTTGTGGCGCACAAGCGGACGCGCACGGGTACGTCCCATCTTCTGGTCAATGTCGTAGTCGGCGACCATGTTGAAGGTGTTCGCCGCACCAGCACCCATCCAGCCGCCAAAGAGAGTTGCCAGGATCAGCCAAACGTGAACTTCACCGCGGTCTGCCTGCAGCATCGCGGGGATTGCAGCGATGAGCAGGAGTTCAATGACCCTCGGCTTGGTTAGTCCGAAGTACGCCTTGATGATCTCCACTACATCTCCTCGTTAATCCTGCACCGTCGCACTTTTTGCTTACGTCTTTCTGATTAGTCGCCGGGCAGGCGCAGATAGTTCCCAGTGTCAGAAAAGAGCATTCGTTTATCCGCGACACCAAGGCATGCTACCGCCGGTTCATCGTTGGGCGCTAATCCTTCGTCGATAAGCAACTGTGCACGGTGGTGCTGAACCGCTCGACCTTTGGCACTAGGGTGGGGGAAGTTATATTCGCACGATTGTTTAAGCGAGGACTTCACGTGACTTCCACTGAGATCAACCTGCCCGATGAGCTGAAGGCCATGACCGTGGCCCGCTACCCGGAGGACTGGACGGAGGTGGATACCCGCGCGGTGAACACCGCCCGCATCCTCGCTGCTGATTCCGTTGAGAACTGCGGGTCTGGCCACCCGGGCACGGCGATGTCTCTCGCTCCCCTGGCCTACACCTTGTACCAGCGTGTGATGCGCCATGATCCGAGCGATCCGAATTGGGTGGGCCGTGACCGCTTCGTGCTGTCTGCCGGTCACTCTTCGTTGACTCAGTATATTCAGCTGTACTTCGGCGGTTTCGGGCTGGAGATTGAGGACCTTCAGTCCTTGCGCACGTGGGGCTCGAAGACGCCGGGTCACCCGGAATACAACCACACTGCGGGTGTGGAGATCACCACTGGTCCGCTAGGTCAGGGCCTTGCATCCGCTGTAGGCATGGCGATGGCTGCGCGCCGCGAGCGCGGCCTCTTCGACCCAGAAGCTGCTCCGGGCCAGTCTCCTTTTGATCACTTCATTTACGTCATCGCGGGCGATGGCGACCTGCAGGAGGGCGTGACCTCTGAGGCCTGCTCTTTGGCCGGTACGCAGAAGCTGGGCAACCTGATTGCGTTCTGGGATGACAACCGTATTTCTATCGAGGATGACACACAGATCGCCTTCACCGAAGACGTGGTGGCCCGCTACGAGGCCTACGGCTGGCAGACGCTGACCGTGGAGTCCGGTGAGGACGTTGCTGCAATCCTGGAGGCTGTCGAGCAGGCGAAGGCTGAAACTTCCCGTCCGACTCTCGTGCGTGTGAAAACCGTCATCGGTTACCCAGCCCCGAACCTTATGAACACGGGCGCGGCCCACGGTGCAGCACTCGGCGCGGAGGAAGTTGCGGCAACCAAGAAGATCCTGGGCTTTGACCCGGAGGTCATGTTCCCGGTCGAGGAGAAGGTGATCAACCACACCCGTCGCCTCGTTGAGCACGGTGCGCAGGCGCATGCTCATTGGCAGAAGCTTTTCGACGACTGGGCTGCCGCTAACCCCGCCAACAAGGAGCTGCTGGACCGCATGACCGTCCGCGGCCTGCCCGATGGCTGGGCCGATGAGATGCCTACGTGGGAACCGGACGCCAAGGGTCTGGCTACCCGTAAGGCTTCTGAGGCAGCCATCCAGGCGCTGGCAAAGACCCTGCCCGAACTGTGGGGCGGTTCCGCTGACCTGGCTGGCTCTAACAACACTCTGATCAAGGGCGAGCCCTCCTTCGGCCCAGAGGAAATCTCCACTGAGATGTTCACGGCGCATCCTTACGGCCGTAACCTGCACTTTGGCATCCGTGAGCACGGCATGGGCGCGATCATGAACGGTATTGCTCTGCACGGTGGCACCCGCGTCTACGGCGGTACCTTCCTTATCTTCTCGGAGTACCTCTACCCCTCTATCCGTGTCGCAGCTTTGTCCGGCATTGATGGCTACTACGTGTTCACCCACGACTCGATCGGCCTGGGCGAGGACGGCCCGACCCACCAGCCGGTGGAAACCCTTACCGCGCTGCGCGCTATCCCGGACCTCGCCGTGATCCGTCCAGCTGATGCGAACGAGACGTCCGCTGCGTGGAAGTCCGCCATCGAAGGCCGTGAGCAGCCGAAGATCTTGGCCCTGTCCCGCCAGAATCTCCCGGTGCTTGAGGGCACGAAGGAGAAGGCTTTCGACGGCCTGTCAAAGGGCGCTTACGTCTTGGTTGAGGCTTCCAAGCCAACCCCGGACGTGATCCTCATGGCATCTGGTTCGGAGGTGCAGCTGGCAGTTGAGGCAGCGAAGACCCTCGAGGCCGAGGGGACCGCCACCCGCGTTGTGTCCATGCCGTGCATGGAATGGTTCCTGGAACAGGATCGTTCCTACATTGATGAGATCCTGCCGCCGTCAGTCCCTGCCCGCATCTCCGTCGAGGCCGCCATTGCTATGCCATGGTTCCGCTTCACCGGTGACAAGGGACGCAACGTCTCCCTCGAGCACTTCGGCGCCTCCGCACCAGGCGACGAGCTGTTCACCCGCTTCGGCATCACTACGGATGCCGTTGTGTCCGCTGCGCGTGAGTCCATTGCTTCCGCCCAGGGCAACGTGGCCGAGTCCGTATCGGAGCCACAGGCTGACCGCGTCCGCGGCGACCAGATCTAAACCCCACTTCGCTTTAAGGAGCTGCCTCCAATGACCGCCATTGACCGCCTGTATGACCTTGGCACTTCCACGTGGCTGGATGATCTGTCGCGGGAGCGCATCACATCCGGCAACATCGTTGATCTGAAATCCACCAAGTCCATCGTTGGAGTGACCACGAACCCGGCGATTTTTGCCGCAGCCATGTCGAAGGGCAATGCCTATGATGCGCAACTGGCAGAACTCAAGGCGCGCAACGCGAGCGTCGATGAGGCTGTATACGCCATGAGCGTCAAGGACGTGCAGGATGCGTGTGACCTGTTCATGGATGTCTACGAGTCCACCGGCGGCAAGGACGGTCGCGTATCCATCGAGGTGGATCCCCGCCATGCCGATGATGAGGCGGCTACCGTCGCTCAAGCGAAGGAACTGTGGGCGCAGGTGGATCGCCCGAACGCCATGATCAAGATCCCAGCAACGGATGCTTCCCTGCCGGCGATCACCGCTGCTCTGGCCGAGGGTATCTCGGTGAACGTCACCTTGATTTTCTCCGTCGAGCGCTACAAGCAGGTCATCGATGCGTTCAAGGCCGGCATCACCCAGGCTGCCGCGAACGGGCACGACGTGTCCCAGATTCACTCTGTGGCGTCCTTCTTCGTCTCCCGTATGGATACCGAGGTGGATAACCGCCTTGACACCATCTCCGGCGAGTACGTAGAGAAAGCACAGGCACTGAAGGGCAAGTCTGGCATTGCCAATGCTCGTCTGGCGTACCAGCTCTTCCTCGATGAATTCGATGCCGCCGCGATGGCTGCCCTGCCGCAGGGCACCAACAAGCAGCGCCCACTGTGGGCCTCCACCGGTGTGAAGAACCCAGACTATCCAGCGGACATGTACGTCACGCAGCTCGCTGGCCCAGACACCGTGAACACGATGCCGGAACCAACGATTGATGCTGCTCTAGCTGGCGATAACGTCTCGGGCGACACCCTCACGGGTACTGCAGATAGCGCTGCAGAGATCTTCGCCGGGCTAGCTCAGGTCGGCATTGATGTGGCTGATGTCGTGCGCGTACTTGAACGTGAGGGCGTAGATAAATTCGTCGACGCGTGGCAGGAATTGCTCGATTCCATGTCCGAAAACTTGGGATAACCAAAACCTTTGTCGTGGCCGCGAAAATGAGGTTTACTTTATTTAAGTAATCTGGGTCACCACTTCACTGAAGCTCCCCTCCCATCACATCGCACTGGCGCGGGGAGCTTCGAAGATTAAGGAAGCACCCGCTTAACTGACGAAAGGTGTTCGACGTGTCGGAACCGGCACCCGAATGGGTCAACCCTCTCCGTTCCCCCGCCGACAGGCGACTCCCCCGGATCGCTGGCGCATCCGGCATGGTCATCTTCGGCGTGACCGGCGACCTGGCCAAGCGCAAGCTTCTGCCAGCCGTGTATGACCTTGCCTACCGTGGCTTGTTGCCAGCCGGTTTCACCCTCGTCGGCTTTGGCCGCCGACCCTGGCCCAAAGAGGAATTTGAGTCCTTCGTGCGCGAGCAGGTTGAGGTGGGTGCCCGCACCGATTTTGATGTGCATGTGTGGGCCCGCCTGGCTGAAGGCATGCACTTTGTCCAAGGCGCCTTCGATGACGACGAGGCCTTTGACAACATGGCGGCGTTGCTCAAGAAAATGGATAGCACCCGCGGCACTGCCGGCAACTGGGCGTTTTACCTCTCGGTGCCGCCGGAGTACTTCTCCAACGTCATTGATCAGCTGGATCGCACCGGCATGGCTCACCCCACGGAGGAACAGTGGCGCCGTGTGATCATTGAGAAGCCTTTCGGCCATGACCTCGCGTCGGCAAAAGAGCTCAATGCCACGATCAATGCTGTCTTCCCCGAGCGAGCGGTCTTCCGTATCGACCACTACCTGGGCAAAGAAACTGTCCAGAACATTTTGGCTTTCCGCTTTGCCAACCAACTCTTTGAACCGGTGTGGAGCTCCCGCTACGTCGACCACGTGCAGATCACCATGGCGGAAGACATCGGACTCGGCGGGCGCGCTGGTTACTACGACGGCATCGGCGCTGCCCGTGATGTCATCCAGAACCACCTCCTGCAGCTCCTTGCCCTCGTCGCTATGGATGAGCCGGTGTCTTTCTCGCCGCGGCAGCTGCGCTACGAGAAGTTGAAGATCTTGCGCGCCACCAAACCAGTGGGTCCTTTCGAGGAGACGACAGCGCGCGGCCAATACACCGCCGGGTGGCAAGGCTCCGAGCAGGTCGTTGGCCTGCGGGAGGAGGAGGGCTTCGATCCTGAATCCAAAACGGAAACGTACGCTGCCTGCACCCTGGGCATTAATTCCCGCCGTTGGGCTGGCGTGCCGTTCTACCTGCGCACCGGTAAGCGCCTTGGCCGCCGTGTGACGGAGATTGCCATGGTGTTCAAAAAGGCGCCGCACCAGCCGTTCGACCCAGGGTTGACTAGCCAGCTTGGCGCCAACACCTTGGTCATCCGCATTCAGCCGGACGAAGGCATCCTCATGCGTTTTGGCTCCAAAGTGCCGGGCTCCACCATGGAAGTCCGCGATGTGAACATGGACTTCTCCTACACCGAGGCTTTCACCGAAGAGTCACCGGAAGCCTACGAGCGTCTCATTCTTGATGCGCTTCTCGACGAAACCGGGCTCTTCCCCACCTCCGAAGAAGTCGAGCGCAGTTGGGAAATCCTCGATCCGATCCTGGATTACTGGGCTGAAAACGGGCGCCCCGATGAGTACCCAGCTGGGACATGGGGTCCGACTTCCGCTGATGAAATGATGCACGCTTCCGGCAGGTCCTGGCGCCGTCCGTAACTGACAAGTAAAGGTCACAAACCATGATCGTCACACTGTCTGACACCTCCACCCGGGAGATCACCAAACTTCTCCTGGACAATCAGGAAAACCACTCCTTGGCCACGGGCCGAGTACTCACCCTCATCGTTGTTGCGGATATCGCCGATGATGTGGAATCCATCCTCGATAACGTCCGCAGCGCCTCCCATGAGCACCCAGCACGCGTTCTCATGCTCATCACAGGCAACCCCGACGGGGAAGCTTCAATGGACGCGCAGGCTATCTTGTCGTCGGATGCTGGGGCTTCGGAGATCGTCGTGATGGATCTGCACGGGGATTTGGCTAACAACCTTGATTCCGTCGTTACGCCTTTGCTTCTACCGGACACCCCGATTGTGACGTGGTGGCCATCAACCGCACCGGCGGATCCGATCCTGCACCCATTGGGCCGCCTTGCCCACCGGCGCATCACGAATGCCCGTGAGAATGTGGACGGCAACACCCTCCTGCGCCTGGCAAATGGCTACTCCCCTGGGGACTCGGACATGATGTGGTCCCGCATCACTAACTGGCGTGGCGTTGTTGCCTCAGCCGTGGATGCGTACCCGCACGACCCGATCACCGCGGTGGAGATTGATGGGCCGAACGATGACCCGAGCGTGGATATGGCAGCCGGTTGGCTGGCAGCATGCCTTGACCTCGAAGTCCACCGCACGACTAGTGGGGAGACGCGCTCCGAGCCCTCACGCTACTTCCCGGTACGCCGCCTTACGCTGCAGCGCGAATCCGGCCCTGTGACAGTCAGCGTGAAGGACGATAAAACGGTGCGCGTCACTGTCCCCGGCATCGGCGCGCAATTCGTAGCCCTTGGCACGCGCAGTGATGCAGACTGTTTGGCAGAAGAATTGCGGCACCTTGATCCCGACTTTGCGTACTCGCAGGCGTTGAAAGCACTACCGAACGTGAAAGTTGTCTAAAGTCGGAAGACAGTAAAGCACCACAAGGAGCGATGAGCACATGGTTAGCGTCGAAAAAGTCCCCAACCTGGATGTTTTGATTGATCAGGCATCCAGTCGATTCGTAGACACCGTCGCGGAGGTTGTGAACTCCGATGACGGCGGCGTCCACGGGGATGGCATCGCGCGCGTTGTCTTCACTGGTGGCGGTGCTGGCATCAAGCTGCTGTCCCGCCTCGTCCGAGCAAAGACACTCGACTGGTCCCGCATCCACGTCTTCTTCGGCGATGAGCGCAACGTGCCGGTGTATGACCCAGAATCCAACGAAGGTCAGGCGCGTTACGCGCTGCTGAACCACGTTCACATCCCAGAAGCCAACATTCATGGCTACCGGGCCGGAAGCACCACGTTGGAAGACGCCGCGGAGAACTACGCGCGCGCAATCGAGCAATTCGCCCCGCTAGGTTTTGACCTTCACCTGATGGGCATGGGCCCAGACGGCCACATCAATTCCCTGTTCCCCCACTCCAAGCAGCTGGCCGAGCGTGACCAGCTCGTCGTTGCTGTGAAGGACTCCCCGAAACCACCCGCAGAGCGCATCACTCTCGCCTTGCCGGCCGTGGCCCGCGCACGCGAAGTATGGCTGCTCGTCTCCGGTTCAGAGAAGGCCCCCGCAGCACATCAGCTTATAGCCGGCACAGTCTCCGACGAATGGCCCGTCACGCTCATCCCTGAGCTGGCGTACACCGTTCTTTTTATCACCGAGGACGCTGCCACAAGTCCAGAGATCTAGATCTTGCTTTGGCGCCGCCCGTGCGCCATTTGGCTCTGTTTGGCTCCGCTTATCCCTGTTTGGCCCCGCTTAGCCCGGCTCAGCTCTTGAGCACCAACTCCCTGTGTAAACGCTTACATTGCACCGGTAACTACCAAGCAGTAGAAATTTTCTACCAGGGATTCTATCGGTGCCAGTTTTTCGCGATGTAAATCTTTACACAGCCCCAGCTAAAAGCGGTGACCAAGGACACCCCTCGCCACACCCTTAACGCTTATTTTTGCCTCTCGAACGTGAAAAAGCCGGGACGATTTTCGTCCCGGCTTACTGCTTGTACGAGCTAGAGGCCGTACGCCTGAATGAGATTCAAGCCGATGATGCAGAGGATCCAGATAACCGCGACGATGACGGTGTAGCGGTTCAGGTTCTTCTCCACCACGGTCGAACCAGAGAGATTTGCCTGGACACCGCCACCGAAGAGGCTGGACAGACCGCCACCTTTGCCGCGGTGCAGGAGGACAAAGACACTCATCAGGATTGATGCGATAACCAGAATGATCTGCAGTGTCAGGGTCATGGGTGTGTCTGCCTCCAAATGTGGGTGCGGGTTAACTCGTCATATGGTACACCAGCGCCGGGACAGTTCCAGCATTGCTGGCCCCGGTGGTGGCGTACCGGGTGGTTTTAGCTGCGCACTGCATCGCCGGCCACCGCCACCAACTTGGCAAAGTCAGCGCCGTCGAGGGATGCTCCGCCGACGAGGCCTCCATCAACATCGGGTTGGCCGATGATCTCAGCAACCGTCTCCGTCTTCACGGAGCCGCCGTAAAGAATGCGGATGCCAGCGGCGACGTCGGGGCCTGCCAGCTCACTAATGAGCGATCGAATTGCCGCGCACATCTCCTGAGCATCAGCCGCGGAAGCGCTCTTACCGGTGCCGATCGCCCAGACCGGCTCGTACGCAATAACCACGTTTGCCAGCGCAGCGGCATCTAGCCCGGCGAGCGACGCGCGGGTTTGCTCAACGACGAATTCAACGTGGTTACCTGCCTCGCGCACATCGAGCTGCTCGCCGACACACACGATCGGGGTGATCCCCTGGCCCAACGCTGCCTTGGCCTTCGCGGCCACCAGCTCATCGGACTCATTGTGGTATTCACGGCGCTCGGAGTGGCCCACCACTGCCCAGGTGCAGTCGAGCTTGGCCAGCATCTGTGCGGATACCTCACCGGTGTATGCGCCCGCTTCGTGTTGGGAAACGTCTTGCGCACCGTAAGTGATCTGCAGCTTGTCACCCTGTACCAGGGTCTGCAGGGAGCGTAGGTCGGTGAACGGCACCGTGAGGGCTACGTCCACGTCTTCGTAGTAATCCTTCGGCAGAGCAAAGGCGAGGCGCTGCGCCTGGGAGATCGCCTCAAGGTGGTCATGGTTCATCTTCCAGTTACCGGCGATGAGCGGCTTACGTGCCATGAGAAATCCTTTCTTCAGGTAAGCGGGATTAGTTAGCTTCCAGCACTGCCACGCCTGGCAGCTCCTGGCCTTCAACCAGCTCGAGGGAGGCGCCGCCACCGGTGGAGATGTGGGAGAAACCGTTCTCATCCAGGCCAAGCGTACGCACGGACGCGGCAGAGTCGCCGCCACCAACGACGGTGAAGGAACCGTTGTTGGCGGTTGCATCGATCATTGCCTGGGCAACAGCGCGGGTGCCGTCGGCGAAGTTCGGCTTCTCAAATACACCCATCGGGCCGTTCCAGAACACGGTCTTGGAATCAGCAATGATCTCCGCGTACTTCTTTGCGGTCTCCGGGCCGATATCCAGGGACAGCCAGCCCTCCGGAATACCGTCAAGGTCCACGACCTTACGGTCCGCATCATTATCGAATTCGGAAGCAGCAACGAGGTCCACTGGCAATACGAGCTTGTCACCGTACTTAGCCAGGAGCTCCTTGCAGGTGTCCACCATCTCCTCTTGGAGCAGGGACGCCTGGGTGTTGTGGCCCTGGGCGGTGAGGAAGGTGTAGCACATGCCACCACCGATGATGACCTTGTCGGCCTTCTCCGCCAGTGCTTCAATCACACCGAGCTTGTCGGACACCTTGGAGCCGCCGAGGACGACGATGTACGGCGCCGTCGGATTGTCCTTGATCGCAGCCAGCTTCTCTACCTCAGCTTGGACCAGGTAACCCGCGTAAGCCGGGAGACGCTTGGCCACGTCGTAGACGGAAGCCTGGGCTCGGTGGACCACACCGAAACCATCGGACACGAAAGCGCCGTCGTCAGCGGCGAGAGCCGCAAGATCATCGGCAAACGAGCCGCGCTCAGCATCGTCCTTGGAGGTCTCGCGCGCATCGAAACGCACGTTCTCCACGAGCAACACGTCGCCCTCGGATAGGCCGTTGGCACGCTCGTGTGCATCCTCGCCCGTGACATCAGAAGCCAGGGCGACGTACTGGCCGAGCTTCTCAGACAATGCCTCCGCAACCGGCTTCAGGGAGTACTTCGGGTTGACCTCACCCTTCGGGCGGCCGAGGTGGGCGGTGAGGATGACCTTCGCTCCCCCGTCGATAAGCGCCTGGATGGTTGGCAGAGAAGCATCGATACGACCAGCGTCCGTGATGTTGCCGTCATCATCGAGTGGAACGTTGAAGTCCGAGCGGACGAGCACGTGGCGGCCGTCAACGCCTTCCTTCAGCAGCTCATCAATAGAACGTACAGCCATTGTGGTTGTCTCCTTCAAGAGTTATTGGATTGTGGCGGGAAAACGTGAGTATGCGCATACGCGAAACCCGGAGGAATGTGCGTGGCACTCCCCCGGGCTTTTGCTCAGGCACGCGCGGGGCGCGGAAGTTGCCGGTTTAAAGGTTATCCGCGACGTGCTTGGTCATGCGGATGTACTGGGAGGTGTAGGAGTACTCGTTGTCGTACCAAGAAATGATCTTCACCAGCTTGCCGTCGATCACACGCGTCATACCAGCGTCAAAGATCGCGCCGTGCTCATTCGCAATGATGTCGGAGGACACAATCGGATCCTCCGTGTACTCGAGGGCCTGACCGAATTCCGGATCCTGGACAGCCTTCTTAACTGCGGCGTTGACTTCCTCATCCGTGACTTCCTTAGACACATTCACCGTGAGGTCCGTAGCGGAACCCGTGATGGTGGGCACGCGCATAGCAAAACCGTCGAGCTTGCCTTCCAGCTCAGGCAGAACCAGAGCCACGGCACGAGCAGCACCGGTGGTGGTGGGCACAATGTTATGCGCAGCAGCGCGGGCACGGCGCAGATCCTTGTGCGGTGCGTCCTGGATGCGCTGGTCACCGGTGTAGGCGTGGATCGTGGTCATCAGACCGTTCTCAATGCCAAATGCATCGTTGAGGACCTTCGCTACTGGCGCGAGGGAGTTAGTGGTGCAGGATGCGGCGGAAATGATGTTCTTGTCATTGGTGTAGTCGTGGTGGTTCACGCCCCACACGTAGGTGCCGTCCACATTCTTGGCCGGTGCGGACACAATGACCTTCTTGGCGCCAGCATCGATGTGTGCCTTCGCCTTCTCACCATCGGTGAAAATGCCGGTGCACTCAAGGACGATGTCAACGTTTGCGTCGCCCCAAGCAAGGTTTGCCGGGTCCTTCTCAGCGGTGACCTCGATGCGCTTTCCGTCAACGGTGATCGAGTTGTCGTCGAATTCAACGTCACGGCCCAGGCGACCGTAAGCGGTGTCGTACTTGACTAGGTGAGCCAGCGTCTTGTTGTCGGTCAGGTCGTTGATCTTCACAACTTCGAGTTCATCCGCGAACTTGTCCAAGATGATGCGGAAGGCCGAACGACCAATGCGGCCAAAACCGTTGATACCAATGCGAGTGGTCACTGAAAAGACTCCTTGTACTTATCTAGGTGTTCTGTCCAGACCGTGAACCGATTACAACGTCAACCCGCGGCCTCTTACTCCCAGTGTAGAGAATTGAACCCGTAGTCGCAGGGGCACGCGGAATTACCAAAACCTGGCTTTAATCCTCTTCAGTCACCGCTGCATGCGTATCCGGTATGCCCAGTTCCTTTGCCCGTTTATCGGCCAAAGACAGCAGACGGCGGATACGGCCCGCCACGGCGTCCTTAGTCATCTGGGGCTCAGCCAGGCGGCCAAGCTCTTCCAGGGAAGCGTGGCGGTGCTTGACGCGGAGGAACCCGGCGTCAGCCAGGTGTTCTGGAACATCATCGCCGAGAATTGTCATTGCCCGGTCAACGCGGGCAGCAGCTGCTGCGGCGGCTTGGGCGGAGCGGCGCTGGTTGGCATCGTCAAAATTCGCGTGGTGGCTTGCACTGGTCCGCTCTTCGCGCTTGATGCGTTTTTCATCCCATTCCAGTCGCGCGCGCGGTGCGCCCATGCGGGACAGGAGGATGCCAATGCCATCACCATCACGCAGGAAGACACGTTCGGTGCCGCGGGTCTCTTTGGTTTTAGCGGCCACGGACAAACGGCGCGCCAGACCAACTAACGCCAGCGCAGTCTCCTGCCGTGGGCAGATAACCTCAAGTGCAGCGGTGCGGCCTGGTTCAGTCAGGGAACCCCGCGCCAAAAAGGCGCCACGCCAGGCGGCTTCCACTTCGCCGATCGTGCCGGAAATGATGTTGCGCGGCAGACCAACAACCGGGTGCCCTGATGCGGTGACCAGACGGAAGCGCCGGATCACATCCTTCGCACCATCAGTGACCTTCACTTCGAAGCAGGCTTCCCGTGATTGGGTGCCGGCGTTGATGCTGTTGACCTCAACGTCAATGTCGCAGACGTCCCGGATTGTTGCGGCAAGGTGGTCCGCCACGGCACGCTCTGCGAATTCCGCGCGGATCTCAAGTCCGCGTAGGCCTTGTTCAAACTCGCTAGCTACTCGCAGCATTGCGGTCGCCTCAGCGATCCGGGCATCCGCACCAGTGGGGGCCACACCCAGGAGTTCGTCTTTGACTTTCGACGTCAATGCCACGTTCCCATTCATCCTTTCCGTTTGCTCACATCAGCTTAGTTTCCACGCACAAGCGTTGTGATGGCAGCTGCCAGTTTTTCTGGATTGTGCCTGCTCGTCCGCTGTCCTGCCGCGTCAACCTCGGCGAGATCCGCAAACGTCACATCGGCTCCGGCATTCGCCGCGGCCCGTTGGAGGTAGGCCCTCTCTCCTTGCGACAACATGATGCCCGAGTCAGCCAAAAAGTGGTCGACTTTTAAGGTCGGCGCATGCTGGTTGAACACGTGGATATGGCGCTCCGTAGTGAATCCTGGGGTCTCCCCTGCCTCTGGGGACAGGTTCAGGATGACAATGACGGTGGCCTTTGTTTCAGTCAGGGCCTGCACAATCTCTGGAATCAACAGGTGCGGGATCACAGAGGAGAACCAGGAACCCGGCCCAATGGTCACCACATCAGCGTTGAGAATCGCCTCTACCGCAGCGGGGTTGGCCGGTGGCTTCGCGGGAAGGATTCGAACGCGGCGAACGGATCCTGGGGTGGTGGCCACCGCCACCTGGCCGCGCACAGACCGGACCACCCGCGGGTCATCATCTAGCCCCGCTACGTCCGCTTCAATGTCGAGCGGTTCCAAGGCCACCGGCAGAACCCGACCGACGGTCTGCGTCCACTGCCCCACTGTGTCCAACGCCCGCTGCAAGTCCCCATACGCCTCCGCCATTCCAGCGATGATGAGGTTGCCCACCGCGTGGCCCGCCATGGCGCCGTTGCCACCAAAACGGTGCTGGATGATGTCTTTCCATTCCTCCCCGAACTCGGTCGACGGTGTTAACGCCGCCAGCGCCATGCGGAGATCTCCTGGCGGCACAATGTCCAGCTCACGGCGCAAGCGACCGGACGAACCACCGTCATCGGCAACGGTGACAATGGCGTTCACGTGATAATCACTAGGATCACCAAGACCAGGATCCTGAGCCGCGATCTGCTTCGCCGCTAGAAGCGTCTGGTGGAGTCCGTGGCCGCCACCAAGGCTGGCTACGTTGATGTGAGGGGCGTTCATGATGGGAAGTCTTTCTCTTGCTCAAAGGGGCTTGCCGTATCACCGTCTGCGCACTGCGCACGGAGACTAGTGCCGCTTCAGATCCCTATGCATCACAGCAACGTCCACTTCCCCACGCGCACCAAGCCGTCGCCCGATTTCCTCGGAGACCGCCACGGAGCGGTGGTGCCCACCCGTGCAGCCAATGCCCACGGTGACAAAGTCTTTGCCCTCGTGTTTGTAGCCAGCCATCATGGAGCTGAGTAGGTCCACAACCCCGTCGATAAACTCGTCCGCGCCAGGCCGAGACAGCACGTAATCGCTGACGGGCTTGTCCACACCGCGGAAGTCACGGAGCTCCTCAATCCAGTAAGGGTTGGGCAGGAAGCGCACGTCAAAGATCAGGTCAGCATCACGCGGGGAGCCATGCTTGAAACCGAAGGACTCGACGGTCACATGCTGTTTCGTCGAGCCAAGATCACCGGCGGAGGCCTCGATCGCACGACGCAGATCATGAATGGACAGGTTCGAGGAATCGATGATCACGTCCGCTGTTTCACGCACGCGCGCGAGCTCAGCGCGTTCACGCGCGATACCCACGTGCAGCGGGTTGTCGCCCTGCAGCGGGTGGGTGCGACGCACGCTATCAAAGCGTTTGATCAGCACCTCGTCGCGGGCTTCAAGGAAGAGAATGAAGGGGTTGTAGCCGCGTTCACGCGCCTGCTCGATGAAGTCCATGAGCGACCCGCGGAAGATGCGTGCGCGCACGTCTGTCACCACGGCGAGTTTGTCCACCGGGGAATCTTCGGCCATAGCCATGTCCATCAATTCGAGGCCGAGCTGCGGTGGGAGGTTCTCAGAGACGAAGTAGCCTTTGTCTTCAAAGACGTTTGCTGCGCTGGACAACCCGCCGCCGGACATTCCGGTGATGATCACGGGGCGCGGTGCGGAAGAGGAAGTCATGTGCCCCATCGTATCCAAAGAGACAAAGCATGTAGCTGCTTATCGACGTTCCCCCTGCAAATGGTCATACACCTTCTGCGCGAGCTTTGGCCCCATACCTGGGACCTCGGTGATGTCCTCGACGCTGGCAGCTTTGAGCTTCTTCACACTGCCGAAGTGCTTCACCAGGTCACTGCGGCGCGCTGGCCCGAGTCCTGGGATTCCGTCGAGAGCCGAGGCGCGCATGCGCTTGGAGCGTTGCTGGCGGTGGTAGGTGATGGCAAAACGGTGTGCTTCATCACGGATCTGCTGGAGCAGGTACATACCCTCGGAGTTGCGGGGCAGAATGAGCGGCTCATCATCGTATGGCACCCACACCTCTTCGAGCCGCTTGGCTAGGCCGATGAGGGCGACGTCGACGACCCCGAGATCGTCGAAAACTGCTTGGGCCGCATTGACCTGTGGTTTGCCGCCGTCGACGATGAACAGCTGCGGCGGGTAGGCAAAGCGTTTGTTGCTTGCTGTTTCCACCGCGTCATCTGTTTCCTCATCGGCGAAGGCAGTATTGTCCAGCTCCGGGTCCTCCGGATTGGCCAGCTTGTCCTGGGTATGGCGCTTGAATCGACGGCGAGTGACTTCGGCGATGGAGCCCACATCATCGCTGCGCCCATCCCCTGCTGCTTCCTTGATGCGGTAGCGCCGGTAGTCCGATTTCTTGGGCAGGCCATCCTCGAAGACAACGAGGGAGGCGACCACATCCGTGCCCTGGATATGGGAAATATCAGTGCACTCGATACGCAAAGGTGCCTCGTCGAGGCCTAACGCATCCTGAATATCCTGCAGCGCCTGCGACCGCGCGGTGAGATCCCCTACCCGCTTGAGCTTGTGCTGACGCAGGGATTCCTTCGCGTTGCGGTGAACGGTCTCCATGAGCGATTTCTTATCGCCTCGCTGCGGCACCCGAATATCCACAGGACCACCACGCAGTTTCTCGAGGAGCTCCTTGGTCTCCGCTGGTTCTGCGGGCATGACTTCCACGAGGATCTCACGGGGAACCGGCATCGGGGCACGTTGCGCTGCGTGGGATTCTTGGTCCACACCACGGCGACGCACCTTCTTCGCCGCCAACCGCTCATCTTCGATACGTTCCTGCTCAACACGCTCCACGGCGTCGGAGTAGTACTGCACGAGGAAGTTCTGCATCAACACCGGCAACGCAGGATCGGCTTGGCCCTCTTCAAGGCGTTCCATGCTGCCGGGCTCATCACCTGTTTTCTCCACGACCCAGCCACGCTGGGAGCGGATACGACCTTCACGGACAGTGAAGATCTGCACGGCGGCTTCCAGCTCATCCGTATCAAAGGCGATGATGTCCGCGTCCGTGTCCATGCTCAGCACGACGGTCTGACGTTCCATGACTTTGTTGACGGCCCCGAGGTCATCCCGAAGCCTCGCTGCTTTTTCAAACTCCAGGTTCTCACTGGCTTCCAACATCTGGTTGGTCAACGCTTTGACCAGCGCATCAGTGCGACCAGACATGAACCCCATGAAGCCGTCGACGATGTCCGCGTATTCTTCCTCGCTCACACGCGCAACGCAGGGGGCGGAACACTTATCGATGTACCCCAACAAACACGGCCGCCCCAACTGCTCGTGGCGGTTAAACACGCCGTTAGAACAGGTCCGAATGGGAAAGACGCGAGTGAGCAGATCTAAAGTTTCGCGCACCGCCCACGCATGGGAGAAGGGGCCGAAATAACGCACGCCCTTACGACGTGGCCCGCGGTAGAAGAAGGCCCGCGGGTAATCCTCTTTCACGCTGACCGCGAGCATGGGATACGTCTTGTCGTCGCGGTACATGACGTTGAACCACGGGTCGAAGCGCTTGATCCACGTGTATTCCAACTGGAGCGCTTCCACTTCGCTGGCTACAACGGTCCACTCCACCTTCGCGGCGGTAAACACCATCTGGCGGGTGCGCGGGTGCAGCTGCTCTGGTGGCTGGAAATAGTTATTCAGGCGGGCACGCAGGTTCTTTGCTTTGCCCACATACACCACGCGCCCAGAGGCATCGCGGAACTTGTACACGCCAGGCTCCGTTGGGATGCTGCCTGGGGCGGGACGGTAGGTTGCTGGATTAGCCAAGGGGCTAGTCCTCAGGCATGTATCGGGCTTCCAGCGCGCGGAAGTCCTTCACCGCAGCCACAGCTCGTTCCTTGTCCGCGGACTGGATGGCCCACAGTGGAACATATTCGAACTCTGGCAATTCCAACCGCGCCATGCGGGAACCCTGCGGAAACGCAAGACCGTAGACAACCAACCACGGATAAAAGCGGGTGCCAATAATATTGCGCACCTCCACCCCATCTTCATTCACGCGGACGCGCGGACGGGACAACCCGATCCACGTTGCAGCGGACAGAATCAGGCCAATACCGGGGAAGGCAAACTTGTCAATGGTTGTGACAGCCGCGCCCGTAAATTCAATATCCACGACAGCACCCATGAAGATGTGCACAGCCATGATCAACACAACCAACATCAGGGCAACGCGCTTCAACGCCGGCGAGGTGATTTCCAGCTCCCACGGCTTCGTCGACGTCACCGCATGCGGGTCCAACGCGTTGTAATAAGCCAGGTCCCGGTCGCTGATGCTTCGTCCCGGTGCGCTGTTTGTGTTAGTCACTGCACTCTTCCGTGGTTGTTGTTCGGCGATTATTCGCTGGGTTTTCTCACGTCATCCTACCCACGCTGTCACGTGGGCGACAAGATTCATCACCAGTGGTCGTGGGTGCGCGGAGCAAACGCCCGCACGCGCGCGAGAGTCAGCGCAGTACCCAATGCGGCGTCCATCGCTTCCGCCCCCTTGTCCTCCTTGGTGCCCGGCCCACCCGTGCGCGCGAGGGCCTGCTCCACGTTCTCCACGGTGAGCACCCCATTACCCACCGGGACTTGCTCATCGAGTGCCACGCGCGTCAAACCCTCCGTGACGGAATCGCACACGTAATCAAAATGCGCGGTCTCTCCACGAATGACGCACCCCAATGCAACCACAGCATCAAAACGTCGTGCGCACGCTTGAGCAACCACGGGAAGTTCGAGCGCACCAGCCACGCTAAAAAGCTCGGCCTTCGCGCCAGCCTCACGCGCTGCCGCCAATGCGCGATCGCGCAGCTTATCGACGATCTCCGCATTCCACTCCGTCACCACCACAGCCACGGTCAAACCCTCAGCTGAAATGCGGCGTGGTGCTGGTGCTCCAGTCGTTGCCATTGATGGTCCTTCCCTTCGCTTTGAACCTATTGTCCCTGAACCTGTTCCCACTCGGCGACGAGTGGCAAGTCATGCCCCATGCGGTCACGTTTCGTGCGCAGGTAGTGGATGTTGCAGTTATTCGGTGCGATCTCGATGCGCGTGCGACCGGAGATAATCGGACCGTAACCACTCAAGGCTTCTACCTTCTCCGGATTATTCGACAGGATTTCGGCGGAGGCGATACCCAAGTCGGCGATGATCTGGCCGGCGACGGAGTACTCGCGGGCGTCGATAGGCAATCCCTGCTCTAGATTGGCGTCGACGGTGTCCAGACCATCCTCCTGCAGCCGGTAAGCGTGCAGTTTGGCCACGAGACCAATGCCGCGGCCTTCGTGGCCACGGACGTACACGATCACGCCACGGCCAGCTGCCTGGATCTGGCGCATGGATTCATGCAATTGTGGCCCACAGTCACAGCGCTGCGAAGCAAACACATCACCAGTCAGGCACTCAGAGTGGACGCGGACAAGAACATCCTGCCCGTCCGTGACATCGCCGCATACGAGGGCGATGTGCTCGGTCGCGTCGACAAGCGAGCGATAACCGTACGCCGTGAACACGCCGAATTCTGTAGGCAACGTGGTCGTGACTGCACGCTCGATGATGCGATCCGTGCGACGGCGGTACGCGATGAGCTGCTCGATGGAGATCAACGGCAGATTGTGCGCATCAGCGAATTCACGCAGTTCCGGTCCACGCGCCATGTCCGTCGGATCCTTCTCAGACACCAGCTCACACAACACACCCACCGGCGTACAGCCAGCCATCCGGGCAAGATCAACGGAAGCCTCTGTGTGCCCATCGCGCGCCAGCACACCGCCGGCCCGTGCACGCAATGGCACGATGTGGCCGGGGCGAGTGAAATCCGTCGGGGTGCTCTGCGGATTGGCAAGACGGCGAATCGTCTCCGCACGCGAGGTTGCGGAAATACCCGTCGTTCCCGTCGCAGCATCAACCGTGACCGCATAAGCGGTGCCACGGGCATCCTCGTTCTGCGCAACCATCGGTGGCAGATCCAAGCGAGTAGCCGCCTCATCTTCCATGGCCACGCAAATGTAGCCGGAGGAATACCGCACCATGAACGCCACCATTTCCGGTGTCGCATGCTGCGCGGCGAAGATGAGGTCACCTTCGTTCTCACGGTCCTCATCATCCACCACGACCACCGCACCACCTCGGGCGATGGCCGCCACAGCATCTTCCACAGAATCAAGGCGCAGCGAGTCCATCATGGCTTTAGATGGTAGCCCCCAACCATTTTCTCAACGTACTTGGCCACCACGTCTACTTCGAGGTTCACCGGGTCCCCCACCGCCATGTCCCCAAACGTGGTGTCCACCAGTGTCGTGGGGATAAGGGAGACTTCAAGGAAATCCTCCCCAACAGCGGAAATAGTCAGTGAGGTGCCATTGATAGCAATGGAGCCTTTCTCCACCACATAGCGTGCCAAATCCGCAGGCAAGGAAAAGCGCAACACCTCCCAGTGCTTGGATGGAGTGCGGCTGATCAGCTCGCCGACACCATCCACATGGCCCTGAACAATGTGGCCCCCCAGCCGAGCCCCAGCAGCGAGTGCGCGCTCCAGATTCACGCGGGATCCGACCTGGTAGCTGCCCAGGCGGGAACGATTCAGGGTTTCTTGCATGACATCCGCGGTGAAACCCTCGGGGAGCTTGTCCACCACCGTCAGGCATACACCGTCCACCGCGATCGAATCGCCGGGGGCAGCATCGCTGGCGACCATTGGTCCGTGCACGGTCAGACGAACAGCATCGGTGAGCTGCTCCAGCTTTTCGACGCAGCCCACTTCCTCAACTAAACCCGTGAACATCAGTCGTTCCTGTCCTTCCTGCATAGTTCAATGACGGCATCTTCACCGAAGGAGAATGCGTCATACAGTTGATAGCGCTTCGCGTCACCGATCGTGTCTACTAGGGGCCCATCCAGGAGGCTGCGTCCAGCACCGAAAAGCATCGGCGCGACGTAGGCGGTAATGCGGTCCACGACATCGAGTTGAAACACGCTGCGCATAAGCGTTGGTCCGCCCTCCACGAGGACATCTCGTGCGCCGGATTCATACAGCGCCTGAAAAGCTTCTTCCGGTGTTGCGTACTGCTCGAATCCCAGCCTGGTCAGGTTGCCTTCCGGCACCTCGCGCGTACCCACCACGATGCGACGAGGCTGGTTAGCTAAGAGCGCACCATCCCTGTCACGAGCAGTGAGCGATGGATTGTCCGCAATTGCGGTGCCGGTACCGATCACAATGGCATCACGCATCGCCCGGTCGTAGTGCACGTACTGGCGTGTTTCTGGCGCCGTAATCCACTGGCTTGTCCCGTCGGGCGCAGCCGTGAAGCCATCCAGAGTTGACGCGAACTTCGCGGTCACAGACACACGTCCGTACCGCACTGAGTCCAGCCACGGTTCGAGCCCTTCAACAGGAAAATCCACCTGCGTTACCTGGACCCCGTGCGCGCGAAGGTAGTCCGCGCCACCGGCTGCCTGGGGGTTGGGGTCATCGTTGACGTAGTACACGTGGCTAATACCGGCAGCCACGATCGCTTCAGTGCACGGCCCCGTCCTGCCGGTGTGATTGCACGGCTCAAGAGTCACGGCCAGGGATGCCCCGTTCAAGCGATCGGGGTAAACGGTTGCAGCCTGATCGAGCGCGACCCTTTCCGCATGCCGGCCACCGGGTGGTTCGGTGGCGCCCGTCGCAATGATGCCACGCTGATCAAAGACAGCACAGCCCACCGCTGGGTTCGGGCTGGTGGTACCGCGCACCTTCTGACCAGCATTACGCGCCGCGATAAGGGCGGACTGCACCGCCTCGGGGATGTCGTGGACCATTTAGCGGTTTGCGGCGACAGTGGCCAGATCGCGCAAGGTTTCAACTGCCTCAGCCGGATCCTCAGCACCGAAGACAGCGGAACCAGCCACGAATGCATTCACACCCGCTTCGGCTGCCAGCTCGATCGTGGATGAGGAAATGCCGCCATCGATGCCGATGATCGTGGACAACCCAGCCTCTTCAATGCGCTCCCGCAAGGTAGCGACCTTGCTCAGCACCTCCGGCATGAACTTTTGACCACCGAAGCCCGGCTCCACACTCATCACCATCACCTGCTCAAAGTGCTCAATATCGTCGAGGTACGGCTCAATCGGCGAGCCCGGCTTAATGGCAAAACCTGCCTGGACACCCAAGTCGTGGAGTTGCTTAGCCGCAGCGATGTGATCATCCGTGGCCTCAATATGGAACACCAGGCGGTCACCACCAGCCTTGATATAGGTCTCGAACCAGCGCTCCGGCTCCTCAATCATCATGTGAATATCAAGGAACTGGTCCGTCACGCCATCAACCGCCTTGGTCACGTCCGGACCAAAAGAAAGGTTAGGCACGAAGTGTCCATCCATGATGTCCACGTGGATGAGGTCAGCGGTAGGAACCTTTCTCACATCCGCGCCGAGCGCGGCGTAGTCAGCGGCCAAGATTGACGGGGCAATGTAGATCATGCCCCCACTCTACTTCGTGCGGGTGAAGGATTTAACATGCCCGTTTTTGGTGACCTGCAGGAACGCGGGTCCACGGTGGCCTGGCACTAAGGGTGGAGTGCGAAATCCTTCACCGCTTGCGTAATACGGCAAAGAACATCGCGTCCGTACCGTGGCGGTGTGGCCACATTTGCACGCTTGGGTGAGCGCCCACGTTCTCCATGCCGCAGGCGAACTCGTGTGCGTTGAGTTCCTCGACAGAACCAGAAGCAAGAAGCTTATCGACGATCCCCCGCGTCTCCCTCACATCCGGCGAACACGTGGAGTACACGACAACCCCGCCGGGCTTTGTTAGTTCGATGGCGGAGGTCAGCAGCTCCTCCTGGAGAGTGTTGAGCTCCTTGATGTCGCTCTCGGACTTGCGCCAGCGGGCCTCCGGGCGGCGTCGCAGAGCACCGAGGCCGGAGCAGGGAGCGTCAACGAGGACGCGGTCGTAGCCAGGCTCCAAACCTGGGTTGCGGCCGTCGCCGACGTGCACGGTGACGGGGAGGTCTTGAGTGGTCTTGCGGATGAGGTCGGCTCGGGTCTCGCTGACCTCCACGGCGTCAACGTGGGCGCCGTCAATGGCGGCGATGGCACCCATGAGAGCTGCCTTGCCACCCGGGCCAGCGCACAGATCCAACCAGCGGCTGCTGTCCGCATTGACGGGAGCTTCCGTCACTGCACGGGCAATGAGTTGAGAGCCCTCGTCCTGAACCGCTGCCATGCGATCGCGGACCGGCTGCAGCGCGCCGGGATCACCGCTGTCGAGGTACACCGCGTATGGGCTGTAGCGGCCTTCTTCCCCACCCGTCGTCAGGGCCAGTTCTTCTGCGGAAAGCTCACCCGGGCGTGCAACCAGGTGCACCACGGGGCGCTCCGAATCGGCGAGGAGTGCCTTCTCGAGTTCCTCGGCCCCCGCGCCCTCGGGATCGACGCCGAGTGCGGTAGCAAAAGAGCGCGCAATCCACTCCGGGTGCGCTGTGCGGAAAGCAACAGCAGCGAGCGGCTCGGTAGGGCTGACCTTCTGCAGCCACTGTGACGCTGGGGTCCGAGTGACAGTGCGCAGGATGCCGTTGACAAAGCCCTTTGCTTTGGCCTGACCAGCAGCCTCCACGAGACGGACAGACGTATCCACAGCAGCGTGCGCATCCACGCGGGTGTACAACAGCTGATAAACGCCCAAGCGCAGAGCGGTGAGAACGTTCGGATCAAGGTCAGACAGTGGGCGCGAGGAGCACTCCCCGATCACCGCGTCCAGGACACCCTGGGAACGCAGTGCGCCGTAGGCAAGCTCCGTGGCAAAAGCCGCATCACGGCCTTTGATCTTCCGCTCGCGGAGCAACTGGGGCAGAACAAGGTTCCCGTAGGCGTCTTCCACCTCCACCCGGAGCAGAACGTCGAAGGCTGCCTCACGCGCCTTATCCCCCATGCTCTGAATCTGGTGCGCTGGTTGGGACGACTTCCTTTGCTGCGCACTCTTGGTGCGGGACCGAAAACCACCGCTCACTCGAACACCACTCCCTCAGCACTCTGCAGACCACGGGCCCAGTCGGCGGCGGCCATCATCTTCTTTCCTGGTGGTTGGATCATCTGCAACACCACCGGAGTCGTCCCGGTGCCCACCGTCACGGAGTTCTTGGTCACGGTTAGGTGGCCGGGGCTGGCGGGGGCCAAGGAGTCGCTGATAAGCACGGGTCCGACCTTGACCCGTTGACCGTCGAGCATTGTCCACGCGCCGGGGCCTGGGGTGTAGGCGCGGATCGCACGGTCGATGTTTACTGCGGGTGCAGACCAATCAATCCGGGCATCATCTTTTTCGATCTTCGGCGCGTAGCTGGCCTCCCCCGCCTGCGGCGTCAGCGTTGCTGTGCCGGCAGCGAGTTCATCCATGGTGCGGACGAGGAGATCCGCACCGTCGTAGGCCAGGCGCGTGAGCAGGTCATCCGCCGTATCAGTGGGACGGATCGGCTCCGACAACTGGCAGATGATGTCGCCCGTATCCAGACCGGTGTCAATGCGAAACGTGGTGGCGCCGCTGAATTCATCGCCGTGCAAAATTCCTGCCTGAACAGGTGCGGCACCGCGCCACTGCGGCAACTGGGAGAAGTGCAGGTTCACCCATCCGTGTGTGGGAATGTCCAGGTAGTTCTCTGGGATGAGGTTGCCGTAGGCGACCACTGGGATGGCATCCGGGGCAAGCTCCTGCAGTCGGGCCTTCACGTCCTCGCTCCCCTTCAACGTGGTCGGGGTAAGAACCTCAATGCCGTGTTCCAACGCCAAAGCCTTCACCGGCGAGGGGTGCAGAGTACGCCCACGGCCCCGCTTCGCATCGGGGCGGGTCAGCACTGCAACAACCTCATGGTCAGAAGCAATGAGCTTCTCCAACGCAACAACCGCCGGCTCAGGCGTGCCAGCAAACACAAGACGCATTATCTGTTCTCCTCTTCCCTAGCTTTCCCAAGCCCTCGACTACTGCTGCTCGTCGGACCGGAACCAGTCCATACCGCGAATGATTTCCATTGTTTCTTTCCGCACCTCTGGATCAAGGCGGCGCAGATACAGCACACCATCCAAATGATCCGTCTCGTGCTGAATGCACCGGGCCAGCAAACCACTGGCACTGATGGTCACCGGACGGCCCATCACATCAAAACCACGGGCGATCACGGAATCATGCCGCACTACTTCCGCCTGCACATCCGGGATAGACAGGCAGCCCTCCATACCAATCTGGACCAGATCACCCACCGGCGCCCACTCCGGGTTCACCAACGCGCCGCGCAGCCCATCGCAGTCATACACGAAGATGCGCTGTGCCAGACCAATCTGATTAGCGGCTAAGCCCACACCACCAGCATCATCCATGGTTTCGAGCATGTCGGCGGCGAGGGTGGCCAGGACGTCGTCGAAAAGCTCAATGCTTTGCGCTTCGGTATTAAGGATCGGATCACCGAAAATCCGGATGGGGCGAACTGTCATGGGCGCGAGTCTACCTAGGTGCAGGGGTGGCCTAGCCGATGTGCATCGGGTTGACCTGAATCCGCAGCGGCGCATCCTGCTTGCGCGTTGCCCGGTTCACATTCGCAGCGCGCAACGCCTTGCCCAACGCATTGCGGGATGACAGCGGCGTGCGAATGAGCACGCGCTGCGCCTCCCCCAACGTTGCGCGGTCCCACTCACCCGGCAGATCCACACCGGGCGGCAGATCAACCGGCCCAAGAATATCCACCTGATCAGGCAGATCGATGTGCTCCAAGAAATCAGTCAGCGCTTCACGCGGCGCATCGACGGCCGCCATATGAACCGCTGGCGGGAAACGCACCTCGCGGCGGGCGGCCAGTTCCAACGCCGCGTGGCCAGGCGCGTCCCAACGAATGAAATGCTGCACGACGGGAAGGCTCGGATCCGCCACAACCACGACATCCCCGCCTTTGCTATGCGGGGCGACAAGCGTGGCCGCCGCCATCCACTTGTGCATCGTCTCCTCTGTCGCGCGCAGGTCAGGGCGCCCCAACAGCGCCCACGTATCCAGCAGGACCGCGGCACCATACGTGCCACCTCCTTCAATGCGGGGCTCCGCGCCCGGTGTAGCCACCACCACGGCGGCTTTATCCGGGATCTCTGCGTGAATGCGCTCACCCCACGAAGAAATCACGGTGGCAGGGGCAAAAGCCCGGCCGAGTTCCTCAGCGGTGCGCTGCGTGCCGAGGACGACGGCGCGCAGACGGTGCGAACCGCACGAGGGACACGAATACGCACTATCAATCCGCCCACACCACCGGCAGGTGGGTGCTGCTGCTTCCCCACCACTGGGCAATCCCAACGGGCCATTACACGCACGACAACGCGCCGGAGTGCGGCAGATACCGCAGGCCAACGCCTGGACATAACCCGCACGAGGAACCTGAAACAGCACGGGCTTGTTCTCCGCCAAGGCGCGGCGGGCCGCAGCAAAGGCAACAGAGGGCACGCGCGCGGCACCGGCACGCGGGTCCCGCTGCAGCTCAAAATCACTATCCCCCGCTGCATGGATGTGCGGCGAGCGAGTGCGCAGCGCATTACGGGCAGCCACCAACGAGTGCATCCAGCCAGACTCCACCAGTAGTTGTGTCTCCGCTGTCCGGCCGTGGCCACCGATGATGAGGGAAGCTTTCTCCACTGCTGACCGCGTAGTCAACACCTCCCGCGCGTGGGTGTAGGGCGCGCGGGGATCCACCAGGGAATCGTCCCCATCAAACATGACCACCGCCAGCTTCAGGTTTTTCACCGGCGCAAAAGCAGCAGAGCGCGTCCCAATAACCAGCCGCCCCTGCCCATGCAGCACTGACAAGAATCGGCTGTATCGTGCCTGCGGCCCAAGAGAGGCCGTCAATGTGGTGATCTGCTTCGGACCAACGTGTTCTGCCAACGCCGCGGCCATCCGGTCCACGTCCTTCTGGTCGGGTAGGACGATGAGGGCCCCGCCACCGTCGATAGCAACCTTAGCTGCCAATGCCGCGAGCGCTGCTGCCCAATCATCACCGGGAGCGACCTGCCATGCGGCGCGTGCGAGTGTCCCCGTGACCACGGCATCCACGAAAGATTCGCCGTACTCATAGGCACTCCACGCGGAAAGGTCCGGCTCTGTGGCCTCCCCCTGCTCCTCCCATGGCGAGGTGGTGTCGGTCTGCTCCGCCTTCACGTGGCGCGGCGGAATAGCGGTGCGAAGAATATCCGAACGCACCGCCGCGTAACGGTCGGCCAAGTTATCCACCAGGCTCCGGATTTGCTCCGGATAGACAACCTCAGGCGAAATCACACGCTCAATGAACCGGATCTTGCCTTCATGATCGGATGTGGCCACGCGCTCCAGCACCAGCGCATCCGCCAGCCGGCCAGCGAAACGAATGCGCACACGAACCCCCGGCTGCGCGGCTGCTGAATCTTCCTCGGTGACCAGGTAATCAAAAGGCCTATCTAAGTGCGGCAATCCAAGAAGCGGCAGCACGCGCACCACAGGGAGTTTGGCGGCGAGCGTTTCTGGCATGGACATGATCCTAGCGGGCACCCACGACACCCCCTTCGTGGTTCGTTTTTTACCAAGGCAGAGGGCATAATCTATGCGTCTTATTTTCCTGTTTCTGCTTCACCGTCTGCCCATGCGCACCCGGTGCGATTTAGTTGGAGTCTGCGTTTAACTATGAAACGTTTGCTCACTTCGGGCGCCGCTGCTGTTCTCACTGCACTGTCCATGCTTGCTGGCACGGGCATGTGTCATGCTGAGCCCAAGGCAATATTGGTGGGCACGGGTTCGGGTGTGTCACACCCCCTGGATCAGGACCCTGCGCCATCGTTCCGCATTGGCAGGTCCCCCTTGCCGCTGAAGCTGAAACCGATTGCCCCGCTGATTCCGCCTGCCCCGGGTGAGATCAATGAGTTTGAGCAGGTGTGGTGCGAAAACTGCGTGGCCATCACCTATGACGATGGCCCGGTACCCAACACCAATGTGCTCTTGGACGTGCTGAAGAAGAAGCGCGTCCACGCCTCTTTCTTCCTCGTCGGCGGTAATGCGAAAGCTTATCCGGAGATTGTGAAGCGGCTGCATAACGAGGGGCATGACATTGGCAATCACACATTGAACCACCCGCAGCTCACCGCGTTGAGCAATGCCCGCGTGGCGTACGAGGTCGATTCCACAAATACGGCTATCAAAGAGGCCGGTGGGCGTTACCCGAAGTGGATGCGCCCACCTTACGGCGCGACTAATAACCGTGTTGCTTCCGTCATCGGCTCCCGCGACCAGGCAGTGGCCCTCTGGGATGTAGACACGGTTGATTGGCGCCACCGCAGCACAGCAAAGACATGTTCAATCGCCGTTGCCCATGCGCAAGCAGGCTCCATCATCCTCATGCACGATATTCACCCAAGCACCGTCAATGCGGCCGAGTGCATTATCGACGGTCTTCGGGCCAAAGGCCTTCACCCCGTCAGCCTGGCAGAGCTGTTTGAGGAGCCCGAAGCCGGCGTCACCTACACCACCGCCAACGATGGCTAATGCCACTTAAGCCCCACCGCGGAACACACGGATCTGTTTGTTAGGTTTGTGGCCATGCAAAGCAACCAGGATGTCCCCGCCGACACCGAAACAGACGAGCAGCTAGACCGGTCAGGCTGGCAGAAAGCAACGCCCATCATCATGGTTCTGGCGTATGTTCTGGTCCCACTGATTCTCATCCCCGCTTTCGGCTCCGATAAAGCACTCATCCCGGTTCTGGTTTTTCTTTTTGGCAATGCTGCCGTCGCCGGCTTTATCGACGGGTGGACGTTCCGCAACACGTTCCCCTTACCCATTCTCGCTGGCGTGGGGTTCTGGGTTGCCAAAGTGCTCTATTTCAATGACGGCACTTTCATCTATGCATTGGGATGTGCCGTGACGGCAGCTATCGCGATGTTCGCCGGGCAGGCATTGCGTAAAGAACCACAGGTGAGCGCCTAAGCATGGACCGTCAAGAACACTGCGCCGACCTCTCGTGTGTAGAGGTCTGGTCCCTGCACCATCCCCGCTATGGACTCATTGAAATTCGCGCGGGTTTTGATCCTGATTTCGCCCGCATCCACGACGATTGGCCGGGCAAGGAAAGAGCAGGCCACCACCTCTCTGCCGAAAGCAGTTTGAAAGAGCGCATCAACGCCCGACGAACTAACCCGCAAACGCGTGTTGAGATCCTCGTGGACGGAGTCCCCCAATACCGCTTCGACCAGCTTGAGTCGGGTCGGTACAGCGTGTTTTCTGCAAAGGCCCCAGACAAGCTCGAGCCGATGATCTCCCTGGGCGTGGACCGCTCCAAGCCCCACGTGAAAATTGTGGCTAGCCCCTTTAAGGAAATCTTGCACGTGGATTTCCGCGAGGGATCGTCCGTCGTTGAATTTGATCCGCCACAGGGTTCGCGGGGCGAGAAACGCAGACAGTCAATGGAGTCCAGCTCATTTCGGCGCACGGCAATCCCCATCGTCGAAGGGATCGGCAAGGGCGGTTGGGCGCTTCTCCTGTTGGTGCTCGGCCCGATTCTGTCCCGCTTTCTCGATTGGCTGCTTCAATTCGTGCCAGATTGGGAACTGCCGGATATCACCTTGCCACACCTTGATCTGCCTGTGCCGCAACTTCCGCAGCTGACATTGCCCACGCCGAACATCAGGTTCCCAGACATCCCCTTGCCTGAGATCCCCGAGTGGGTTGCGCTGCTAGCTGAGTACTCCAAAATCTGGGTGCCGGTGCTCATCGGCATCGCGCTCGGGATCATTGCGCTGCGCAATCACCGCAAATCAGAGGCCGAAAAAGAAAAATGGGCCGAGCAAGAAGGCGTCGAAACGCTTTCCGACGATGCCCGGCCCCTTACGCAGTAAGCCTTAGAGGCCTGCTGCCGCACGCAGGTCGTCGACCTTGTTGGTCTCCTCCCACGGGAATGCAACATCGGTGCGACCGAAGTGACCGTATGCAGACGTTGCGGAGTAGATCGGGCGCAGCAGATCCAGCTCACGAATGATGGCTGCTGGGCGCAGGTCAAAGACCTTGTCCACTGCCTGCTGGATCGACTCATTGGTCAGGCCCTCAGCAGCCGTACCGAAGGTCTCCACATAGAGGCCCACCGGCGTTGCGCGGCCGATGGCGTACGCAACCTGCACCTCAACCCGACGTGCCAGGCCAGCAGCGACGATGTTCTTGGCTACCCAGCGCATCGCGTATGCAGCAGAGCGGTCCACCTTTGACGGGTCCTTGCCGGAGAACGCGCCACCACCGTGACGGGACATGCCACCGTAGGTGTCCACGATGATCTTGCGGCCGGTCAGACCAGCGTCGCCCATCGGACCACCGAGCACGAAGGAACCGGATGGGTTGACCAGCAAGGTGGTGTCCTCGTTGTAGTACTGGCCCAGGCCAGCGTCCTCGATAACCCACTCCAGCACGTGCGTGCGCAGGGCGTCCTCCAGCGCCTGGCCGGTGAAGTCCGGGTCGTGCTGGGAGGAGATGACCACGGTGTCCAGGTAGACCGGCTTATCCCCGTCGTAGGCAAAGGTCACCTGGGTCTTGCCGTCTGGGCGCAACCCCTGAACAATGCCCTCCTTGCGCACCTGCGTCAGGCGACGGGCCAAACGGTGTGCCGTGGAGATCGGCAGCGGCATAAACTCCGGGGTCTCATTGGTGGCGTAACCAAACATCAGGCCCTGGTCACCAGCACCGGACTGGTCTTCCTCACCAGTCGACTCGTTGGTGCGAACCTCAAGCGAATCGGTGACACCGTCGGAGATCTCAGCGGACTGATCACCAATCGCGATGTTCACGCCACAGGTGCGGCCATCAAAGCCGACCTCAGAAGAGGTGAAACCAATTTCAACGAGCTTGTCACGCACAAGCTTGGCAATGTTGGAGTACGCCTGAGTGGTCACCTCGCCCACAACGTGGACCTGACCAGTGGTCACCATCGTTTCCACTGCCACGCGCGACAGCGGATCTTGGGCGAGCATGTCATCGAGGATGGTGTCCGAGATCGCGTCGCAGATCTTGTCCGGGTGGCCTTCAGTGACGGATTCACTGGTGAACAGGCGGTAGAACGGGTCGGTCATGGGATTGCAGGTCCTTACAGGTGAGACGGCTGTCAAAAGAAATGCGCGCCTTTACGGCGACTGTGCGCACCCAAGAATAGACCAAGCTGTCTAATTCTGTCGAATCGACTCTCCAGCACCTGACGTGATCTTCTCAATCGCATCCCAGATGCGTGCCGCAACCACGTGTTTCGGCCCATCCGCAATCTCTTCTGTCGAGCCATCCGCACCAAGCAGCCAGCCACTGTTGCATAGCTCACCGAAGACTTTGCCGCCTGCCACGGAATTCACCATGAGCATGTCCGCACCCTTGCGCGCCAACTTCGCCCGGCCATTCTCTAGTGGATCATCAGTCTCGGCCGCGAAACCCACGATCGTCGCGGAAGTCTCTCCGGCTTCTCGCTTATCGACGAGCCCCCTCAAAATATCCGGATTCTCCACCAACCGCAGCGTCGATAAAGCATCATCCGCCTGCCCTTTCTTCAACTTGGAGTCGGCTTCGTTTTCAGGGCGGTAATCGGCGACAGCAGCTGCCATGATCACGATATCGGCGTTCACCGTAGCGGCGTCGACCGCTTCCTTCATGTCGCGGGTGGAACGTACACGAACGATCTGTGCACCAGGAGGCGTTTCCAACTCATCGGTGTCACCCGCAACGATGATCACATCCGCACCGCGATGAACCGCAATATCAGCGAGCGCAAAACCTTGCCTGCCGGAGGAACGGTTGCCGATGAAGCGCACTGGATCGATGTTCTCCTGCGTACCCCCTGCGGAGATCACAACCTTCTTGCCTTCAAGTGAGCGTGTGAATCTTCCAGCTTCCACAACCGTGCGCGCCATCGCTGCAATCTGGGATGCCTCTGGCAACCTGCCCGGACCGGTATCCGTGCCGGTCAAACGCCCATGAGCGGGCTCCAGCACAATGACGCCCCGGCGACGCAGCGTTGCTACATTGTCCTGTGTAGCTGGATTCTCCCACATCTCCGTGTGCATGGCGGGCGCCAGCACCACCGGGCATGTAGCCACGAGCACCGTCGCAGTGAGGAGGTCATTTGCACGACCGGCTGCGATCCGGGCAATGGTGTCCGCCGTAGCCGGCGCAATAACAATCAGGTCAGCTTCCTTGCCCACGCGGACGTGCTGCACCTCATCCACGCGACTGAACACACCAGTGTCCACGTGGTGGCCGGACAGCGCTTCGAAGGTGGCAGCACCCACGAAATTCAGCGCCGACGGGGTCGGCACAACGCGCACACTGTCCCCCGCTTCTGTGAACTCACGCACCAAGTGACATGCCTTGTATGCAGCAATTCCCCCGGAAACACCCACAACTACGTTAAGGGCCTCTTTTTTATCTCCACCAACCCCGGTATCAGCACCGGTAGTCTCAGCAGTGTCCAGGTTCTGTGCAGCCATGTCGCTCATGGCCCCCGAGCTTACCTGCCACCGCATCCTCGGCTAGCGGCGAGGCTCACGCACCCAGGCACCAATAACACCAGGCACAACCTCAGGCGCTTCCCCTAGAAGTGCTTTCAAGTTACCTTCGCGTTCTACCGCCGATGTCACCGCTTGCACCCGGCCACGCTTCTGCTGCTTGCCTCCACGTGCTCCCATCCCGGGCGCCACACCGTACCCACCGGCGCCACTCGCTGCATTAACAGGCCCTCCAGCCCGCGCCCCCGCACCGGACGAACCAGCAATCATGCCGTTCGCACCAGCGCCAGCGCCAGCACCGGAACCAAAACCGTTGCTTCCCACACCGGACATACCCGGCCCCACACCGCCACCAAAACGGCCTGCACCAGCACCGAAACCTGATCCCGCACCGGCACCAAAGCCAGCGGCTCCTCGACCGGCAAACGGCATCGGTGCAGCTCCACCGAAACCTCCCAGTCCGCCCGGTGAGCCAAACCCACCTCCGAGACCACCGGCACCAGCTGGCGTCATGGTGCCACCCAGGGGTGCACCACCCATCGCTCCTACCGGTGGCAAGGTAGGCGCCGTGGCACTAGCGACCTGCGTGGGTGTCGCTCCGGAGGCAATGAAGTCCAACATCTCCGGATTGGGGCGACCTACCTGCTCAATGATCTCGGCCGGTGTCGACGCATGCGCAAGATCTTGCCACCCAGCCTCAGTCAAGGCCTGACTTACCACCTGTGGCAATGCCTGCTGGGTGAAGTCCGGTATCCCAGCACCTGAACCACCTTCATCCATCAATCCCCCCTTGGCTGAATCCAGAGAGGGCAGCAGCTGATGGAAGCTCGGCACCGTCGGATGCAACTCCGTGGTGAGGCGTGGCCCATACGTATTCAAATAGGCCTCTTCGATCCCTTTAGCCGCTAAAGGATGCGCCGTTGCCCGTGAGGCCGCCAGCACTGATGCCGCCTGAATCGCACTAGCCTCACTCAGCGTCACAAGTCCGCCAGTATGAACGCCTAGCACCTCAGAGTTGGTCAAATAGCGTGCACCTGCCAAAGCAACCAACTCCACATGGCCCATGGCCGTACTCACCGCTTCCGTCTCCGCGGACCCTGCCAGCAGCCTCAAGGCCTCTGGCACCTTTTCAAGCGCTTGACTCAGCGTCGTGGCGGTTGAGAACCAGTTTTGCGACACCCCCATCATCGACGCCACATCCGTCGCGGCCAACTGGGATACCAACCACTCCAAATTCAGTGGCCTCCCCGCGATGGGAGTAATAACACTAAAAGGATTAACCAGGGGCTGCTCCAACGTGGACGTAACCAACCCACCTGAAACATCCCCACCCGGCGAATTAAAGGACTCCCCGATCCCCACATCCACCGCTGTAAACCCATCAGCCTGCTCCGACAGCAGCTTAGCCGCATTGGCCAGCAACGTACCCAACCCCCGCGTCGCCTCAGGCTGACTCACCGCACTAATCGAGCCGTGCATCTGCCCGGCCTGATCGAAGCCGGAGACAGTCGAGAACGCGCCCAGACCGACTCCGTGCACGACTGAAAGATCTCCTCCTAGCTTTTGGGCTGCCGACGCAAGCAATCCAGCACCGTCTTTAACAGCTTGTGCGTCGAAGTACATCCCCATTTTTAACCCCCGATTATTTGTTTAATTTTGGTAAAACTCTTCAACAATCTGAACTGCCGAGTCACACAATTCATCAAGCTCGGCTGACTGAAATCCTTCATCGACGATCAAGGACAACTGCCCGCGAACCGTATCTACCGCCGCCACACACCCAAGCCCCCAGTCACCTTGGCCCTTGTAAGTAATAAGACCGGGGATAACCTCTGAAGCCGATGGGTTGATCACCAAGTCCGGCACGGTCCCTAAGTAATCGGTAGTGGCTGACGAAGTGACAATGGAGTATGCCCTCTGGATATCTCGCCCAACGAGGCCACAGCCAACGCCCCCACCATCCAGAACGCGTTGGCCTTCCAAAGGCTCCAGCCCCACCGCCGCGAACTCCTCCGCCGAGATTTCGGTGCAAGGGTTGAAGAGGTTGTCCTTGATGGCGTTGTAGTCGAAGTCGCCGAGGACGAGGTCGCCACTGGCGAAGTGGAAGGCTGGAGCGCCGGTCTGGGATGCAGTGTGGGACTCGGAGGCTTCAGCTGGTGTTGCTGTGTCGATCGTGCCGTGAGGTTCGGCGGTGGTTTCTCCGGTGTCCTGGAAAGGTGTGCAACCAGTCAGTGCCACGGTCAACATGACCCCCGTGATGTAGGAGAAGCCCCTGTGCTTCATATCCGCCTACCCCCCGGATTTCTAGGTGGATCCTCACATCTTCGTTTGCCCCGGCACTGACCGGCTGCCCTTTGAATATGGCATGGTTTCCTCAGATTCGGAACACCAAACTGTCCACTAAAGTGGACATTCAACGACGCAACGCGCTGACCAGCAGTTTTCTCTTAAATATTCCTGAATGCTTCCTTAGAGTAATACCCCCGTTCAGGGGGAAATAATTGTTATAGGTGAAACAAATAACCATGTCAAGGCGACTTGGGAGGGCGGGTCGAGAAGGGGGACGTCGATAAGCGATTGAGAAACTCTTAGAAAATTGAGCGCGCTCGAACGGCAAAACGCGGGCCCCGGCTTACACCGAGACCCGCGCTAAAACTGATGAGTTGAGGCTTACTGGCCTTCCTCATGCTCCAAGAGACCGTGCTCGATCTCACGCAGAGCGATAGACAGAGGCTTCTCCCCCTGCTCCGGAGTGACCAGGGGGCCGATGAACTCGAACACACCCTCATCCTGCTCCTGGTAGTAGCTGTTGATCTGACGCGCGCGCTTAGCGGCGAAGATCACCAGAGCGTACTTGGAAGACACCTTGGTCAACAGCTCATCAATAGGCGGTGCCGTGATGCCTTCAGGTGTGTCATACACCTGCTCGTTGACATCGACATCAGCCGAAGTAGCCAGATCGTTGGTCACGTTGCTCACTTACACCTATTCATTGGTCGGACGATTAACGGACAGAAGAATATCACTAATCCCTGAAACCGCCTCATCCAGGTCCTTGTTCACAATGACTGTGTCGAACTCATCCTGGGCGGCAAGCTCCTCACGCGCCGTTTCAAGGCGACGTTCAATGACATCCTGAGATTCTGTCGCGCGGCCGGTCAAACGATCAACCAGCACTTCCCATGACGGTGGAGCAAGGAAAACAGTCGTTGCTTCCGGCATGAGCATCTTGATGTTGCGAGCGCCAGCAAGATCAACCTCTACGAGCACAGGACGGCCGGCTTCCATAGCCTCACGCACTGGACCCGCTGGAGTGCCTGAACGCTGCAACCCGCTGTGGATATCAGCCCACTCGAGCATCTCACCCGCGTCGATCTTGTCCTGGAATTCCTCAGGTGTGACAAAGAAGTAATCCTTGCCGTGAACCTCTCCCGGACGTGGATCACGCGTGGTCATGGAGACGGAGAAGTACAGATCTTCCACTGACTCCCGGAGGCGCTGAACCACAGTTGACTTACCAACGGCAGAAGGGCCAGCCAAAACAACAAGCCGACCCTTCTTATTCACGGTTGTCACCGATTAGTCCGCGAAGCCAAAACGCTCGAGCAGTGCACGGCGCTGACGCTCGCCGAGGCCACGCAGGCGACGGGTCTGAGCGATCTCCAGCTCTTCCATGATCTCGCGTGCCTTGACCTTGCCCACCTTCGGCAGAGCCTCCAGGAGAGCAGAGACCTTGGTCTTGCCGATGATCTCGTTGGACTCAGCCTTCGCGAGAACTTCCTTCAGGTTGGTCTCGCCGCGCTTCAGGGAAGCCTTCAGCTCTGCGCGCTGCTTACGTGCCTCTGCAGCCTTAGCCAGAGCTTCCTGGCGCTGCTCCGGGGTCAGTTGGGGAAGGGCCACTTCGGTTCCTCCATAAATAGTAGGGGTTAGTTAGTTTTTGACAGTCCAGCATTTGAACCGACTCGACACTATTGCACAGCTGCTTTTCTAATTACAACCGTGTGATTGGCCGATCGCGGTTCAGTTTAACACTGGCCCTTGCATAACGCGGTAACACTACCAGTGTTTCGGCATGTCACCGCGTCGACGTTTTCAACCTACCAGCAGTTTTAGGTTTTTCGCTAACTAGGGTTCGATTAGGTTGATGAAACCTGTTCTTTTGCCCGTTTACGCAGGTCTTCAACGTTCGGGCCAGCGGAGAGCACGGAGCGGGAAACATTCGGGAAAACAAGATGGCTGTTTGCGCCCGCAATGCGAGCGACATCAGACATCGTTGCACCCTGCGCCCCCACGCCAGGCATAAGCACCGGCGCGTTGAGGTGCTCTAACCGCGGCGGGTTCTTCACCGTGGCACCAACGACAACCCCAACGTGGCCCACATGGCCGATGTCGGTCTTGTTGTATTGAGCGCACTCATCAACCATGTGCTGGGCGACGGTGCCACCAGTGCTGCCTAGCTGCTGCTCCTGGAAGGCTTCGGCCTCCGGGTTGGAGTTGGCCGCCATGATGAACACGCCACGGCCCTTCTCCCCCGCCAGCGCAATGGCGGGGTCTAAGGAACCGACGCCGAGGTACGGGGTGAGAGTCACGGCATCGCAGCAGAGCGGTGAGGCATCATCGAGCCAGGCCGCCGCATAGCCAGCCATGGTGGAACCAATGTCCCCACGCTTAGCATCAGCGACAATGAGGGAGCCGCTACCCTTAGCGGCGGCGATAACCTCCTCCAATACTGCGAAGCCCTTGGAGCCAAAACGTTCAAAGAACGCCACCTGTGGCTTGATCAGGGCCACGTGGCCCGCAAAGGCTTCCACGCAGCGCAGCGAGAATTCGCGTAAGCCCTCTGCGTCATTGCTCAGCCCCCAGGCAGCAAGAAGCTGCTCGTGCGGGTCGATTCCTACGCACAGACGGCCGTAGTCCACGCCTGCATCAACTAGGCGTGCGCCAAAGCCTCGCCCAGTGCTCCCCTGGCTCATCTACTCCCCTGCCTGAACGTTGTGCTCGAGCTCTTGGAGGCTCGTCACAGTGATCTCATTGTCACGGAGGGATTCGATGCCCTGGACAGCCGCGGTAACACCCTGCACCGTGGTCATGATCGGCACGTTGGACACCACTGCGGCGGCGCGAATGTCGTAGCCGTCGTGGCGTGCACCGGCAGAACCAGCCGGAGTGTTGAGCACCAAATCAACCTCGCCGTCCAAAATGCGGTCGACGATGGACTTGCCCTCAGCACCAGCGCGGACGGCAGAAGCCTTGAGAGCGACCTCACACTCGATGCCGTTGCGGCGCAGCATCTGTGCAGTACCTTCCGTGGCCAGGACCTTGAAGCCCATGGTGGACAGGCGCTGGATTGGGAAGATCAGCGTGCGCTTGTCGCGGTTGGCCAGCGACACGAAGACAGTGCCTTCTGTGGGAAGTTCACCGAAGGCAGCGGCCTCAGCCTTGGTGAAGGCAACGCCGAAGGACGGTGCCAAGCCCATGACCTCACCAGTGGACTTCATCTCCGGGCCGAGGATGGTGTCCAGCACGGCACCGTCCGGGCGACGGAAACGGGTGAACGGCAGGACAGCTTCCTTCACCGCAATTGGGTGATCAAGTGGCAGGGAACCACCGTCGTAAGTAGACGGAATGATGCCCTCCTCGCGTAGGTCGGCGATGGTAGCGCCAAGCATGATGCGCGCAGCAGCCTTGGCCAGGTGGACGCCAGTGGCCTTGGATACGAACGGCACGGTGCGGGAGGCACGCGGGTTGGCTTCAATGACGTAGAGGATGTCATCCTTGAGGGCGAACTGCACGTTCATCAGCCCCTTCACACCAATGCCATGCGCGAGCGCTTCGGCGGAACGGCGGACCTTGTCAATGTCGTCTGGGCCCAGAGTCATGGGCGGCAGTGCACACGCGGAGTCACCGGAGTGAATGCCGGCTTCCTCAATGTGCTCCATCACGCCGCCGAGGTAAACATCCTTGCCGTCGCAAAGCACATCCACGTCAATCTCAATGGCGTTGTCCAGGAAGCGGTCCACCAGCACCGGGTGGTCCGGGGACAGTTCGGTTGCGCGGTTGATGTAGTCGCGCAGGTTCTCCTCGTCGTAGACGATCTCCATGCCGCGGCCACCCAGGACGTAGGACGGGCGGACCAGCACCGGGTAACCAATACGGTTCGCCACCTCGCGGGCGCCTTCGAAGGAGGTTGCGGTGCCGTAGGCCGGGGCAGGCAGGTTCGCGGCTTCCAAGACCTTGCCAAACTCGCCACGGTCCTCAGCCAGATCGATGGCCTCAGGGGTGGTGCCCACGACGGGCACACCCGCGTCCGCAAGTTTCTGTGCAAGGCCGAGCGGGGTTTGGCCACCCAGCTGGACGATCACGCCGGCGACGGTGCCGGTGGCTGCCTCAGCGCGGTAGATCTCCATCACGTCTTCGAAGGTCAGTGGCTCGAAGTACAGACGATCAGCGGTATCGTAGTCGGTGGACACGGTCTCCGGGTTGCAATTGACCATCACCGTCTCATAGCCCACGCGGGAGAGCTCGAGGGCGGCGTGAACACAGGAGTAGTCAAACTCAATGCCTTGACCAATACGGTTCGGGCCTGAGCCGAGAATAATGACCTTCTCGCGCTCGCTCTCCTTTTCTTCCTGCGCGGAGCTTGCAACGCGCACTTCGGTTTCCGCATTCGGGTCATATTCATACGCGGAGTACAGGTACGGCACCTTCGCCTCGTAGGCACCAGCGCAGGTGTCTACCGTCTTGAAGGTCGGGGTGATGCCCAGCGACCAGCGCAAGGAACGCACACCGTCTTCGCCGGCAAGCTCAGGGCGCAGAGCAGCGATCTGGGCATCGGACAGGCCGAAGACCTTGGCCTCGCGGAGCAGTTCGGCGTCGAGCACCGGGGCGCTTACAAGCACATTGCGGAACTCAATCAGTGCAACGAGCTCCTCGAGGAACCACGGGTCAATGCCAGAGGCCTTGTACACCTCATCGACGGTGGCGCCGAGGCGGAGGGCCAACTCGACGTCGTAAAGCCTTTTGTCCGTAGGCACCTTGAGATCCTCAAGCACAGCGGCGACATCCGTGGCGCGCTCGCCGGCGAAGTACTCATCCGGCTTGGTCCAGAAACCGTTCGGCTTGTCCTCCATGGAACGCATGACCTTGTTCAGGCCCTGGATGTAGTTGCGGCCAATGCCCATGGCCTCACCCACTGCCTTCATGGAAGTACCCAGGGTCTCATCGGAGCCCGGGAACTTCTCAAAGGCGAAGCGCGGCATCTTCACAATGATGTAGTCCAGGGTTGGCTCTTCCAGTGCAGTGATGGCGCCGCCGGTCATGTCATTGGGGATCTCATCGAGCGTGTAACCAATGGCTAGGAGGGTTGCCACCTTTGCAATCGGGTAGCCGGTTGCCTTGGATGCCAGCGCGGAGGAGCGGGACACGCGCGGGTTCATCTCAATGGTGATCATGCGGCCATCCACTGGGTTGATGGCGAACTGAATGTTGCAGCCACCGGTCCTCACACCTACCTCACGGATGATGGCCTTGCCCTGCTCAATCATCGTGGCTACTTCGGGCTCAGTCATGGTGAGCACCGGCGCCACAGTGACGGAGTCACCGGTGTGCACGCCCATCGCGTCCACGTTTTCAATGGTGGCGATGGTGATGCAGTTGTCATCCTTGTCCCGGATGAGCTCCAGTTCGATTTCCTTCCAACCGAGGATGGATTCCTCGATGAGGACATTCGCCTCGGGCGAAGCCGTCAGGCCATCACCGGCAATGCGGTGCAGGTCATCCATGTTGTATGCCAGACCGGAACCCAGACCACCCATGGTGAAGGACGGGCGGACAACGCACGGGAAGCCAAGCTCAGCGACGGTCTCTTCGACCTCTTCCATGGTGAAGCACACGCGGGAGCGAGCGGATTCGCCGCCGATCTTTTCCACGATGTCCTTGAACTTCTGGCGGTCCTCACCGCGCTCAATCGCGTCAATGTCTGCGCCGATGAGTTCAACGCCGTGCTTGTCCAAGATGCCCAAGCGATCCAGCTTGATCGCGGCATTCAGCGCGGTCTGCCCACCCAGGGTTGGCAGAATCGCATCCACCGGGTGACCCTGCTCCTTCTCGCGGGCCAGGATGCGGTCAATGTATTCCGGCTCGATCGGCTCGACGTAGGTGTGGTCGGCGAATTCCGGGTCGGTCATGATGGTGGCCGGGTTGGAGTTCACCAGCGTGACGCGCAGGCCTTCAGCCTTAAGCACACGGCATGCCTGGGTGCCTGAGTAGTCGAACTCGCAGGCCTGGCCGATAACAATCGGGCCGGAGCCGATAACCAGGACGTGATTAAGATCTTCTCGCTTCATTTTTTTCTTCTCCCTGGTTTCTCTTAGGCTTCTTGCTTTTCTGCGATGATCTGGCCGCGCACGGTCTCACCCTTGCGGGTGGCGTCCGCGATGGCGCGGATGAGCATGCGGGTATCTACGCCCCACAGGCCGGTGACGTTCTGTGCGGTCATTTCTTCCTCGAGGCTGCGCTTCGCTTCATGGTTCGAAGCGATGCGTGAGAGGTCACGGATGATCACTGCGGAGACGGTGATGTCCGTCCTACCCTCGCCGGCACCTTGACCTGTCCAACCAACGTTGCCGATCTCCGGGGTAGCGAAGACGAGGATCTGACCCGAATGCTCCGGGACGCACATCTGCTGCTCGTAGCCGAACATGTCGGTGGTGAATGTCACCTCACCAGCAATGTCTGCGGCCGGCGCTGCGCCGAAGAGGAAGCCCGGGAACGTTGCACCGTTATCCAGCACGAGATTCGCGCGCGTGCGATTGCTTATCGACGAGGTGGTCTGGGTGTTCTGTGACTGGGAAGCTTGGTTAGTTGTTGTCACTGTTATGCCTTCTTTGCGGAGTAGGTTGTGGTGCCGCGCAGCCACGTGGAAATGACGCGGGCTTTGAATGTGGAGCCTTCATAGGGCGTGTTTGTGGATTTGGAGGCCATCTCAGTGCCATCAGCGGTCCACGGCGAATCCGGGTCGATGAGGGTGAGGTTGGCGGGCTCACCCACGGCGATTGGTCGCCCGTGGTCCGTCAGACGGAGGATTTCAGCCGGCCGTTCGCTCATGACCTTGGCCACGAAGCGCCAGTCCGCCAGGCCGGATTCGACGAAGATCTGGGCGATGATAGCCAGGGAGGTTTCCAGGCCGATCATGCCGGGCTTGGCGTTTTCAAACTCGACGCACTTGTCTTCAGAGCCGTGCGGTGCGTGATCGGTGGCCACGACGTCAATCGTGCCGTCCAGTAGCGCGTCGCGCAGCGCGAGCGTGTCCTTGTTCTCACGAAGTGGTGGGTTGACGCGGTAGACACCGTCGTAGGTTTCCAGCTTGTCGTCCGTAAGCAGCAAGTGGTGTGGGGTGACCTCAGCGGTGACGTCAATCCCCTGCTCTTTGGCCCAGCGCAGGAGGGATACGGTGCCCTCGGTGGAGGCATGGCAGAGGTGGTAGCGCCCACCGTAGTCACGGGTCATGATCAGGTCGCGGGCAACGATGGATTCTTCCGCCACCCGTGGCCAGCCGCGCAGACCCAGACGAGCAGCGTTTTCACCCTCGTGGGCGCAGGAGCCCTCGGTCATGCGGTGGTCCTCAGCGTGCTGTGCCAGCACAACGTCATAGGCCTTCGCGTACTCGATGGCGCGGCGCATGAGCTGCGGGTCGTTGACACAGCGACCGTCATCAGAAAACATTCGCACGTGACCACGGGACATCAGCCCGATCTCGGTGAGTGTCTCCCCACCGAGACCCTTGGTGATGGAACCCACCGGATAAACATCGCACTTGCCGTAGGCCTGGCCCTTTTCCCACACCGCGTCGGCGAGGAAAGGCTGGTCGATGACAGGCTGGGTGTTCGCCATGGTGAACACAGCGGTGAAGCCGCCCGCCGCCGCAGCATCCGAACCCGTGGCAATGGTCTCCGTGTCTTCACGGCCCGGCTCACGCAGGTGCACGTGGACGTCGACAAGACCCGGCAGCAGCACGTTGCCGCCACAATCCACAACCTCGGAGGCACCGGTGAAGGGTGCATCACCGATGGACTCGATGACACCGGCCTCCACGTTGATGAGGATGTTCGTTTCGTCTTCGCCGTAGGGGCGGACATTATTCAAAGCGAGTGTTGTCACTGCCCTACTCCTTTCCTTCCAGCGCATCGTCGCCACTGGCTAGCAGGGTGAACAGCACCGCCATGCGGGTGTACACACCGTTTGTCACCTGGTCGAGGACCACGGTGTTGTCGCGGTCGGCGACATTGAAGTTGATTTCCATGCCGCGCAACATCGGCCCCGGGTGCATGATCAGGGTGTCAGCGCCAAGCTTGTCAGCGCGGTCCTGGGAGAGCCCGTACAAGGTGGCGTATTCGCGGTGGGACGGGAAGAAGCCTCCGTTCATGCGCTCAGCTTGGACGCGCAGCATCATCACAACTGCGGGTTTATCACTAGACGCGATCTCCGCGTCAAAGTCATAGGCCACGCGGCACGGCCAGTTCTCCACACCGGTGGGCAGCAGAGTCGGCGGTGCAACGAGCACGACTTCTGCGCCGAGTGTGGACAGCAAGTCCACGTTGGAGCGCGCCACGCGGGAGTGCAAGATGTCACCGACGATGAGCACTTTCTTGCCTTCGACGGAACCAATGTGCTGGCGCATGGTCACGGCATCAAGCAGTGCCTGCGTCGGGTGCTGGTGCGAGCCATCGCCCGCATTAATAATCGCAGCACCCGGCACCCACTCACGCAGCAGATTCGGCGCACCGGAAGACGGGTGGCGCATGATGATCGCGTCCGCGCCCACGGCCTTCAAAGTGGCGGCGGTGTCTTTGAGGGACTCGCCCTTCTTCACACTGGAGCTGGATGCAGACACGTTGATCACGTCCGCGCTCATCCACTTGCCCGCCGTCTCAAAAGAGGAACGGGTGCGGGTGGAGTTTTCGTAAAACAGCGTGAAGATGGTGCGCCCGCGCAGGGTGGGCAGCTTCTTCATCTCACGGCCATCCAGGGCTTCACGGAAACGGTCTGCCTCATCCATCAGCCCGATGATCTCTTCGCGGCTCAAGTCCGCGATGCTGATCAGGTGCTTCATTATTCCTCGCCCTCTTTCATCAGGAGGACGGCATCTTCACCGTCGATAGGCGTGAGCGTCACAGTGACGTCCTCGCTCAGTGCCGTTGGGATGTTTTTGCCCACGTAATCCGCGCGGATAGGCACGGCGCGGTGGCCGCGGTCCACGAGGACGGCGAGCTGGATAATGTCGGGCCGGCCGATAGCGCTCAAGGCGTCGAGTGCGGCGCGGATCGTGCGGCCGGAAAACAGCACATCATCAACCAGCACGATGGTCGCGCCGTTGATATCACCTGGAATGTCCGTGGGTCTCAATGCACGGTGCGGGCGGCGGCGCAGATCATCGCGGTAGAGGGTGACATCCAGGCTTCCAACAGGGACGTTCACCCCCGCGAATTCCTCAATCGCCGCGCCGATGCGCTGGGCCAAGGGCACTCCCCCAGATGGGATGCCCAACAGAATCACCGTTGGTGCACCAGGTGAATCGAGCGCTGTTTTCTCGATGATTTGGTGCGCGATGCGTGCAATCGTGCGCGAGACGTCACTGGCGTCAAGCAACTTCGTGGCACTCATCGAACCTCCTTCCCCGCCTCTCTGTGCGGAATTTAAAGGATGCTTCTTTTTAGCGCCTGCCAATGCTTGGTAGACGCTTGCAACACTAGCACTTTTTCCACTCGTTCACCCCACATCGCAGACCACATCACCGCCCACTTAACCCCCAGTGCAAACTAACCCGCCAAGCCTACAACCAACACAGGTAACCTTGGATGCCATGACCACACCCAATGAGAACCACCCTCCGGAGCTCACCGAGGACGATCGTGTCCGCGAGGTCGGCCTCGCCGACATCGCCGCCGTACTTGAGGGCGAGGGCTTGGAATACCGCCTGGAAGAGCCCGTCGTTCGCACCGGCTTCATCAACGCCGCGATGGTGTTCACCTTCGACGACGGCACGCTCGTCTTCGAATCTGTGTGGCGCGGCGAGTTCGCGCCGGAGGATGTGTCCTCGCTCCTTTACGCCACGAATGAGTACAACCAGTCACATTTCACGCCAACTCTGCGTTTCTTCCAGAGTGAGGAGAACACCCTGGCCATCACGGGTATTCGGTCGCTTGATGCAAGTCGTGGCTTATCGACGAACCAGTTGGGCGCCTTCATCATCACCTCCATCAACGCAACCATGCAGGCTTTCAATTTCTTGGCTGAGTCTTTCCCAACAGCCGTGACGTGGGAGGAGAACTAAATTGACTACCGCGAATTCAACCCCCAGCCTGGTCACCATTGACCGCATCGTTGATGCTTTCGCCCAGTCCGGCGTGGGCGTCACCGCTGATTCCACCGGCCGCGTGGCGCAGGGCACCCACGACAACCTGGAACTCCTCGTTGTGCTGCTTGACTCCGTGTTCATCGTCCGCGCTGATTCCGCCACGGACACCGCCGCCGACTCCCCTGACGCGAATTACTACCTCGCCGCCAATGAGGTGAATTCCACCCTCATCGGCGCTCGCGCCATCGTGGGCAACAAGTCAGAGAACCTCGTCATCCGCACCGAGGCCGAAGTTTCCGTTGCCGCTGGTATGACCGACGAGCAACTCCGCTCCGCCTCCGACCGCGCTGTCAAGGCTGTTGTCAACGCACACAATGCCATGTCCGCCCTCTCCGAGCAGATCAGCGAAGCCCAAGCCAAGCTTGCCGACGACACCCCATAACCAGGAGGCCCCACCATGACCACCCCTTACGGCAACACCTACCCACCCCAGGAGCCGCAGGACAACCAGCCCTACGGCACCCCACCTCAAGGCGCCCCGCAGTACCAGCAACAGTCCTACTGGCAACAACAACAGCCGTACGGTCAGCAGTCCTACGGGCAACAGCCCTACGGCCAGCCCAACCCGTACCAGGCAATGGACAAGAACGACTCCTCCACTGGCGGGATCCTGTCCACCATCTTCACGGCCGTCACACTGGGGCTCCCTCTGCTCATCTTGATTGGTACCTTCATTGCGCTTGCCATCGGCGTGTTAGTCGTCCTGTTCGCTGTGTGATCTGCGTATTTACCAAAGATTGGACGAAAGATTGTCGAGTCCTACATTCGAGCAATTTCTCCAAAACAAAAAGGAGTACGGCGATTGTTCCAGCTGGGCACTCTAATTATGGGGCAAATTTCCTGAAATGACTCGCGCCGAGTAACCAGAGGCCTTCATCCCTACGCCACTCAAGTTGTTGGTTACATGCCCTAAATACCTAATGGGTCCGATTGGTTGAACCAGTCGGACCCATTAGTTTTGTGGCGCTGTCAGCGCAGTGGGATTACTGCTTCCGCGACCTGACCATCAGTAGCGCTCCGCCGGCAATCGCGGCGAGTGCCAATGCCACCAATCCCGTGACAGCGGCACCGGTGCTAGCCAGGTCCTTCTTAGGCCCACTCGGCTGACCTGGTGTGGGGCCTGGCGTCGGGGTTTCGGAGGTACCCGGTGTTGGGGTCGGCGTCGGAGTGCCAGACGGGGTTGGCGTCGGTGTCGGGGTTCCAGACGTTCCCGGGGTTGGTGTCGGTGTCGGCTTCGGGGTTGGAGTCGGCGTCGGCTTCGGGGTTGGAGTTGATGTGGGTGTGGGTGTGGGGGTCGGCCTTGGAGTCAGCTCCGGCTTACGGGTGTTCGTCACCGTGACCTGGTAGTCGCCGTCGACATTTTTCACCTCAACCTTGGATGTGAATCCCTCGATCTCGTCTTCCTTCACCGTGTAAGTGACCGGTTCCTCATCCACTACGGCTGGAAGGTTAGTGAACGTGTGCTTCCACTCGTTGTCAGCATTGAGTTCAACCTTGTCCCCCACAGGGGTGCTCTCCTCGCCCTGCTTGCGGATGAGCTGGACCTTCACGGACTTCGGCGTGTCCGTCAGATCTGCGCCCTTGTCGTCCTTCCATACCTTCTCAACAGTGACGTCCACCGGGGTGCGGACAGTGAACTGAGCAGAGGTGCGCATACGCAGCTTGGTGTTTTCAGCGCGGCCAACGGCCTTGTTCACCACAACGTCGCCACTCTTAGCGTTATGCAGTTCCGTCTTAATGGTGATCTTCTGCACATCACCGTAGGCCAAAGGAGCGTTCGTAATCACGCGCACTGCTGTGGCGTCTTCCTTCACGCCTTCTGTCCAGATGTTAGATGGCTTACCCGTTGCACCATTGATTGTGGCATTCGGATCCTCATCAACCTTCGCCGGATCGACGGTGGTGCTGTATACCTTGGCACCTGCAGCGCCTTCGACGCCTGTCACCTTGAACTTGCCTTCAAACTTCGAGCCCTGGGCATCGCCGTTGGCAGGAAGCACATCAATAACATCCGTCAGGTTCGACTTCGTTGGATCCTTAGACGTGAGTTCAATCGTCCACTCATTGGCAGCCACACCATTCGGCGCGGTTTCAATGACAGACTCAGCCACATTCTTCTTCAGTGACGTGTAGCCGGCCTGCGGCACTGTCACCTTCGCCTGCGCCTTGCGGGTTTGCCTCTGACTCGTCGCTGTTACTTCGTTCGTCAGAACATCACCGGGCTTCGCATCCTTCGGCATGATGGCCTTATAGTTGATGATGCCCGGGTTCCCGTCCTCCAAAACGCGGAGGTTCGGCTCAACGTTTTCCTTCGTCCACGTCAGCACCTGCTCGCCCTTGGAGTTCGTTGACACCTCAGGCTCAACATCAGCGCTGCCCGCGACATACTCCATACCCTTCGGCAGAGTGTCCTTGATTACCACCTGAGCATTAGGCATATTGGCAATCTCAGATTCCAGGCCGTAACGGATGGTGAAATCTGCTTCCTCACCCGGACCGTACTCCGGCTGCGCTGCGTCCTTCGCTACAACCGGCAAGGAACCCACCACACGCAGCAAATCGCGGCCAGGACCGGTGTACGGGTAACGCACCCCGTCAGTCACCACACCAGGACTGGCATAGGAAGGCGTGATCTCTTCTTCATCGGTAATACGCTGGAAGTAACGCTTAGCGTTAAGATCCATATTCCATTCGGTGTTGTCTTCCTCCAACACCGATGTAAACGTCCACACATCGTCACCAGGTTGAGCGTCATCATGGATCCGCTGCTCAACAGTCAGGTAGAAGCGAGACTTGGGGAGCTTGGACAGGTAAGCCTTGTCGTGTGGAATACGTACTTTAAGGGCCTTAACCGTGGATAGATCGGCCGGCTTGGTGTAACTCCAGCCGTCCTTTTCATCCTTCCCTTCATCAAACGGAGTTTCCTTCGTTCCGCATTTGAACAGGTTCGGGTCTTCCACCTCACCCGTGTAGTACAGGATCTTCAGGTCCTCGATGTGCTCACCGTAATAAACATTTGGTTTCGCCTCTGGATCAGCCACCACACGGGCATCGACGAAATCAACGCGCTTCGTATCTAAGGTGTTGCAGATCCAGGTGTCTGCAAAGCCGCCTGAATGATTAAACGAGTTACCCGGCCGGCGTGGGCCAATACCCGACACCGACATGACGGTGGCACCAGCAGGCGCACGAGAAGTATCGGACCAACCAATACCTGGGTAAGCCTTAGGCCACTGTGAAGCAACCACCCATGCACCAGTCCAGTTACCACGAACCAAGGGCGCCTTGTTCTCATTATTGGACGGGTCATCCTGAGCTGTTGAGCCATCTTCGGCGGTATACGTCGGCGCAGATGCCTCCAGGTGAATGTTGGTGTCCTCATTCTTATTTGGACCGGAGGTGACGTATGGCACCTTCACGCGAAGTTCACCAGCAGCAATGACCTCACGCGGGTGTTTGGGCTGCACCTGTGGCAGAAGCACACCATTCGAATCCAACTCCGCGCGCTTGGACGTGTAATCCAAATCAGACAACGTTAAGCGGAACGTGTTCTTCTTTCCCTCCACCGCTGTGAACTCACACGTAGGGAACTTCGTGGTTTGATTTTCTGGCTTGCCGGAAGCCGAGAATGGGTAGCCCGGCTGCACGCGATCGATCGGTGCGCAGGCGACATCCTGCAGCGTAATATCCTCGTCGTTCACGCCGTTGATGGTGATGTCATAGCTGACGGTGTCCGGCCCCTTCGCAGAGCCTTTTGCGTGAGCCAGCGAGAAGGGGAAATTCATGAACTGGAAGGTGTCCGGATCACCGGTCAGCGACGTCGCCGCGCCACCATCGAACTTGGCGTCCATGAGGAAAGGCGCAATCACAGGAATCTCAGGCAGCTCCGCCTCAAGCCCACGGAAGGTTGCCGTGGCTTTGACTTTCGACTTGCCCGGTCCGTCCACTTTCACACCTGACAGCACCATTTGAGCGGTTCCCTCATCACGCTCGCCGATGTCACAGGTCAGGGTGCGCTTATCTTCAGAAAGCTTCGAAGCGCCCTTGTCCCCACTCAAGCACTGGCTGGGAATCGCACCGAAATGAGCATTTTCGACGCTCACCGTGAGCAAGTTGTCTTTCGTCGGCCTGTTGCCTGGCGCCGCTGCTGAATCATTGATGTCCAGCCACCACACCATCGACAGCACATCAAGGCCGGAGGTCACCTCATTCGGCTGCTGTTTCCACTCACCAATGAGCTCATATGCTTTGGTGCCGCCACCGGCGGTTAGTCCATTGGAATCTGCAGCAGGTGCAGGTTCCTCCGCTGGGGCGTTATTTCCCTCGGCGGTCTCCGTGGCCGTCGCCATGTCGCTGCCAGGTGTGCCAGTAGCGGCGCTCCCAGTTTCAGTCGCGTACACAGATTGCGGTGCAAGCACCATGAACACTGCAAGAAGCATGGCGATGAGCACTACCACTGTGCTTTGTAGTCCACGCCCAAAAGCTTTCAACCCTGTCACTGCAAAACCTTTACTCAATCCGAAACCTATAACCAGCTCAATGCCAGACGATGAATAGCTAACAACATACTCGCTATGCTGCAAAAACTCGACTCCAATGCACAAAGCACGAGGAGGTAGCGCAAGCGCTATCTCCTAGCTGTTCAACTCGTGGCTAAGTGCCTCGAGTTCAGCACCGCCCGACATTTCGCGCGTGAGCTCGTCTAGGGTGACGTGGTCGCGGGAGGCGTCGAGCTCCTGGCGGCCGAGCTTCAGAATCATGAAATGGTCGCCCACCAGATAGGCATGGTGTGGGTTGTGGGTCACCAGAACGACCGCGACGCCACGGTCACGGGCTGCAGCAATGAACTTCAGCACCACGCCGGACTGCTTCACGCCGAGTGCCGCGGTGGGCTCATCAAGCACGATGACCCGGGCACCGAAGTAGACAGCGCGGGCGATGGCGACGACTTGCCGCTGGCCACCAGACAGGTTGCCGGCCTCCACATTCACATCGGGGATGTCAATGCCCATCTCCAGAAGCTGCTCGGAGCAGATGCGCTTCATCTCCTCCTGCTTCAGCGTGCCGAGCACACCGGTCAGTTCCTGACCTAAGAAGAAGTTCCGCCACACGCTCAGCTCATCAACAATGGCGAGGTTTTGGTACACCGTGGCAATACCCGCATCCAGGGCGTCGCGGGGGGATGTGAAGGTGACAGGGGAGCCGTCGATAAGCACTTGCCCACTCGTTGGGGCGTGCAAACCCGCAAGAATCTTGATGAGCGTCGATTTGCCCGCGCCATTATCGCCGAGCACACAGGTGACTTCGCCCGCGTTGATGGTGAGGTCCACTCCGCGCAAGGCGTCGAAGGTGCCGTATGACTTGGTGATGTCACGCAACTCAATGATGGACATGGCCTACCGCCCCTTCGTGATGTTGGCGAATGAAGTGTTGGTGAGCACCGCGAACAAAAGCATCGCACCGAGGAAGAACTTGAACCAGTCAGGATTCCAGCCCGCGTAGACAATGCCCTGGTTGGTCATACCGAAGATGAGCGCACCGATCATCGTGCCGATCGCCGTGCCGCGGCCGCCCTTCATCGCGCAACCACCGATGACAGCGGCGATGATGTACAAGAATTCATTGCCCACGCCTTGGCCCGCCTGAATCGAATCGAAGGCGAACAGCGTGTGCATGCCCACAAACCATGCAGCGAAGCCGACAGTCATGAACAGCACAATTTTAACCAGGCGGACGGGAACACCCACAGCACGCGCGGCATCTTCATCGCCACCGACGGCGGTGATCCAGTTACCGAATTTCGTGCGGAAAAGCACGAACGACGCAATCGCGACGAACAGCAACCACCAGATCACCGTGACGCTGATACGAACGTTGCCGATGTGGAAGCTGCCAGCGAAGAAGGTGTGTGCGGAGGCGAAGCCCTCCATATCCGCGATGGATGGTGTGGCCACCTGGCCGGTGACGAGCTTGGTCACGGCGAGGTTGAGGCCCTGCAGCATGAGAAATGCGGCGAGCGTGATGAGGAAGCTGTCAATGCCGGTGCGCGTGACAAGAATGCCGTTGAGTGCACCAATAGCCAGCGCGATGATGAGCGCGAGGCCCGCACCCACCCACGAGTTCAAATGCAGGTTGTAATTGAGCATCGATGCCGCCAGCGCCGCGGTGGTCACCGCAACACCAGAAGACAAGTCGAACGCCCCGCCGATCATGAGCAACCCCACGGCGAGTGCCACGATGCCGAGCGTAGAGCTGGCATACAGAATCGTGGCCATCGCCTCAAACGAACGAAACGCCGGGGCGACCGCCAGGAAGAGGCTCAAGATCACCAGGAAACCGAGCAGACTAGCTAGTTCCGGGCGACGGATCAGTTTGGCGAGGCCGGTGTGGGTACGTAGCCGATCGTCCGAGTTACTCTCAGTCGATTCGTCTGTGATTGTCTGACTCATCGAAGGCCTGCCTTGGCGGCCTCAGCAATCTTCTCCACATTGTCTTTGTCAACGAAGCTCGGGCCCGTGTATACCGGCTGGCCACCACCGAAGGTGCCGCCGTTGCGCTTAGCAACCCAGAGAGAATCCACTGCGAGGTATCCCTGCAGATACGGCTGCTGGTCCACAGCCCACGCCACGCGACCATCCGCAATGGCGTCCACCAGCTCAGCGTTCGTATCAAACGTAACCACCTGCGCCTTGGAACCAGACTGCTTCACAGCCTCCGTTGCACGCATTGCCACTGGGGCCTGCAGCGCAAAAACGGTATCGAAGGACTTGTCCTGGGACAGCTTGGAGTTAATCGTGGACTGCACCGAGGTCAGGTCCTGACCATTGACGTAGAGGAGCTCAACCTCGCCTTGGAGGCCTTCCTTCACACCAGCACAACGCGCTTCCTGGGAGGAGTTACCCTGCTCATGGATCACGCAAAGAACCTTGGACTTGCCCTCTTCCTTCAGGCGCTCACCCGCTGCCGTGCCGGCCACCGTTTCGTCCTGGCCGAAAAAGCCGGTGATCCCGTACTTGTCATACTCCTTCATGCCAGAGTTCAATCCCACAACCGGGATGCCTGCCTCCGTAGCGAGCTTCGCGGCAGGACCGATAGCCTCCGCATTCGGCAGCGTCACCGCGATGCCGTCCACGTTCGAGTCCACCGCGGAACGAACCAGGTTCGCCTGGTTCGGCGCTTGCGGGTCAGAGGAGTAACGCAGCTCGATGTTGTCCTTCTTCGCTGCATCCTCCGCACCCTTGCGCACGAGGTCCCAGTACGTATCACCCGGGGCACCATGAGTAACCATTGACACGACGTAGCGCGGGGTGTCTACCCCACCGCCACCCGTGCCGCCAGCCTCACCCTCACGCTGAGCCCCACCTGTGGAAGAGCAACCCGCAAGAGTGAGACCCACCGCGGCCGCCACTGCCGCGACTTTGTACAGCTTAGAGAAACTTTTCATTCACCCAGTGTGCCCCGTCACAGCGGAAAACCCGGCATCCCAATCGTTCTTTACCGATTAAGTAGCCGGGCATTGGGCCTTAGTTGAGGTCGGATAATCCTGGGCCTACGGGCTGCTTGTCCAACAGCGGTGTCAGTTCAGCCATGGCTTCCTTCATGTCCTCAACATCCTGGGAGTCGCCTTGCGAGTGGCGGAACATGTACGTGGTTGCCGCAGCGTTGCCGAAACTCGTTGAGCAGAAGAACTGGCGCAGGTCTGCCTCCGGGTGCTTGGCGCACGCGAAGGAGCGGTCCCCCACCGTGAACTCGAACTCATCCCACGGCAGTACTGCCTCCCCGTCACGCTTCTGCTGTTCTTGGTAGCTTTCCATGTGCAGCTTGCGCTCGTCTTGGGCAGCCTTCTTGGGGTCACTCGGGCATGGATCCTGCCCCAGCTCTTCGTCGTAGTACGAAACGCCGACGGAGAATTGCTCCGGGCCGTTTTGGTAGTAGTGATTCCACCCCTCATCCATCACCGTGCTGTAGTCCGGGTCATACGGCAACCCCACGAGCTCATTCGGCATTTCGTCCAGGAGTGCCTTGATGCTCACTTCAGTGGCACAGGCACCGGGATCTGCTTGGTCTTGGGCGTCGCTTGTGTCAGCATCGCTTCGCACGGCGCTGTTCTGTGTGGTGTTTGGTTCTCCTTCGCCGTTTTCAGCGTTCCCTGAACAGCCAGCCACTGTCAGCGCCGTTGCCGCTAGTACCGTCGCAATCGTTTTGGCCTTGCGCATTCGCTCCACTTCCCTCGCAATGTCTCGTCGTCTCAGTCGTACCAGGTGCCGGAATAATCGTGTGCCCGCAAGGCTACACGCGGTGCTCTTTTGCGGCCGGAGTTTTTCATGCTCATCTGCCTGCCGCTATAAGTGACACTGTTGCTTTCTTTTCGTTCCCCTAAAAAGGTTCAATCACCTTAAGGGAGCTGCAAGGCATGTCCACGTCGGATTGGGTGCTCGCGGTTGACTCCTCTGACCAGATTTCACCGGCCTCCAAGCGACTCATCGACCAAGACAGAGTGCCCATGAATCGCTACGAAATCGAGACCGTGGACAGAGTCTCCGCTGTGTACCGCGACGTGATCGCCGGCATCTGGTGGGACTAGTGGCTAGGAGCGGTGTCTAGGACTCCGCGAGACGCTTGAGCTCAACCTCGGGATCGAATTCAGCCTTGGGCCATTCCAGGTTGAGGTCGCGCAGGGCTTGGACGAAGAGAGTCTTCACCACCGTGCGGCAGTAGGCCTTGTTATCGGAGGGGATGCAGTACCACGGGGCAACATCGGTGGATGTGCGCTTGAGCGCAATCTCATATGCTTCTTGGAATTCGTCCCAGAGCCTGCGATCGTCGATATCGCCCGGGTTGTACTTCCAGTGCTTGTCCGGGCGTTCGATGCGCTTGCGCAGGTTCTCCCCCTGGAATTCCTTGGAGATGTGCGGCATGACTTTGATGATCTTCGTGCCGTTGGCAGCGGCTTTCGCCTCAAAGTCAACGATGGCACCGTAGCGGCGCTCAATTCCCTCCGGCGGAGCCATCTGCTTCACACGCTGCACCAACACGTCCTCATAGTGAGAACGGTCGAAAACGCTGATCATGCCGGGCTTGGGCAGGTGCGGCTCAATACGCCAGAGAAAGTCGTGCTTGAGCTCTTCCTCCGTTGGTTTGCCAAAGGCCTTGATGTGTACGCCTTGCGGGTCCATCGTCTCACCCACAACGTTGCGGATGATCCCGCCCTTGCCAGCAGTATCCATGCCCTGCAGGACAAGGAGAATGGAACCGGCGTTCTCATTGCCCGCACGACCATTGGCGTACAGGCATTCCTGGAGTTCATCCAGCTCATCGTCGAATTCATCAAAAGCATCATCGACGTTGTCTTCGCTCACGCCTGGGGTTGACGCCGGATCGACGTCCGCGAGCACAAAGTCCGAGCCAACGCGGAGTTCTTCTGCTTCTTTGATAGATACCTTTGCCATGATGAGCTACTCCTAGTGTTCCCTAGTCCTGCTCTTGCACAGGGGTTTCTTGAACGGATTCGGTAGTCGTTTCGGCCACTTTAGGTGCTTCTACTTCGGCGCCGGGCCCTGCCAACGCATCGGTGGCGTCTTCCTCGGCGAAGCCGATCAGGCCGGTCTCCCCAGTGATGATGTCGGGGGCGTCAGCGGAGTTTGCCTGGATGATGTCATCGAGTACCGCGTGAATGTATGGCGAGGCCTTGTCGCCGGCGTATTCCACGGACATCTCCATTGCGTTAGAGATCACGATGGAGGGTTCCACAGCGGGGTTGTAGAGAATCTCCCACGTAGAGACACGCAAAATGGCGCGGTCAACGGCAGGTAGGCGGTTGAGCTCCCAATCCTCAGAGAGGAAGCGTGCAATCGCATCATCAATCTCGTCGAGGCTTTCAGCGGCACCGGAGATGATCTCACGGGTGTAATCAGCAACAGGGGCCACAGCATTGGCAGGGTCTTCGGCCAGTTTGATGCGGTCCTCCACGATGGCCACCGGGTCCACATCGCGGGTCTCAGCTTCGAAGAGGATATCTACAGCGCGACGGCGTGCACGGTAACGCGCACCATGACGTTTGTAATCAGGCATGTTTTTCAGAAAGGAAGAAAAGTTGGGTGAAGCGGGCCCAGCTTGAGCCCGCTTCATTGGAAGAAACTAGAACTAGTGCCTAGTTGTTCACGCGAGACAGGTACTCACCCGTGCGGGTGTCCACCTTGACTACGTTGCCAGTTTCCAGGAACAGCGGAACCTGGATCTCAGCACCGGTCTCCAGCTTGGCCGGCTTGGTGCCGCCGGTGGAGCGGTCACCTTGCAGGCCCGGATCGGTGTGCTCAATGGTCAGATCCACGGAGATCGGCAGCTCAGCGAACAGTGCCTCACCCTCATGGAAGGAAACCTGCACGCGCATGTTCTCCAGGAGGAAGCGAGCAGCGTCGCCGAACTTATCCTCCGGCAGCTCGTACTGCTCATAGGTCTTGTCATCCATGACCACGTAGTTCTGGCCATCGTTGTACAGGTAGGTCATGTCGCGACGGTCAACCGTTGCGGTTTCCACCTTGACGCCTGCGTTCCAGGTCTTGTCCACGGTCTTGCCGGAGACAACGTCCTTCAGCTTCGTACGCACGAAAGCAGGGCCCTTGCCCGGCTTCACGTGCTGGAACTCGACGATCTGCTGGAGCTTGCCGTCAACCTTGAGCACAAGGCCGTTCTTGAAATCAGCGGTGGTTGCCACGAAATAATCTCCCTTGAAGTAGATCTGGCTCTTTTAAAACAAGCCCATGCTACACCACTGATCAGCACATGCTTAAGGCAGCGTGGCCCGTTAGAGGACAGTGAGTTCCTTCGGGAATGTGGTGATCACGCGTGGAGCACCACCGGTAATCACCACTGTGTCCTCGATGCGCACTCCCCCATGACCTGGCACGTAGATGCCTGGCTCAATGGTCAGGGTCATGTTCTCTTCGAGTGAACCCTTCGCGCGCGTGGACGCGGCAGGACCTTCGTGCACATCCAGGCCAATACCGTGTCCGGTGGAGTGAACAAAGTATTCGCCATAACCAGCTTGCTCAATGATGTCGCGGGACGCCTTGTCCACCTCAACCAACGCGCGCCCAGCTGTGGCTGCGCGGACACCTGCCTTTTGGGCTTCAAGCACTGTCTCGTAGATCTCCCGCGCGAAGTCTGAAACATGCCCAATGATGAAGGTGCGCGTCATATCCGAGTTGAAGCCACGGTAATGGGCACCAAAGTCAATGGTGACAATGTCCCCACTCTCAATCACTCGCTCACCTGCCCCATGGTGTGGCAACGCCGAGTTCGGGCCAGACGCCACGATGGTGTCAAAGCTCGGGCGCTCCGCCCCCAGCAGGCGCATGCGGTATTCAAGGTCAGCTGCCACGTCACGCTCCGTGCGTCCGGCACGCAGTTCTCCTGCCTCGATCAGGCCCGTCAGCGCATCCGTACCAATCTGTGCTGCCTCTTCCAGCCGGGCCAGCTCATAGCGGTCCTTGCGCAGCCGGATCTGCTCAATCGCCCCATCGACGGGAACGAGGGTCACACCATCCGGGCATGCCTTCTTCATGGCTTCGAGTTCAGCCACGGTAGTGCGCGCTGCATCAAAGCCCACACGCCAGCCTTCCGGCACAGTGGCAAGCAGAGCTTCTGCCCCATTGCGCACGATCACGGCCTCAATGTCTTTGACTTCATCGGCGATCTGCGTGGTGTAGCGGCCATCCGTGGCAATGGCGGCGGAAAGATCCTTGTTCACCAGCAAAGCTCCCGCAGAACCAGTGAAGCCAGACAGGTAGCGCACATTGGTCGGATGAGTGACTAAGAAAGAGTCAATGCGTTTGCCCGCTAGTTGTGCGGACAAGGTGCGCCGGCGGGTGAGGAAACGGGAATCAGCGAAGCTCATCAGGACCTCCTCAAGAAGTACTCAAGCGCGAGCTCATAACCCTCAACACCCAGGCCAGCGATCACGCCAATGGCAATAGGAGTCAAGTACGAGTGGTGGCGGAACTCCTCACGCGCGTGCACGTTAGAAATGTGCACTTCAATGAAGCCGGCGCCATCGCTTATTTCTGCCAACGCATCCCGCAAAGCAACGGAGGTGTGGGTAAAGCCACCGGGGTTGATAATCACGGCGGCGCCATTGTCGGCAGCCTCATGCACTACGTCGATAAGCTCGCCCTCGTGATTGGACTGGCGGAAGATGAGCTCCACCTTGTCACCGGCGAGCGCGCACAGGCGCTGCTCCACATCCGCCAGTGTCGTCGCGCCGTAGATCTCCGGCTGGCGCTTTCCCAACCGGTTCAGGTTTGGCCCGTTGAGCACATAAACCTTCACGTCACCCTCCTTGTTTACTGCGTTGGTCGCGTGAGCTCAGTGTACGCCTGACGCATCTCCTCGATCGTCGCATCTTCCAGGCGAGATGTCTTGCCAATGCCTTCAAGCACAACGAAGCGGATGCGCCCGTCACGATTCTTCTTGTCGTGCGTCATGCCTTCGTACAACTCGTCGAAAGCAGCCGGGTCGTAGGTCACCGGCAGCCCCACGCTGGTCAGGATGTCGCGGTGGAGGGCAACCACAGAATCGCTAATAAGCCCCCTATTCTTTGCCAGCAACGCGACGAACATCATGCCCACAGCGACGGCATTGCCGTGACGCCAGCGGTAATCCTCGCGCTTCTCCAGCGCGTGGCCGAGCGTGTGCCCATAGTTGAGGATTTCGCGTAGGGACGACTCCTTCAGGTCCTCACTCACCACTCGGGCTTTCACCGCCACGGAACGCTCAATGAGCTCCGCGATCTTGTTCTTCGGCACATCATCGCCCTGCTGATAGATATCCAGGATCACGGGGTCGGCGATGAAACCGGTCTTGATGATCTCGGCGGAGCCGGCAACGAATTCTTCGTGCGCGAGGGTGTCCAGGCGGTCCAAGTCAATGAAAACGGAATCCGGCTCATGGAAGGCACCGACGAGGTTCTTCCCGGCATCCGTGTTGATGCCGGTCTTGCCACCGACTGCGGCATCGACCATGGCAAGCAGCGTCGTAGGAACCTGAATGACCTTGATTCCACGCATCCACGTTGCGGCGGCGAAACCAGCAAGATCTGTTGTCGCACCGCCACCAAGACCCAGCACGACGTCCTGGCGGGAGAAATTCTTCTCACCGAAGAGATCCCACAGGCCACTCAGCACAGGCAAAGACTTCCCGTCTTCCGCATCCGGGATTTCCGCTAGGGTGACCTCCACGCCCTTCGCCGTAATGAGCTCACGCAGCCGCTCCGCGATGGGGGTCAGTGGCCCCTGGTGAATGATCGCCGCTTGGCGCGCACCTGTGTCCGCTACGCGCGTAGCAATTTTCTCATCCAGACCCGCACCAATGTGCACGTCATACGGGTTCGGGCCAGTGACACTGATAACCGCCATGGTGAAATGCTTTCTGTGCTGCTTGCTGGTTGCTACTGGTTTTGTACTGCTTGATTATTGCTGTCCGTGGTTGAGCGTGGCTTAGCCGGATTCAATGAGGTTGAGAATCTCCGCCACGAGGCGTTGCGGGGGACGTGAATCGGTGCGCACGCGGTGCATGGCTACCTCACGGTAGAACGGCTCACGTGCTTCCAGCAGCGCACGGTAATGCGCCACCGGATCCTCGGCGTTGAGTACCGGGCGGGAGTCATTGCCGGACGTCCGGCGCACGCCTTCCTCCACGGATACATCAATCCACACCACGGTGTGCGCTTGGAGGAGCTTGCGGGTTGACTCGGTGACCACTGCCCCACCACCCAGGCTCACCACGCCACCAGATGCCAGGGATTGCGCGACGTAATCAGCTTCGACTTCGCGGAAGCGTTCCTCACCGAGCTCCGAGTAGACCTCGCCGGTGGGTTTGCCTTCGCCTTTAGCAATGAGCTCATCTGAATCCACCAGTGGCAGATTCATCGCACGCGCAAGGCGACGGCCGATGGTGGATTTGCCGGCACCGGGCGGGCCAACAAGAACAACGCGGGGGGATCCGTGCACGACCTGCTCCCCCAGGGTCTCCACCGGCTCTTGCGGTGTGGCTGGACGACGCGGCCCAGGTTTTGGCACAGGGAACCCCGGGCTAGTCATCGCTGTTTCCTTCGAAAGCGAGGCGCTCCGCAACGTACTGCTTGTACGCCTCCACGTTGCGCTTTGTTTCCTCGATGCTGTCACCACCGAATTTCTCCAGCACAGCGCGTGCCAGCACGAGTGCCACCATCGCTTCCGCAACCACACCGGCAGCCGGCACAGCGCACACGTCCGAGCGTTGGTGAATCGCGGTTGCAGGATCGCCGGAGGACATATCCACGGTCTTGAGCGCGCGTGGGACAGTGGAAATCGGCTTCATCGCAGCACGCACACGCAGGGCTTCTCCATTGGTCATGCCGCCTTCGAGGCCACCGGCACGGTTGGTCTCACGGCGCACGCCATCACCATCACGCACCATCTCATCGTGGGCTTCACTGCCACGACGTCGTGCTTCTTCAAAGCCATCGCCGACCTCAACGCCCTTGATTGCCTGGATGCCCATAAGGGCTGCAGCCAGCTGCGCATCAAGACGGGCATCACCAGACACGTGGGAACCCAAGCCGATCGGCAGGCCCTCCACGATGACTTCAACGATGCCGCCGAGAGTGTCACCCTGCTTCTTCGCCGCCTCAATCTCAGTGATCATGGACGCCTCGGCCTCGATGCCGAACGCGCGGACCGGGGAGGCGTCGATACGCTCAATGTCCTCGAATTTCGGAAGCGGTCCGGTATACGGCTCGGACGCACCGATGGAGATGACGTGCGAGAGAACCTCAACACCGAGGACCTCACGCAGGAAGGAACGCGCGATCGTTGCGGCCGCCACGCGCGAGGCAGTTTCGCGTGCCGACGACCTCTCCAACACCGGACGCGCCGCATCAAAGCCGTACTTGATCATGCCGGCGAAATCGGCGTGACCTGGACGCGGGCGAGTCAGTGACGCACCACGACCAGAGCTCATGGCCTTAGCCACCTCTGGGTCTTCCATGTCCAACTCATGCGGGGACATGATGGTGGTCCACTTCGGCCACTCCGTATTGCCAATCATCACGGCAATCGGGCTACCAATCGTCTTCCCGTGAATCACACCGGAGAGAACCGTGAGCTCGTCCTGCTCAAACTTCATGCGCGCACCACGACCATAGCCAAGGCGGCGGCGAGCAAGCTGGTGGCCGATCTCCTCAGTGGAGACAGTGACCCCGGCTGGCATATTCTCAACCATCGCGATAAGCGCCTGACCGTGGGATTCACCTGCAGTAGTCCATCGAAGCATGGAGGCATTGTCTCACATTGGCCACACAGTCTCACGTAAGGGCGCACGCAATGACCACCAGCCAGGCTGCAGTGAGCATCGACGGACCATGCGCCATGCCGGATTGTCGGGCAACAAGGAGGACGCATACCGTGATCATGCTGCTCAACAGCATCGCCCCTAACACACCCATCACGCCACCTGAAAGCGCGACGGCAACCCCAAGTGGCACAGCGAGTTTGATGTCACCGCCACCGATACCAGGTCTATTCACGGGCGTGGCCAGCGCTGTGACCAGATACATTCCGGGCCATAGCATCCCCCACCACCCGGTGGGATACACGAAGCACGCCACTACAGCTGCGGCTGCTGCGGGAAGAGTGAGCGCATTGGGCAGACGTTGCTCGCGCACATCCCACACAACAAGTGTCACCGTCCACGCGAGCGCTAGGAGCACTGCCAGAACCAGCGCTACTGGATGCGCGGCATTGGTATTTCCCCCAAACATGTTGATCCACCCCCCCAGATCACGTTGTGGGGCTTAAGCCTACATGCGATTCTGTCGCGTCACACCGGTCGGCGATACCCAGCCGACGTGACGGAACAATGCCTCTCGCATCTCTTCCCGTGGGGCGTCCACACCCGTGAACTGTTCAAACTGTGAATACGCCTGGCATGCCAACATGACCAACCCGCCCACTGTCATGTGCCCGTTGGAGGCAGCACACGTGGCCAGCGGTGTCGGCCAGGGGTCATAAATCACATCGAGGACTGGCGCGTGGCCAAGCTCAGCGAAGCGTGTTTCCAGAACCTTTGCTGGCACCGTGGAGATGATTGCGTCAACGCTCAATGCCAGATCCCGAAGATCACGCTCGAAATTGATGAAGTCCGCTTCCACGCCGGTGTTCTCCAGCAGCGGGGCAAGTTCTTCGGAGCGGTCGGAGCGGTTGAGAACCGTGACTTTATCCACGCCACGTTGGGTGAGCGCCCACAGTGCCGGGCGGGCGGTGCCGCCACTGCCGATGAGCAGCACGTGGCCGAGCTTCTTCTCCGGCCCCACGAGTTCGTTCAGTGCACCGGAGATGCCTTCGCAGTCCGTATTATCAGCACGCCAGAAGGTCTTTCCATCGCGAGTCTCGCGCACCAAGGTGTTGGCCGAGCCAATCGCGCGGGCACGATCGGTGACTTCATCCGCAAATTCCAGCGCTGCGAACTTGCCGGGCATGGTGACAGAAAAGCCACGGTAGCTCTCATCGGCATTGCCAACGATGTCTGGCAGCTGCTCAGCTGTGCACTCAATACGCTCATACTCCCAGCCATCAAGGCCAGCCGCCTCATAGCCGGCTGAGTGCAGCACCGGTGACAGTGAGTGCGCGATCGGGCTGCCCAGCACCGCCGCGCGGTGATTGATCACGGTCATGCCAGCAAGCTCCTTGTCTAGCGCTGGGAATCCAGAATCCCGGATTCGTACGCCCGCTGGACTGCTTCCTGGTGCTCCTCGAAGGTGTTGGTGAACAGCGTGGTGCCGTCCTTGTCAATGGTGACGAAGAAGAGCCATTCACCCTCAGCAGGGTTCTCCATCGCACGGATCGCTTCCTCCGAAGGCGAAGCAATCGGCGTATCAGGCAGACCATCCTTGGCGTAGGTATTCCACGGGGTCTCACGCTGGCGGTCCGAATCGCCGGTAGCCACCTCAACGGACTCAAGGTCGTAGTTCACGGTGGAATCAAACTCCAGGCGCATGGGTGCGTCAAGGCGGTTCAAGATCACACGGGCCACCTTGTCAAACTCCCCTGCCGGCGCTTCACGCTCCACAAGGGATGCTGCAATAAGAAGCTCATACGGACTCACGCCAATGGCCTGTGCACGGCCGACGATGTCGGTGGCGTTGTACTTCTTCGCCGAACGCGTAATCAGATCAGTCAAAATCGCCTTCGCATCAGCATTCGGGTTGACCACGTACTCACCCGGGGCAATCAAACCCTCAAGGCGCTTAGGGTCACCCTCGCGTGCGCTAACGGGGCCCAGTGCCCATTCCGGCACACCAAGCTCAGACGGATCCGTCTGGGCCGCGACGTCCTGCAGTTCATCAACGTGAATGCAGCCCTCGGCCTTGCCATCCTCACCACACGTCACGCGGGAAATGCTAGAGAAGATGCCAAAGCGAACGTCGCCGCCGACCACGCGGACGTCGTTAAGCGTCTGCCCACCTGGAATCTTCAACATCTCAATTTGAGTGGCCGGATCCAGCAGCGCAGCAACCGCGGACTTCGCGCTCATTTTCTTCTGCAGGCGGTAAAAGCCAGGCTGGATATTATCCGCATCCGGGTTGGACGCTAAAGCAGACTGGAATGCCTGGTTCGACCGCACAACCTCCAGCTCCTCCAGTGTCGGGCCTAGCGCGGTCAGGTTGGAGCCCTCCGGGATCTCAACAATCTGCTCCTGACCGTTACCGTCACCGCTAAAATCCGCCCCCGAGGAGGTCGAACGGGCAACGCCGATGTACACCACTGCTCCGAGGATCAGAAGAATGGACACGATGAGTACCGCGACACCGCGGGTGCGGCCTTGCGAGGTTTGTGCCGTGCTCACGATTAGATCTCCTTGGGGTTATTCAACTGAACAGGGGTCAGCGGTCGTTGGGTGCTGGTCCTGCTGCGTGGCTAGCGCGTTGGCGCGGCCATCAAGCCAGGATTGCAGAATGGCCACCGCAGCTGCTTGGTCAATCACCGCGCGGCCTGCCTTCTCCGATACACCGGAGGAACGCAAGGCATGGGTTGCAGCGACCGTGGTCAAACGTTCATCTGCGTAGCGCACTGGAACATCACTGCGGCGGGAGATACGGAACCCGATCTCCTTGGCATGCTTCACACTCGCAGAGCCGTTGCCCTTGAGGTCCCGCGGAAGCCCCACGACAACCTCAACGGCCTCATACTCCTCAATGATCTCCAGCAGCCGCTCAATATCCTCACCATCACGGTCTTTGAAACCGGTCACGCGAGGCACAGTTTCCACGGGCGTGGCTAGAAGCCCATCGCGGTCAGAGGAAGCCACGCCGATACGCACGGTGCCCACATCAATGCCGATGCGGCGACCAACCCCGGGATCATCAACCCCAGGCGTATCAGGATGTACCTTCATTTACTCGCGTGAACCTCAACTGTGTGTCGGATGTGTGGCACCTGCGCGTGTGCCTTCACCCACGGTAGTTGGTGAAGGCACTGTCACAGACCCGTTGTAGGGCGTGTCACGTAATCATTTCGTGACCTTGGAAGCACTCTAGCTTAAAACCGGTTAGAGCCGGCTGAGCTCCTCGCGCACAGCGTTGAAACCGGCATCAATGCCAGCAGCATCCGACCCGGAACCCTGTGCCAGGTCCGGCTTGCCGCCGCCCTTGCCGCCGATGTAGCCACCGAAAAGACCAACGTAAGCACCGGACTTGATGCCCTTATCCACGGCCGCCGGGGTTGCTGCCACTGCGAACGGGACCTTGCCGCCGTTGTCGGAAGCCAGGACGATGACAGCTGCGGTCTCACCGAAGCGGCCACGCAGATCCTGCGCCATGGTGCGCAAGTCCCCGCCGCCAACACCATCCGGAAGCTTGACACCCAAGAACTTCACGTCACCGATGGTCTCCGCGTTGTTAATCAACTCACCGGTCTGGTTGGCCAGCTGCTGCTTGTGCAGGTTCTCAATTTCCTTCTCAGCAGCACGCAGGCGCTCAGTCAGTGCAGCAATGCGCTCCGGCAGCTGATCGGACGGGGCCTTCATCTCCCCTGCCAATGCGTTGGCAATGGCGGCTTCCTTGGAAAAGTAGGAGAAGGAATCCATGCCCGAGTACGCCTCAATACGGCGCGCACCGGAGCCAACGGAGGATTCACCCAGCACTGCCACCGGACCGATCTGGGAGGAGTGCTCCACGTGAGTACCACCACACAGCTCGATGGAGAACGGACCACCGATTTCCACCACGCGCACCTGGTCACCGTAGTTCTCGCCGAACAGTGCCAACGCTCCCATCTCCTTAGCCTGCGCCAAAGAGGTTTCAAAGGTATTGACGGCAAAGTCCGCGTCCACTGCCTGGTTGGCAATGAGGGAGATCTCCTCCAACTGCGCCGGGCTGAGCTGCTCGGTGTAATTGAAGTCAAAGCGCAGGTAGCCCGGCTTGTTCATGGAACCAGCCTGGACAGCTGTGGGGCCCAGCACCTGACGCAGAGCAGCGTGGATCAGGTGGGTAGCGGTGTGCGCTTGGCGTGCGCCGTGGCGCCACTTCGGATCTACCTCCGTACGCACAACCTGCCCCACATCCAAGCCACCGTTTTCCACGGTTGCCTTGTGCACCCAGAGCTTCTTATTACCCACCTTCTGCACGTCGTGGACCGTCAGAATGGTGTCACCGATGACAATGCGGCCACGGTCAGCCAGCTGTCCGCCGCCCTCGGCGTACATCGGGGTGACATCCAGAATGACCTCAACCTCATCGCCCTGGGCAACCTCGCCGACCTTCTCGCCACCACGGACGAGGCCAAGGACCTTTGACTCGTGCTCGAGTTCTTCAAAGCCAACGAACTCGGTCGGGTGCGCATCAACCCACTCGCGGTAGAGGGACTCGTCGATGTTGCCGGTCTTCTTCGCCTTGCTATCGGCCTTCGCGCGGTTACGCTGCTCCTCCATCGCGGCATGGAAGGCATCCATGTCCACGTCCAGACCAGCCTCAGCTGCCATCTCCAGGGTGAGGTCGATGGGGAAACCATAGGTGTCGTGCAGCTCAAAGGCCTGCTCGCCGGACAGAACCGCAGCACCGGATTCTTTCACGTGTGCAGCTGCTTCGTCGAAGCGGTGGGTGCCGGACTCCAGGGTTTTCAGGAAGGTCTTCTCTTCCGCCACGGCCACGCGCAGGATGCGCTCGCGGTTGTCCGCAATCTCCGGGAAGGAAGGAGTCATAGTGTCCATGATCGTGTTTATGAACTGCTCAATGGTGTGGCTCTGTGCACCCAGCAGACGCGCGGAACGAATGATGCGACGCAGCAGGCGGCGCAGGATGTAACCACGGCCCTCGTTGGACGGGGTCACACCATCAAGAATGATCATCATCGCGGTACGGGAGTGGTCAGCGATGACACGGAAGCGGACGTCCGATTCCTGGTTCGCACCGTACTTCGTTCCGGTGAGTTTCTCCGCGGTGGCGATCACCGGGGCGAGCAAGTCAGTCTCGTAGACGTTGTCCACGCCCTGCAGGATGCAAGCCAGGCGCTCAATGCCCAAGCCGGTATCAATGTTCTTGTTCGGCAGCTCGCCGAGAATATCAAAGCCACCCTTCTTATCGCCTTCACCGCGGATGGACTCCATGAACACGAGGTTCCAAATCTCCATGTAGCGGTTGTCATCAGCGATCGGGCCGCCCTCTTTACCGTGCTCAGGGCCACGGTCGTAGTAAATCTCGGAGCACGGACCACACGGGCCCGGCACACCCATGGACCAGAAGTTGTCCTCCATGCCCAGGCGCTGAATACGCTCAGCCGGCACACCGATCTTCTTCTCCCAGATCTCCGCTGCCTCATCGTCCTCAGTGAACACAGTCACCCACAGGCGCTCCGGATCGAGTGCGAAGCCACCCTTGTCCAGTGGCTTCGTCAGCAGCTCCCACGCCAGCGTGATAGCGCCTTCCTTGAAGTACTGGCCGAAGGAGAAGTTACCGGCCATCTGGAAGAAGGTGTTGTGGCGGGTGGTAATACCCACTTCCTCAATATCCAGGGTGCGCACGCACTTCTGGATGGAGGTTGCGGTTCCGCTTTCAAAAGGCGGATTCTGCTGGCCCAGGAAGTACGGCTTGAAGGGCACCATACCGGCGTTCACAAACAGCAACGTCGGGTCGTCCAGAATCAACGATGCGCTGGGGACGGGCACGTGGCCCGCATCGACGAAGTGCTGTGTGAACCGGTCGCGGATCTCATGAGTTTGCACGAAAGAATCCTTACAAGATGCAATGAACGTTAAAACGTTGGCTAGGGCAAAACTTAACGCGCATCACCTTACCCGCTTTGCCCGTAATGCTTGTGCGCGCCTACTGCCCAGCCCCATCACCCCGCACCATTCGGCGCAGGCGTTCGGCGTATTCACTGATGCGTTTTTCCGCGCCGTGGCCACTGGGGGTGTAGTAGCGGGCGTCATCCAAACCTTCGGGGATGTAGCGTTGCTGCACCACACCGCGCGGATCATCGTGGGGGTAGATGTAGCCAACCGCGTTGCCCGCGGCCTTCGCCCCCTCATAATGTCCATCGCGCAAGTGCGGTGGGACAGTACCGGCGTGACCTTTGCGGATATCCGCCAGCGCGACATCAATTGCTGTGTACACGGAATTGGATTTCGGCGCGGTAGCAAGGTGAATGGTGGCTTGCGCCAGGGGTAGGCGTCCTTCCGGCATACCGATAAACTGCACGGCGTTCGCCGCTGCCGTGGCCACCTGCAGTGCCGTAGGATCAGCCATGCCGATGTCCTCCGACGCGTGGATGACCAAACGTCGGGCAATGAAGCGCGGGTCCTCCCCCGCCTCAATCATGCGGGCAAGGTAGTGCAACGCTGCGTCTACGTCAGAGCCGCGAATGGACTTGATGTAGGCAGAGATCACGTCATAGTGCTGGTCCCCATCGCGGTCATAGCGCACAACAGCACGGTCCACGCTGCGCTCAATCACCTCGGTGGTGATACGGCCATCCTCTGCGCCTTCGGCCGCAGCCTCCAAGTAAGTCAGCGCCCGGCGGGCATCGCCGCCGGCGAGGAGGACGAGTTGGTCCCGTGCCGCGTCGTCAAGCAACACTGCCCCTTTGAGCCCTCGCTCATCCGTGACTGCGCGCTCAAGCACTGTGGCAATGTCTGCGTCGGACAGCGATTCCAGGCGCAACAGCAACGAACGTGAGAGCAACGGCGCGACCACGCTAAACGACGGGTTCTCCGTCGTGGCCGCAACGAGCAGAACCGTGCGATTCTCCACCGCGGCGAGCAACGCATCCTGCTGAGTTTTAGAAAAGCGGTGGACCTCATCGATGAACAACACCGTGTGCTGGCCACGCACGAGATCACGGCGCGCAGCGTCCAAGACCTCACGGACCTGCTTGACGCCGGAGGACAATGCGGACAAGCCTACGAAATTCTGCCCCATTGCCTGCGCGATGAGCGAAGCAATCGTTGTCTTACCAGTTCCCGGCGGGCCGTACAGAATTACCGACGCATCGCCGGAACCTTCCACCAAACGGCGTAGCGGACGGCCCGGGCCTAGCAAATGCTGCTGGCCGACGAGCTCATCCAGATTGCGCGGCCGCATCCGCGCAGCCAAGGGCGCGGTGGCCCCAGCTTCAAAGAACGCGACACCACGCGGGGCGGATGATGTTGAGTCCGCCGCATCCGCCGGATCCGAGAAAAGCCCGCCTTGTGTCACACCAAACGCTCCGCAACTGACGTGGCAAAAGAGGCAATCTCTGCGTATGTGGGCTCCGTGCCCGTTGCGGCATAACGTGCCAGAGCATCGAAAGTGCCCGCGACATCACGGCGGATAGCTATCTCTTCCGGAGTGAAATCTTGGCGTGCAGAAGAACGCAGAATCTTCGCGCCCAGCTCAACATCCTCCTCGCGGATCTGCGGGTCGAACATGTCCGTGTGCTCCCCGGAGGGTGAGTCCACGTCCACTGCCCAGCCGCCCTTGCCGTAGCGGGTACCTGACAACGTGTCATCGCCGTCCACGTAGAGGATGGACACGCTGAAAAACGCCCACCCAATGAGTGATGCGGTGATGCGTGCTTGCAGAGTGTCCTCGTTGTTCACCGAAGGCCACGCGCCGCCAACTTCAGCTGCCCAGGCCTCTACGAAAACCTTTGCCTCATCATCGCTCAGCGCCCGCGAAGAAATGTACTGCGGGAAACCAGCAATGACGCCAGCGACATCGAACATAACGTCACGGAAACCCGCCCACTCATAGTCCAGGAACTGCGTGCGGTCCGCGAAAAGAATATTGTCCGGCGACAGATCAAAAGGCGTGAATGCCCGTGACCCGCCGTGCAACATGCGTACCTGCACCGTATCCGCGATGGAAGCGACGTTCTCAGGCACATCAACACCGGCGCGACGCACAATCTCCAGGCCCTCAAGAATGCGATTTTCTAGCAGCCCTTCACGCATCAGCTGCACGTCACGCGCGCCGTCAATGTTCTTCACCATGCGCGCCAGCAGAATATTAAAGCTCGTTTCCGCTCCCGCTGTGCCCGCATGCATTTTGCCTAACGACGTCCCCAGGTTCCGCAACAACCTCACCCGCTGTTCCTCATCCGAGGTTTCCAGCAGCGTGGCCAACGTGTCGCCGTTACCGGAATCAGACAAAATGATCGCGCGCTTGTCCAGGTCATAGCCGAGCATGACCGGCCCTGGGCGGACCTCCTCACTCAGCGAGGTAGTGAACTGGTAGGCCACCACTTCACGCACAAAAGCAGCATCATCAATCGGATCACCCGTGCGTGGCGAGTACTTCACCACCACGGAGCGATGCGACAAAAACGGGTTATTAGCCACACGCAAACGCAACACAGTCGTGCTGCCGGTGCCGGAGAGTTCCTCCGGTTCCGTCAGTAGCTGCTGCCCGCCGTAGCGATGATTCAACATCCCCTCAGCAAGCTCAATGATCTGCTCGTGATTCAACATACGTTTGTGCCGCCAACCAGCATGATGCTGCTACGTGCTGTTAGGCCTGTTCTGCCTTCTTAGCTTCCGGCTTGAAGTCCACACCGGTCTCCTTGCGCTGCGCTGCCGGGATCGGGCCCGGAGCATCCGTCAGCGGATCAACACCCCCACCGGACTTGGGGAAGGCGATGACGTCACGGATGGACTCAAAACCACCGAGCAGGGAGACAATACGATCCCAGCCGAAGGCGATACCGCCGTGAGGCGGTGCACCGAAGGAGAATGCGTCGAGCAGGAAGCCGAACTTCTCCTGCGCTTCTTCCTCGTTGATGCCCATGACATCAAACACGCGCTTCTGCACATCCTGGTTGTGGATACGGATAGAACCACCACCGATCTCATTGCCGTTGCAGACAATGTCGTAGGCATAAGCAAGCGCTTCACCCGGTTCCTTGTCAAAGGTGTCCAGGTACTCCGGCTTCGGGGAGGTAAAAGCGTGGTGCACAGCAGTCCACTGGGAGTGCCCCAGTGCCACATCACCAGAAGCAGATGCATCAGCCGCCGACTCAAACAGTGGCGCATCGACGACCCAGGTAAATGCCCAGTCGCCTTCCTTGATCAGACCAAGCTTGTTAGCAATTTCACCGCGGGCAGCACCCAGCAGTGCACGGGACGCCTTCGTCTCACCAGCAGCGAAGAAGATGCAGTCCCCCGGCTTCGCGCCAACGTGCGCTGCGATACCAGCCTTCTCCTCATCCGTGATGTTCTTTGCCACTGGGCCAGCCAGCTCGCCGTCCTCCTGCACGAGGATGTAGGCCAAGCCCTTAGCGCCACGCTGCTTTGCCCACTCCTGCCATGCGTCCAGCTGACGGCGTGGCTGGGAAGCACCGCCTTCCATGACCACAGCGCCGACGTATTCGTTCTGGAAGACGCGGAAGGTGGTGTTCTTGAAGAACTCGGTGCAGTCCACCAACTCAATATCAAAACGCAGATCCGGCTTGTCGGAGCCGTACTTCTCCATCGCTTCCTTGTAGGTCATGCGCGGAATCGGCGTAGTGATCTCGTAGCCGATGAGCTTCCACAGCTCCACCAAGATCTCTTCTGCCAGAGCGATGATGTCATCCTGGTCCACAAAACTGGCCTCAATATCCAGCTGGGTGAACTCCGGCTGACGGTCCGCACGGAAATCCTCATCGCGGTAGCAACGCGCGATCTGGAAGTAACGCTCCATGCCAGCCACCATGAGCAGCTGCTTGAACAGCTGCGGGGACTGTGGCAGTGCGTACCAAGAGCCCGGGCGCAGGCGTGCCGGCACCAGGAAGTCACGCGCACCTTCCGGAGTGGAACGCGTCAACGTCGGCGTTTCAATCTCCACAAAGTCGTGCTTAGCCAGCACATCACGGGCAGCCTTGTTTGCGGAGGAACGCAGGCGCAGAGCGTTGGCCTGGCGCTCGCGACGCAGATCGAGGTAACGGTAACGCAGACGGGTTTCCTCGCCTACCTCGTTGTTGGAGAAGTCCTCCACCTGGAACGGCAGTGGTGCTGCCGTGGACAGAACCTCAAGCTCGGTCGCGTTGACCTCAATCTCACCGGAAGCCAGGTTCGGGTTAGCAGAACCCTCCGGGCGTGGCTCCACAACACCGGTGACCTTCACGCAGTACTCACTGCGTAGATCATGCGCTGCTTCCGCCACGTCAGATTCACGGAAAACTACCTGGGCATAGCCAGAACGATCACGCAGATCGATGAAGATCACTCCGCCGTGGTCGCGGCGGCGGCCAACCCATCCGGTGAGAGTGACGGTTTGACCATCCATTTCTTTGCGGAGATCCCCCGCGAGGTGAGTGCGCAGCACGGTGCAGTCCACGTCCTTCCACGTGTTCTTAAATAATGTTTAACTCACGCGATTCTACCGAATGCCTATTTGAACATCAGACCACCTCCACATTCACAGCACTTCCCACGGAAGCACCTGAACATATGGCATGATTTGGCCATGACTTTCAAAAGTGGTGTGCGACCATCCGGCAGAGGCGTAAGCACGTCAGGCGGCTCGCGTAGAGGTGGCGGCAGTATGCCCGTCATGTTGGGTGGTGGCGGTCTGGGTACGCTGCTCCTCGTCGGCTTGTTTGTCCTCCTCGGTGGTGACATTGGCAGCCTCGATGGTGGCGCCCCCCAGCAGGAGCAGAACCAGGTGGCCCCTGAGGGCTTTGACCTCACGCAGTGTGACGTTGATGGTGCCGTCAATGAAATCCCGGAATGCCGTGCGGCAGCCACCGCCGACTCCCTTAACGCTTTGTGGCCGGCCATCCTGGCTGAGCAGGCCGGTCTAGATTACGGCATGCCCAATTTGCGGATGTTCCAGAGCAATGTCCAAACCGGCTGTGGCTTTGCCTCCTCCGACACGGGGCCGTTCTACTGCCCGCGTGATCAAACGGTGTACCTGGACGTGACCTTCTACCATCAGCTGGAAAGGCTCGGCGGTAGTGATGGCTCCCTGTCGCAGATGTACGTGCTGGCTCACGAGTGGGGCCACCACATTCAAAACATCGAGGGCACGTTGGGCCTGAGCGATTACAACAACCCGGGCGAGGATTCCGCAGCGGTGGCAATTGAGCTGCAGGCTGACTGCTACGCCGGCATCTGGGCGTCCCGCGCCGATAAGGGCGCAGACGCGATGCTTGAGCCAATCACCGAAGATCAGGTCATGCAGGCAGTCCAAACGGCACGTGCGATTGGTGATGACCATATTCAGGAGCGCTCTGGCCGCCAGGTCAACCCGGATGCCTGGACCCACGGTTCTTCTGAGCAGCGCCAGCAAGCTTTCCTAGCCGGCTATTCCTCTGGCCAAATGAAGGCATGCGACACCCTCAACCGTGGCGTCTACCAATAAGCACGAGGTGTGACACCGATGACAGAGGCCTATTCCAACCGGGCAGTTCCATTTCTCGCTGCGTTCAATGACATTGAGTCTTTTCTGCGCAGCGAGCTCAACGCAAAGAAGTCCGATAGCTTCAACTGGATGGTGTCCAAGGCTGAGAAGAACCATGTTCTTACTCCAGCCCAGGCGAATGATCTGAAAGAATTCGCCAGCCTCCGCAATGCGATCAGCCACGGCGAGTATCAAAATTTCCGCCCCATTGCTGAACCTTTGCCGGAAACGGTGGCGGAGATCGAGCACATCCGCGACCAGTTGCTCCACCCGCCAACGGCGATGGATGTGATTGGTCACCAGGATGTGATCACCTTTGGGCCAGAAGATGACGTGTACGAAGCGTTGAGCTCTATCCGCGACACCGGCATCTCCCAGTTCCCTATCTACGAGGGCAAGCAGTGCATTGGCGTGTTAACCACCAACACCATTGCCCGGTGGTTGGCCAATGAGCTGGGCGACACTGACACGCTCACTCACAGGGATATCCGTCACGTGCTCACGTTCAATGAACGTAAGGATCAAGCGGTGTTTCTTCCCCGTGATGCTTCAGCGGCCAAAGTCATCGCTGCCCTGACCTCACCGGCAGCGCATAACACCTTGCCACGCTTGGTGATCATTACGGAGCATGGCCACAACAACCAGCAGCCGCTTGGCGTGATCACACCATCGAATCTGGCCGCGCTTTTCGACGCGGTGTAGGGCCCCGCCTACTCCCCCAGTTCCTGCCCCAGCGGCAAAGCGAGAATCAAGCGTACGAGGAAGAGCGCTACCGCCGGGATGAGGAAGAACACCAGCGGGATAGACAGCGCCACGGGGAGTTTCACGGTGACAACAACCGCTGCCACAAGAACAGCTACCGCAGCCACGGTGTATCCGAGATACCGGAACGTGCACTGCACCGCCGTACCGGCAGTCTGCGCCAAAGCCTGATCCGATTCAATCTCCTTTGTTTCGGCATCGCTGCTCTGAAGCGATGCCAAGGCGAAGAACCACACACTAATCCCGGCGATGATGAAGGCGCCGGCGAGTGCTAACCCTTGGGTGACGATGAGAGCGACTCCTGTCACTCCAGCTTGGAAAACCACGAATTGTTGGTACGCCAAAAGAGCAATCGCAGCAAGAAGGCCCAGCCAGTAGATGGTGGCGTTCTTCCACTCCACGGTGAGTTGGCGGATGAAGGCCAACCCGTAACGGGACCCCTTGCCTTGCACCATGTCCCCCACCACAACGTTGGCAGCACGCATTGCCGCCCCACCGGTGATGACGGGCAGTGAGGCGACCATCAACAACATGTTCACGATGACAATGTCGGCGAACAGGTTGAAGGCGGCCATGAACTTCGAGTCCGGGTGAAAGGCCTGCATGGTTAAACCGTTGGATTAGCCCTTCACGGCACCAGCAGCCACACCTTCGATGATGTGCTTCTGGGCAGCCACGTAGAAGATGATGATTGGCGTGATGGCAAGCACCAGCATGGCCATCATAGCACCCAGATCACGGTCACCCTGGGAGCCGATGAACTGCTGGATGACAACGGGGATGGTGCGGTACGGCGTGGACAAACCAATGACCAAGTACGGCAGCAGGTAGTCATTCCAGATCCACATGGCGTTCAAAATAGCCACGGTGATCGCCGTTGGCTTCAACATCGGCATGACCACGCGGAAGAACGTGGACAGCGGCGAGCAGCCGTCGATAACCGCTGCTTCCTCGATTTCCAGCGGGATGGATTTGATGAAGCCGGAGAACATGAACACCGACAGACCTGCGCCGAAGCCCAGGTACAGAACCACCATGCCCAGCGGGTTGGCCAAGCCCAGACGGTCAGCGATGACCACTGTGGGGAACATGACCATCTGGAATGGAATGACCATGGAGAACACGAAGGTGTAGTACAAAGCATTCGTCCACCACGTCTTCACACGGGTGATGTAGTACGCGGTCATGGCGGAGAAGAACACGATGACAACAACCGAGCTGATCGTGATCACAAACGACCACACGATAGCCCAGCCAAAACCTTCACCTTGAACACCGGTGATGTAATTGGTCAGCCCCGCCCACAGCTCACCGACGGGTAGAGCAAAAGGATTCGTCGAAATGGCAAAACGATCCTTAAACGAGTTGAGCAGGATGAAGAAGATCGGGCCCAAAAACACGACGGTGAGGAAGATCAGCACCGCGTAGATCAGCCCCTTGGCGCCACTGGACACCGTTGATTCATCCGCAACAGCGTTCTTGGTCGGCTCAGCTGCTTTCGCACTGTTGGGGGTAGAGATACTGGTTGTCATGATTTAAGCCTCCACTTCGCGGCTGCGCGTCGCGCGGAGCTGGAACATGGCGATGGCAACAACGACCACGACGAAAATGACCGCCTTGGCCTGGCCGACGCCTTCAGCGCCCACTCGGTTGAACATGGTTTTGACGATGTTGAGGGCGACCATCTCTGTCGACCCACCAGGTGCGCCATCGGTGAGCGCCAAGTTTTGGTCATAGACCTTGAACGTGTTGGACAAGGTGAGGAAGAGGCAGATCGTGATAGACGGCATCATGAGCGGAATAGTTACGTGCCACAGCTGCTGCCACTTGGACACACCATCAATCTCCGCGGCCTCAATGAGCTCCGGCGGAACGTTTTGCAGTCCGGCGATGTAAATGATCATCATGTAGCCGATCAACTGCCAGTTCATCAGAATGATCAGACCGGCATAGCCAAAGCGCCAGTCCGCAGAGATCGTTGTCTCATAATTGGCCAGCACCGCGTTGATCATGGACTGCCAGGTGTAGCCCAGCACGATGCCACCAATTAGGTTGGGCATGAAAAACACGGTGCGGAAGAAGTTGGTGCCGCGCAGTTTGCGGGTCAACGTCCACGCCACAGCAAAGGCGATGACGTTGACAGTGATGATGGACACCACCGCCACGGCCACCGTGAACAACAGCGCGGAGACGAAGCCTTCGCGCTCGCTGAACACCCGCGCGTAGTTGTCTAGGCCAACCCAGGTGGCATCCGTAATCGTGGTAAAGCTCGTGAAAGAAAGAGCTGTGCCCACGAGGAACGGAACAAAGAACGCGATGGCAAACGCGATCAGAGTTGGCAGCACAAAAATGGGAAAGAATTTTTTCAATGTGTCTTGCATGATGTGACCTCTCGCTTAGTCCCGTTGTGCCTAATCCAGCAGTGCAATCTGGTTAGCCATCTCATACTTCCAATCCGTTTGAAGCCTGCTCACCACATCCTCCCACGGCATTCTGCCGTTGGCGTACTGGGCGAGGTTCTGGCCAAACAGGTCACGGAACTGCTGGTTTGGGGAGAACTGGAAGTCCCACGGCAGAGCCTCCACGGAGTCGCTGCTAAGCGCTTCCTGGACTTGACGCGCCAGCGGATCATCCGGCACATCCTCCTCGTTGTAATTCTTGAACGGCGCGATGAAGCCCAAGTCGTTGACCACGATCTCCTTGCCACGATCGGACAGGAAGAGCCACGCGAGGAAGTCGCGGGTCGCTTGCTGGTCTTCCTCACTCGCCTTGGCATTCACGCTGAAGAAGTTTTCCGTACCCACGTTGATGCCTACGTTTTCCTCATTGGGCAGCCCCATGTACATGGGCATGAACTTGATCTTGTCCTCCTTGACCACGTTGCCACCCTCGCTGGAGATTTGGCTCCACGCCCAGTTACCGTTCTGCACCATCGCCGCCTTGCCGGTGGCGAATTCCGCCATGGAATCAGACACAGCACGAGCTGATGCAAGACTCGGCTTCACCGTGGAGTTCTGCAGGTAAAGGTCAAACAGATTCCGGTAGTTATCGCCGTAGAGGAACTCCATTTCCTCCATATCCGCGAATTCCTGGATGTCGCGGTCAACGATCTCGTAGTGAATCGGGCCGTTCATCAAGTGGTTTGTCCACCGCCACTCCTCACCCGCGCCGAGTGAGGTTGCGGCAAACGCGCCGTTGATACCCAGCTCCTCCTTGTGTGCCTGCATGTCCTCCGCGAGGACCTTCAGGTCGTTGAAGGACTTCACACCATCCATGGAGGTGATCTTCGCGCCCGGAAGGGCGAAGTAGGCGTCTAGAATTTCCTCGTTGTAGAGAATGCCAAAGCCCTCCATAGCAAAGGGCACGCCCACAACCTTGCCCTGCGGATCCTTGATCGGCTGCGCATCCTCCTGCAGAGCCTCCGTGATCTCAAAATCAGACATATCGGCGAGGTAGTTCTTCCACACGCCGTAGCCTTCCTGCCCATTGATCTGGAACAGGGTTGGCGCATTGGACTTAGCCATCTCCGCCTTGAGTGTCTGCATGTAGGAACCAGAAGCGGCGGTAACCACCTTCACCGGAACACCGGTTTCCTCGGTGTACTCCTGAGCAATGAGCTCAAACGTTTTCGCTTGCTCAGGCTTGAAATTCAGGTAGTACACGCTCGGGCCATTGTTCTGCCCACATGCGGAAAGACATAACGTACTCAACCCGATCGTGGCTAAAACAGCCACTGTGCGCGTGGAGTGTTTCATCGCATGAACCTCGCTCTTCGTAGGAATTCTTCTCATGTTTCTGTTCTTCATTTTTAAGAACTATCGGGCGCTAACCCGTCTGGGTCGTCTGGACTATCTGGATCATCCGGTATATCCGAATCATCAGGGCTCAACGCACTATAAATCCGAGCCTCATCGGGACGTTCCGGCAAAATAGTGCGGAAGTAAGACTCGGCGGCTTCCTCCAAAGGGACGTAGCGCTGTTCGTTTTCGGAGATGAACCAGCGGTGGTCCAAGATCTCGTGGAAGACCTGCGCGGGTTCTAGCTTGGTGCGCAACGGTGCTGGGGTGAGCGCCACCACTGGCTCATACCTGTTCACCAGCCAGTCCAGTGCCACGTCTTCCAAAGACAGCGTGTCGCCGTGGTGTAACGCACGGTAGACCTCCATCTCACTGAGCAGGCGCTGCGCTTGGCGGTCCTGTACATCAAGGCCTGTGAGCTTTTTCAGCTTGCGGCTGTGGAAGCCAGTGGAAAACACCGATGGCTCGATGCTCACCCGGTACACATCAACGGTGTTGCCGTCAGCGTCCCGCCGCGTCTGCTCATGGGTGATTTCTGTTTCCCCGATATCAAAACCAAGGGAGTTGATCTTTTCAATGTGCTCGGCGATCTGGCTGAACGCATCGCCTTCCACCACGAGCTCTTTTGTCATGAGCTCCCACAGCTCGTGGTAGATCGCATCCACCGCGTTGCCCAGGGCAATCACGTCAACTGTGTCGGCGATGAACCCACCTGCTTGAAGGTCCATCAGTTCGCCGATGATGTTGACGCGGGCCACCTCGACGTCGTAAAGCCTGCGCCCTTCAGACAATGGGGAATGGAACTCCCCTGTCTCCGCATCCACGAGGTACGCCGAAAATTCGTCCGCATCCCGGCGGAAAAGCGTGTTGGACAAGGACACATCGCCCCAATAGAAGTTGAGCAGATGCAGCCGCACCAACAACATGGCCAGTGCGCGAATGAGTTTGTTCACCGTGCCCGGCGCGAGCGATCGACTGAACACATCACGGTAAGGCAAGGAGAACTCAAGGTGCTCGGTGACCAGGCACGGCGTGAGCTCTTCAGCGCGGGAATCGTTCGTGCGCTGCGCGATCACAGCAACTGGTTTCACACACGGAATATCCAAGTCTCGCAGCTTTTTCAACGTACGGTACTCGTGGTACGCCACCGATTCGCCGATCTCCTTGATGGCTAACGCCATGCCATCGATGGAGACCAAGCGGACGGTGTGACGTGAAATACCCCGCGGGTAGGCGGCGAGGAGCTCATCAGGCCAGTCCGCGAGCGGGATTGCCCAGGGCAGGCCTAACAGCACTTTGGCGTAGGCCGGGGACTGGACGCTCATTCTCTCGGACACGGCAGTTCTTTCGTGGCGTTCGGACCCGGCTACTAAATACGTTTGCCGGTTGACTTGGAAAAGGCGTGCAGGCCACCTTCATTGATGGTCACGTGGATGATGTCACCCTTGCTGAAACCAGACATCGGTGCAACGCGCACCACAATCTGGCCGGCCGCAGCATCATCCGTGCCCTCCTCACGCCACTGCCCGCCTACCAGGCTGCCGTAGACATAAGAATCAGAGCCAAGCTCTTCGGTGAAGTCCACCTGCACTGGCACGGTGTGCTGCGTACTGGAATCCACCACGGTGAGTGCCTCTGGGCGGAAGCCGAGGATGATCTGGTTGTTGTCCTCTGGGGTCATTGCCGCAAGGTGTTCTTCTGCCAGTGGAATCGATGCCTCACCCAGGGTAGCCAGGTTGCCCTCCACGTTGAAGGTGGACAGGTTCATCGCCGGGGAGCCAATGAAGCCTGCCACAAAGACATTTTCCGGCTCTTCATACAGCTCACGTGGGGTGCCCACCTGCTGCAGCACACCAAAGTTCAGCACAGCAATGCGGTCACCCATCGTCAGCGCCTCCGTCTGATCGTGCGTGACATAGATCGTGGTCACACCCATGCGGCGCTGCAGGCTGGCAATCTGCGTACGCGTTTGCACACGCAGCTTCGCATCCAGGTTGGATAGAGGCTCATCCATGAGGAAGACCTGTGGCTCACGCACAATGGCACGGCCCATGGCCACGCGCTGACGCTGACCACCAGACAGTGCCTTTGGCTTGCGGTCCAGGTACTGCGTCAGATCCAGCGTCTTCGCCGCGTCCTCGACGCGACGGTTGATCTCATCCTTGTCCATTCCGGCGATCTTCAGAGCAAAGCCCATGTTCTCGCGCACGGTCATGTGCGGGTACAAAGCGTAGTTCTGGAAGACCATCGCAATATCGCGGTCCTTGGGGGATACATCCGTGACATCACGGTCCCCGATGAAAATGCGGCCCTCATTCGTCTCCTCCAAGCCCGCGAGCATGCGCAGTGCGGTGGATTTGCCGGAGCCCGACGGCCCAACGAGGACAAGGAACTCACCGTCAGCGATATCAAGCTCAAGCTTATCGACGCTCGCTGTCGTCGCCTTTGGATAAATCCTCGTCGCCTTGTCGTAGGTCACAGTTGCCATATGTATCTCCTCTAGTGGGTGGCACGAACCCGTCCGTATTTTGTGGTTCAAACCTATGTTCCAGACTAACACCGTCAGCGCTTCATCCGGTGTGCTCCGGTGAACTAATTGTTCTCTTCCCGTTACGCGCTACCCTCTTTGGCATGGCATCGCATCGAGTGAGCGTCATTGACCTCTTCAGCATCGGCATCGGGCCATCTTCTTCCCACACCGTGGGCCCGATGCGCGCTAGTGCTGCTTTTGTGGAGAAGCTCGGTGAGCTGCCCGCGGAAGTTCATGTGGAATTGCGCGGCTCCCTCGCCGCCACTGGCGTTGGCCATGGCACTGATCGTGCCGTCCTGCTGGGGCTTGTCGGCTATACCCCACTGACCACTGATCAGACCGTGGAACCCGTGCCCGGCGACCCCATCCCTGCCAAGGGCACCATCAGCGGCCCGGACGGCACCATCGACTACGAGCTCACCTTCAACCCGAAGCCTGTTGCAGAGCACCCCAACTGCCTCATCTTCGATGCATGGGATGCACGAGGCACCCGCCTGGCCAGCCGAACTGAGTACTACTCCGTCGGCGGCGGTTTCATCATGGACCGCGCCGCCATGCAGGAAGCAGCTGGTGAAGGCGCTAGCTCCGGCATTGCCGCCGCGACTGCGGTTGCGGAGGCAGAAGAGAAACAAACTCACTCGCAGCCCGATGAGCTCCATGCTTTCAATTCCTCCGCGGATCTACTCGACGTGTGCGACCGCACAGGCCTCACTATCGCCGAGGTCATCGCCCACAATGAGACCATCACCCACGGAGAAACCGAATACACCGCCCACTTGGATGGCGTGTGGTCTGCCATGCAGGAGTGCGTGAAAAACGGCATCTCCACCGAAGGCACCCTGCCAGGTGGATTGAACGTCCGACGCCGCGCACCTCGCATGTACGCACTCCTGACCAGTGAGCAAAAACGCCACAACTCCGAAGGCCTTGACGCTATGGAGTGGGTCAACCTCTACGCTTTGGCCGTCAATGAGGAAAACGCTGCCCACGGCCGCGTTGTCACCGCCCCCACTAATGGTGCTGCCGGCATCATCCCCTCCGTCATGCACTACTGCCGCGATTTCACCGCTGACTTCTCCCCTGCCCGTGCCCGCGAGTTCCTCCTCACCGCCGGCGCTATTGGCGCCATCATCAAAACCAACGCATCCATCTCCGGTGCGGAGGTCGGCTGCCAGGGTGAAGTCGGCTCCGCCTCAGCCATGGCCGCCGCCGGCATGTGCGCCATCCTCGGTGGCAACCCAGCTCAGGTAGAAAACGCCGCTGAGATCGCCCTGGAGCACAATCTTGGCCTTACCTGCGATCCCGTCGGCGGCCTTGTCCAAGTCCCCTGCATCGAACGCAATGCCATCGGCGCTGTCAAAAGCATCAACGCGGCGCGCCTAGCCAAATGGGGCGACGGCACCAACATCGTCACGCTTGACGACGCAATCGAGACCATGGCCGCCACCGGCCGCGACATGATGACCAAGTACAAGGAAACATCCGTCGGCGGCCTTGCGGTACAGCTGGGATTCCCGGTAAGTATTACTGAGTGCTGACAAATTAACTTCAGCCACGCACATATCTGCTTTGGAGGCTTACGATGGGGCCAAAGGAAACCGAAATTGCTGAGCAGCGAGCACAGAGCATGAGCGAAACTCAACAGAATGAAAGACAGGATCGAACGCATCCAGTCATGAAGGCTCTAGACGTAGCTATCTCGAAAGCAGATAGCACCGCTGCCCGACGGATTGAAAAGCTCCGTGCCAAGAACCCGAACATTGATAAGCGTGAGCTCGTAGCCCAGCTAGAACGGGATTTTCGCCAAAGCCTTACTGTCACTGGTATCGCCAGTGGCGCTACAAGCGCGGTTCCGGGAGTAAGCACTCTAGCTGGTTTGGCCGCAGTAACCGGGGACATAGCGTGGTATTTCACAAGCGCCACCCGTTACATCATCTCACTCGCCAATTTGTACGATCTTGACTTCGATGACATCGAGCGACAACGAGCGCTGGTCATGATCGCTTTACTTGGGGAAAGTGCTACGGGAATCGCAACCCGAGCAGCAGCAACCTCCGGGAAACATTTGGGCACACAAGCCGTCGCGCAGATTCCCATGCACACCGTCCGAGCTATCAACAAAAAACTCGGCCCGTACTTTATTACAAAATTCAGCCAACGCGGTGTCATCCAACTCGTCAAAATGTTCCCCTTTGGGATTGGTGCTGTTATTGGCGGAGCTGGGAATTACGCCATCGCGCACGCCACAATCCTCAGTGTTCGCAAGGTATTCAAGGAGTTTGAATAACAGCTTCCAGCGGATGAGCTTAGGGTCTACAGAAACTGTTTGATTTCTTCTCTCGCTCTACCAAATCGTTCATCAATAATAGAGATGCTGAAGGCATCGGCCCCATGCGCTGAAGCTCGTATTGTGGCCCGTGAAAATGCCTCGCTCAACTCTCCCAACCAGGTGGGATCCAGCTTTACGCCGAAAAGATCTAGGACATCCGTATCCATGAAATGAGTCAACGCCAAGCGTCCCTCACCATCCAGAGCAAGCTCATGTTCCGAACCGTGGTCGATCGGTGTCGGGTTCACATCGAAAGCTGGGGAAAGCACCCATGCCCCTTCCTTCCGTAGAAAACCATGGTTACGAAGATGATCGTCCACGTTGCCGATCAATGTTCCGAAAACCGCTCGGCGCCACAATTCCTTTGTGTCCGCACCATGGGTATGGGCCCACTCCACGAGGTCCACCCAGTCCCCACCAGAACCATCACGCGCTTCCAGCGCAGTCATTGCTGACATATAAGGAATACGCACATTGGTGGTGGTCCTATCAAAGCGTCGAAGGAAAAGCACTGTCCGGTCTTCCCCCGCAACGGTAAAGGACTTGGTTTCGTGGGGCGCAACCTGAATACCGGCCTGCTCCATGAGATCCAGAGTCGCTGCCTCCCAAGCAATCACGTTCCAATCATCACCAACAGGTTTTGGGAACTTGGCGAGCCACAGCGAACCCCCACGATCCACATTCGCTTTTGGCCGGGCACCACCCAAGGAACCCGTTGCGCGGAACAAACGGCGAATCTGACGATCACTAATATCCATCTCTCCGCGTTGCACTTGGTCTGCAGTACGAATGACCTCGGAGAGCTCATGTTCACCTGGAACGCCTTCGCCATCCGCAACGGCAATCCCTTCACTCCAAAACCGCGTTGCTCCCTGCCTACCGTTGTCATTCACGCCTAGCAGCAAAGAGATCTCATCGAGCTGGCGTCCGGCCGCCCGATTAAGAACTTTTCGCCCCCATGTATCCGGAGCCGAATCACTGAAAGGATTAGCCGGGAAGACGGATTGAGGCCCACCGAAAAGCGGCAAAGACGGCGCAAGTGCAAAAGCATCCGAGCGCTCAAGGTACGAGTCCGCGTACGCGAAAGCAGCTGATGCCCTCGTACGGTAAATATGCCCCGCAAGGACATCTACGCCGCCCAGCACAGTCGTTACAGCAATCTTGTCACCTGCCATCGCCCCTCCTTAATCCTCAAACTTCGCCACGCGCACCCGTTCCGGGAGCTGCTCCATCGCGCGCAGGCGTCCGACATCTGTCTCGTACGGATCCGTGGCAGTGACCACGTACTCGAGCATCCCCAACACATGCAGCACGGACAGCGTTGCATCAAGTCCAGCGCCCTGCCCGTTTTCAAGGTTTCTCAAAGTGGTTTCAGAAATGCGAGAACGCTCGGCGACCATCTTCATGGTCAAACCGAGCAGCTTGCGTTGGTTCCGAATGTTCTCCCCAATCGTGCGCATTCCACGACGGATCGGTGTTGGCGTGTATCTCACATGATCTACTTTAGCGATAGTTTCTTGCGGGACAAACCTCTTAACCCGTAGATTTCTAGGGGTTACTTCGACCATTCTACCTCTCCCCCCCTAAGGGACAGCGCACTCTCCCCGCGTACTTCGGTGTAAAATTTTACATTGCTCCGGTAACTATCAAATAGTAGAAATTTTCTACCTGGGGATTCATCCGAGCCAATTTTTCGCAGTGTAAATTTTTACACAGCCCGGCGAAGGAAAGTGGCCAAGGACAATACTCGCCCCCTTCCTCCCCTAAGGGACCTCCTCCCCTAAGGGACCTTCTTCCTTTAAGGGACCTTCTTCTCTCTTCCTTCCTTAAAGGACAAAGTCCGCTTAAGGAAGGAAGATCGCGTCGATGATCGCGCCGGCATCAAGCACGGCGGTCTTCTGGGAGTGGTCCTCGAGGTTCTTCACGGTGACTTCGCCGGCTTCGAGCTCGCGGTCACCGAGGACGAGTGCGGTGTGTGCACCGGAGCGGTCCGCACCCTTCATCGCACCCTTGAGGCCACGGCCACCGTAGGCCATGTCGGCAGAGATGCCGTTGGCGCGGAGTTCGTCGATAAGCAAGGCCATCTTCTTGGTGGCTTCTGCGCCGATGGCGACGCCGTAGACCTGCACACGCTGATCCACGCCGTCGAGCGTGACACCTTCAGCTTCGAGCGCGAGAATTGAACGGTCAACGCCGAGACCGAAGCCGATGCCGGACAGATCCTGGCCGCCGATCTGAGCCATGAGACCGTCGTAGCGGCCACCGCCGCCGATGCCGGATTGGGCTCCGAGGCCGTCGTGGACAAATTCGAAGCAGGTCTTGGTGTAGTAATCCAGGCCACGCACCATGCGCGGGTTGATCACGTACTTAATGCCCAGTTCATCAAGGGAACCGGTGACGGTTTCGAAGTGCTCACGACAATCGTCGTCGAGGTGGTCGAGCATGAGTGGCGCATCGGCGGTCATCTCCTGGACCTCCGGGCGCTTGTCATCCAGCACGCGCAGCGGGTTGATCTGCGCGCGGTGGCGGGTCTCCTCATCCAGGGGCAGGTCAAGCAGGAAGTCTTGCAGCTTCTGGCGGTAGGCCGGACGGCAGTTACGGTCTCCCAAGCTGGTCAGCTCAAGGCGGAAGCCTGTCAGGCCGATGGCGCGGTAGCAGCGGTCGGCCAGCGCGATAACCTCGACATCCAGAAGCGGATCGTCCACGCCGATCGCTTCCACACCGACCTGCTGAAGCTGGCGGTAACGGCCAGCCTGCGGGCGCTCGTAGCGGAAGAACGGGCCGTAGTAGTTAAGCTTGACCGGCAGCTGGCCACGGTCCAAGTTATGTTCGATGACCGCACGCATGACACCGGCAGTACCCTCCGGGCGCAGGGTTACCGAGCGGTCACCACGGTCGGCGAAGGTGTACATCTCCTTCGACACCACATCGGTGGACTCACCCACACCGCGAGCGAACAGCGTTGTGTCCTCAAACACCGGCAGCTCAATGTGCTGGTAGCCGGCCAGATGTGCTTGCTTCACAAACTCCGAACGCACCGCATGGAACGTCGCTGAAGCCGGGGGCACATAATCCGGCACGCCTTTCGGCGCGGAGAGGGGCTGAAACTTTTCGCTCTTTTCGGTGGTCACGTTGGCGATCTTAGCGCCCCTGCCCCGCCACCTTGAGATATGGGTTGGTCGCGCGCTCCCGCGCCACGGTGGTCATGGGGCCATGTCCGGGCAAGACAGTCAGTTTGTCGTCCAAGTCCCACACAGGCCCAGCTAGCGTGCGGTCCATGGCTGCGGGGTCCGACAACGGCAGATCAGTACGCCCGATCGAACCAGCAAACAGTACGTCACCGGCAAACACCACGTCCTCATCTTCCGCGATGAACAGCACGCAGCCCGGCGAATGCCCCGGCGCATGCACCGTGCGGAAGCCAAGACCAGCAAACTCCATGCTTCCGATCTCAACGTGGCGGAGATCCTCCGGCTGCTTCATCGCATCAACCTCAAAGATCTGTCCAAAGTTCCCCGGTGCACCCCACTTAGGGTCCAGCATCACTTCATCGTTCGGGTGGATGTACACCGGCACACCGAACTCCGCGCAATCTCGCGTGTGGTCAATGTGCCCATGCGTGAGCACCACGGCCACAAGATCAGCGCCCGCCTTATCGACGACCTCCCGCACCGGGCCCGCCATATCCTTACCCGGATCAATGACAAAGGCTTCCGGCCGGCCATTGGCACCAGGCTTGCCTACAACGACGTAGGTATTGGTCTGGAAGGGGCCGCCGGCGAGTCCCTGGATCTGCATTTAGCTCTCCAGTGCCTTCTTCGCTGCCTCGTAGTCCGGCTCATTGGCGATCTCCGGAACGAGCTCGGTGTGCACAATCTTGTGGTCTGCATCGGTCACAACAACGGAACGCGCCAGCAGACCCTTGATCGGGGAGCCCTGCAAGATCACCCCGTAGTCCTCACCAAAGGTGGAACGGAAAGCAGATGCACTGACGACGTTCTCAATACCTTCAGCTGCACAGAAGCGCTGCTGCGCGAAGGGCAGATCCTTAGACACGCACAGCACAACAGTGTCCTCGAAGTTGGCTGCGAGTTCATTGAAAGCGCGGACAGACTGAGCGCACACAGCGGTGTCCAGGGACGGGAAGATGTTGAGCACAATCTTCTTACCTGCGAAGTCCTTGTCCGTCAGCGTGCCCATGTCACCGCCAACGAGCTCGAAAGCTGGCAGAGCCTCCCCTACTGCGGGCAGCTCACCAGAGGTTGTAGTCGGTTCATTTTTAAAAGTTACGGTAGCCATGCCTCCCTAGCGTAGAGATTCCTCGCAACCGGTGCAGGCGCCCGCGCAGATTCACCACCTTTATGCTGATACTGTTTATCTGCATCAGGCCCGGCCAACTCGACCGTGGCCACACATGAACCGAACAATCCACAAGTGGAGGTCCGTCAAAGTGACGAACAACGCCCAGCGCGGCAAAGACGCACTGAAAGAACTTGACCGCGAGCTCAAGGCCCGCGACCGCAAGGAGAAGAGCAAGCCGTGGTCTGTCGCCGCACTTGCCGTCCTGGTGCTGGCACTCGTCGGTGGCGGCATCTACTTCGCTGCAACGTGGGATTCGGATGAGGAGATCACTGCTGAGGAATCCAGCGAGCAGTCCACTGATCCGTCCGAGGACATCACTCCCGTAGCCCTGTCCAAGAAGCGCTCCACCCCGCTGGCAGAGACGGTCACCTGCACCTACACCAAGGATGACCGCGACGAGTTCTTCAAGGGCCTGCCCAAGCAGGAGAACGTCTCCACCACCGGCACCGTCGATGTTGAGTTTGATACCTCCGCCGGCCCGATTGGACTCACCCTGGATCGTTCTGTCTCCCCCTGCACGGTGAATGCCATTGAGTACTTGGTGCAGGAGAAGTACTACGACGACACCATCTGCCACCGCCTGACATCCGGCGGTATCAACGTCCTTCAGTGCGGTGACCCTTCCGGCACTGGCGCTGGCGGCCCTGGCTTCCAGTTCGCCGACGAGTACCCGGTTGATGATGACGCAGAGAACACCAACGCGTCCGTTATCTACGAGCGCGGCACCGTCGCCATGGCCAACTCTGGCCCGGACACCAACGGCTCCCAGTTCTTCCTCAACTACGGTGAATCCCCGCTGGCACCCGCCTACACCTACTTCGGCACCATTAGCGAGGAAGGCCTGGCCACCCTGGACAAGATCGCTGAAGCTGGTATCGCCGAGGACGGCCAGTCCCCAATGGGTAGCGGCGATGGCGCCCCGAAGGAAGAAGTGAAGATCAAGAAGGCAACGATCGCCTAGTCCCTTCACCCCCACATCCCCGACACCGCCATGTGAGTTCCCTCACACGTGGCGGTGTTCTTTATGTGACCCTCTCAGGATAAACACTAGAAACCCACTAATAACCCCAAATAAATAAGCACGATTTAAGAATCCTGTGCAATCCCTGGCACACAGCTTTTTCTAGGCCTTGCAACACCTCGTTACCACTTGTAGAGTAGCCAACGTCATCAATGAATTGCAGTCACTGAAAGGGCTACGCATGAAGATCCGTAAGAGCCTCCTCGCCGCAGCAACCGCTGCTGTCGTTTCCGCCTCCGGCGTTGTTGCCGCACCGGCATTCGCTGAGGAGAACGCCGGTACCAACCAGACCGCCGGCACCAACCAGACCGGCGAAGACAACAAGGGCGGTCAGGACAACAAGGGCAGCGGCCAGGGAAGCAGCAGCAAGGACGAGAACGAGAACGAGAAGTCCTCTGCTTCTGACTTCATGAAGGAGCTTTTCTACAACGAAAAGGGTCAGCTCGATCCGAAGCTCATCACCGCTTGGATCGCCGTCTTCACCGCTATCCTGGGTCTGATCGCTAACGTGATCACCTTCGCTCAGAAGAACTTCAAGTAAGACTGATGTTGAGCGTCTAGCTCTACACAAGGTTCATAGAATCCGTCTTGGCTACATGCCGGGGCGGATTTTTTGATGCCCGAATCCGTGACGCCTTTGGGTTAAGGGGGGTGTTCCTATATAGGTTGTCAACTCCGTGGGTGAGGTTGTTGGGGGTATGAAGGGCTTCTGCTTCGCCGTGT
>NZ_JASPJJ010000030.1:0-8212 GCF_030232825.1 Corynebacterium sp. MSK044
TTTGTTTTCCCGTAGTAGACCTTGTGGACGTTGGTCCATTGGCGAATCAGGGCGGGTTTGCAGCCAGCGTCGAGGAGCACCTGGGCATCAAAGGATGCCAGGGTCTCGATCGGGTTGGTTAAACCCGTAACTAGTGCTGCAAAAGTGTTCATGCCTCGCACACTAAACGGAAAATCAGAAACGTGCAGCTAAGGGCTAAAAAAGCCTGTGGATAACCCAAAAACTATCCACAGGGGGTGCGCGCGGTAGCGCGCACCGGAGAGTGCGGAACATAGCCTTCACCAGCGGGAACAGGACGAGTTCCCAAACCGGCAAAAAAGTTTCAGACACTTACCATGGAATTAACCAGTGGCGCGCGGGTCCACCACGGTCACGCCGTGGATGGAGCGGCCCATGATGAAAGAGCCGACGGAACCGACGATCCATACGCCGAAGATGGCGATGACAGCGCGGATGGTGTCCGCAGCGTTGAAACCATCGGTGGCCCAGTCCGCGGTGAGTTTGGCCAGGATGAGCGCCGGGAAGGCGACGCAGACCAGGGGTCCCATGAGGTTCACGCGGGTCAGTGCGTTGGGGGCGCGGAGTTGCAGGATGAGGGTGGCCACCGTCATGAACACGGCGACGGCGACGAAGAAGAGAACGATGTACTGCCAGAGAGCCATTAGCGGCGCCCCCTCGAGATGATGCGGGACATGGACAGGGTTGGGATGGCGCCGCAGACGAGTGCGGCGAGGATGGCGATTTCGTAGCCGATGAAGGTGTCGTTGAAGATCGTCCATACGAAGTAAAGGCAGACACCGCCGTAGAAGATGTAGTCCGCCAGCACGGCGCGGCTGAGTTCATCTTTGCCGCGCAGGATGGCTACCAGCCCGATGATCACGCACGCCACTATGATCACGATGGCGCCGATGAGGATTCCTTCAAACATGTGCGAGGGTCACTTCCTTCCATTCCGAGCACGACCAGCACGCCGGGCACGACGCGCACGCCGTGCCTGGTCAGCAGCATCCACTGGGTCAGCGGCGTCGGGGTTGGTGGCGTCGCGTAGGTCTTCGTAGGGTTCCCACAGGACCTGGGCGGGGTCGACGGGGGTGTCGGCAACCCGCGGCGCGACGTGTTCTTCCATGTCGGCTAGGCCGGCGATGACGTCTTCGGGGTTGGAGCCGAAGGCGGCTTGGACGAGCATGATGCGTGGCTGGTCGGCGCCGGTGTCGCGGAAGCCCATGGCCAGCGTGGATGGGGTGGCGGTGACGGAGGTGGAGAACCAGAACAGTTCCCATTCGCTGTCCACGCGCAGGGGGTAGTAGATGACAATGGGTTGGATGCCGGAGTCAGCGCGGAACGCCGCGAGAGCGGTGGCGAATCCGGCGACCATGATTTCTTTGACTATCCAGAAGAAGTAGCGGATGCCGTGGAGGATGGTTTTCATTAGTGGCCTCCTTGCAGGGTTGCGGCGTCAGGGACACCGATGGGGTCGGTGCCGAGGACAGCGTTGGAATAGGCGTCCACATCGAGCAGCGCATCCACGGAGTCCGTCACGGCGCCCCACAGTGGGCCGGCTGCGATGAACATGCCGAGCGAAATGAGCATAAGGCTTATCGACGGCGCCACCAGCGCCCCCCGCACCCTCAAGGTTTCCGGGAACCGGTCCATCGGGCGACCCCAGAACACTTCGCGCCAGACGCGGAACATGGCCAGCATCGCGCCGAAGGAGGCGACGATGATCGCGCTGATGACTACCCAGGAGGCGAGGTCGCTGGGGCGCGCGGCGGCGAAGACGAGGGAGAGTTTGCCCCACAGGCCGGAAAATGGCGGGAAGCCGATGACGGAGAATGCGCCGGCGGCGAAGACGGTTGCGGTGAGGGGGTCGCGCCGCGCCAGGCCGGAGAGTTTGGACAGGGTGCCGGTGCCGTAGGTTTCTTCGATGGCGCCGGAGTTCAGTGTCAGCGCGCCGATGGTGATCATGTGGTGCAGGGTGTACATCAGGCCGGCGGCGAGTGCGTAGCGGGCGTCTTCCTGCGTGAATGCCAGCATGATGAGGATGAATGGCATGCCGTTGATCATCTGGTAGCCGAGCACCTGCCGGATGGTGGATTCTGCAAGACCGGCGAAGGCACCGACAAGCATGGACACGATCATCACGCCGATGATCAGCCAGTTCCAGCGTGTATCCATGTCAAAAATGACCACCCAGATGCGGAAGAGCATGTACACCGCGACCTTCGTGTGCAGGCCGGAGAAGAGGCCCATCACTGCAGCGCTTGTCGACGTATACGTGCGCGGCAACCACGTATGCAGCGGGAACACAGCGGCCTTCGCGCAGATGGCGGCGACCACGATGGCCATGGCGACGGTAACGGGGCCGTTGCCGGCGGCAGCACCTTGGAGTGCGCCGATGTTCACAGCGCCGGTGACGGCGTAGACATAGCCCACGCCCATGACCAGGAAGGTCGATGCGGCGAGGTTCACCAGCACGAAGAGGCGTGCGGACTGGAGGCGATGACGCGTGCCCGACATGGCGATGAGGCCGTAGGAGGGCAGCAGCATGACCTCGATCATGACGAAGAAGTTGAACAGGTCTGCCGTCAGCAGCGCACCGGACACACCGGTGATGAGCACCAGCGTCAGCGGTGTGTAATAGCGCGCGCGGGTTTCACCAGAGACGATGGCGAACCAGTTGGAAATCAGTGCCACCAGCATGGTGGTGATGATCATGATCGCGGAGAACTGGTCCCCGGCAAAGGCGATTCCCGCTCCGCCCTGGTAGAGGCCAATGATGTGGCCAATAGTGCCGTGCTGCGCGGTGTAAAGGTACAGCCACATGCCGCCGGCGAGGTTGATGGTGGGGATGAGGAGGGACAAGGCGTCGTTAAGCATGCGCCACGGCGAGAGCGCCGTGACTGCCGCAACGATGAGTGGCAGAGCAACGAAGACAGGAAGTAATGCGTCAGGTGCCATTAGCCACGCACCCCCTTGTGGGCAGTGCGGCCCATGGTGGTGAGGGCATCCGGGTCGAGCTTGGCAGCCTGGTCAGCGTCGAGGATGTTCGCGATCGTGTCATCATCGCGCCCCAACGCAGCAAGCAGCAGCAAGATGGTCGTGGTGGCCATGGCGATGACAATCGCGGTAAGCACGAAAGCCTGTGGCAGGGGATCCGCCATCTGGTCCATGGAGGTTTGGGAGGGGAAGGCCTCCCCACGCCACGCACCGTTGCCGGCGGCAAGGAGCGTCAGGTTGCTGGCATGCCCAAACAAGGACATGCCGAAGATGATGCGCACCATGCCACGCTGCATGATCAGGTACACCGCCCCGGCGATGAGGATTCCAACTGTGATTGCGTAAATCATTTCGCGCCTCCCTTCGGGGTCTTCCGCGATCCAGCGGCGATGGCGCTGGCCAAATCCAGTGGTTTCGCGGCCGGGTTGATGGGCTTCGGGTGGGACTCCGTGGCACCTTCCGGCGTGGAAATCTCGGGAACACCCGGCAGGGGATTGGCCCCTTCGCGGTGGTAGTCCAACTGTTCGCGGTTCGCGCCGGGGCGCAGGTAACCGCCCATGCCGTTGATGGCCATGGTGAGCATGCCCAGCACCGCAAGGTAAATACCGGCGTCGAAGATCAGGGACGTAGTCATGTGTTCCCCGGCGATCTCACCGTGGATGGCATACATGAAGCCACCTTCGATGAAGCCGAGGAAGCCAGAGGAGATGGCCACGATGATGCCAATACCGGTGAGATAAATCGGGGTCTTCGGGCCCACGGCGTTGCGGTCAGAGCCTTGGGAAAGGTAGCTGAGCACGAACGCGGTTGCCAGGACGAGCGCGGCGATGAAGCCACCACCCGGTGCGGTGTGGCCACGGAAGAAGATGAGAACGGACAGCACAACGAGGATCGGTGTGATCAGCTTGGCTACCTTCCGCAGCGGCAGCGTGTTCAGGCGCGACTGACCGAACGGTGCCGGACGGGTGCCTTCCTGGAAATCATGACGCGGTACCGAGGCGGTCACAGCGGCGATAACCACTGCGGCCATGCCCAGGACAGAAAGTTCGCCTAAGGTATCAAAGCCACGGAATTCCACGATGATCACGGCCACGATGTTGTCCGCACCCGTGAGCTTTCCACCCTCGGACAGGTACCACATGGCCAGGTCAGAGCGTTCCCGACGTCCCGTGAGCGCATACACGCCCAAGAATGCCACGATGCCGGACACAGCCGCGAAGAGCATCGACCACGTCTTGCGCTTCGCAGGTGTTTCCGGGAAAAGGCGGGGCTGGTAGCGCAACACCATCATGATCACCACGATGGTGAGTGCTTCCACCGTGAACTGAGTCAGTGCCACGTCAGGAGCACCGAGCAGTAGCATCTGCAAACTCATGCCCACACCGGCGGTGCCCAGCAAGATGGCTGCGGTCATGCGCTTCTTCGTGGCCATCAGACCAAAGACAGACACGCCGATGATGGTCAGCGGGATGAGATCCCAGTAGTTACCCAGACCGTCTGTGCGTGGTGCTGGGACCACGCCGTCAACACCCGTGGTGAACAGGGCGGTGACAGCACCCATGGTCACAATCACGGCCACCAACCAGACCAGGTGGCGCGAGGGGTTGAAGCTATTCGCCATGGCGCCGGCTGCACGACCAATACGTTCGGAGCCTTTCACCACACCAGCCAAGACGTCATTGCCGGTAAACGGCAGCAACGCCTTGTTCTCCAGTGCTGCAAAGACCGGCTTGCGCACGAAGAGGAACCCGATGCCAGCCACCAGGACCACCATGGACACGATGAATGGCCAGGTCACGCCGTGCCAGAGAGCCAAATGCGACTCGAAGGCGGAAGTGGGGGCGATGGAGGTGACGGCGGTGGTCACGGGGGCGTCGATAAGCGAGAGTGCAAAAACCGCGGGCACAGACATGAGGCCGGGCAGCGCGGCTGGAAGCCACAGGGACACCGGCGCTTCGTGGACGTCGGACATGTCGCGCGGGCCGTCGATGAACGCGCCGAAGACGATCTTGGCGGAGTAGACGAAGGTGCACAGCGCGGCGAGGCCACCGAGTGCGAGCAGTAGCGGGCCGTACGCGGTGGAGTGGAACGCATCCAGGATGGATTCCTTGGACACGAAGCCGAACAGTGGCGGGATCGCGGCCATCGATGCGACGGCGATGACAAGGGAGCCGAACGTGAACGGCATCTTGTCCCACATGCGGCCCAGGCGGCGGATATCGCGCGAGCCGGCCTCATGGTCAATCACACCGATGAGCATGAACAGGGAGGATTTGAACAGTGCGTGGGCGAGCGTGTGCACGAGCGCTGCGGCGAGCGCGAACGGAGTGCCCACGCCCACGGCCGCCACGATCCAACCCAGGTGCGAGACCGTGGAGTAAGCGGTGAGCTGCTTCAGGTCCGTCTTCGTGATGGCAAAGATCGCGGACATGAGCGCCGTGCCCAGACCCGCCGTAACCAAGAGGACATTCCACGTGGGATTGCCGGCGAAGATGGTGGAGAAGCGCAGCAGCAGGTAGATACCCGCCTTGACCACCGCGGCGGCGTGCAGGAACGCGGAAACCGGGGTGGCGGCGGCCATGGCTTCCGGCAGCCAGAAATGGAAGGGGAACTGCGCGGCTTTGGTGAAGCCGGAGATAGCAATGAGCACGGCCACGCCGGTGACGATCTTGCTGTCCTGCTGCCACACATCCGCGGCGAGGATCCCGCTCAAACGGGTAGTGCCCGTGGTCACCGCAGCGATAGCCAGGCCCGCCAGCAGCGTAAGACCACCGAAGAACGTCAGCGCGAGAGTACGGAAGGAACCCGCCTCACCCGACGAGCCTGAACGGGCGATGAGCAGGAAGGACGCGATGGACACGAGCTCCCAGCCGATGAAGAGCAGCACCACATCGTCGGCAAGCACGAGCAACAGCACCGACAGCGTGAACGCCGTCATGATGGTGTAAAAACTCGTATTGCCATCATTTTTGGGCAGATACGCCGCCGAATAAATAAGCACGATGCCACCGATGCACAACGCAAGCAGCGCGAAGAACGCACTCAGCCCATCAGCGCGTAATGCAAGATCAACGGTGGTTCCGGGGCCGAGCAAATCCTCAGCCCACGTTGTTTCAAACACGAGGGGACCATCGCCGTTGAGGGCGCGCGTGAGAACACCGGCGGCGATGAGCATGACGGGACCCAGGGCCCAACCAGCCCTGCGATCCGCCGCGCGCACCAGCACCGGGGACGCAACCACAGAAGCGGCAACGATCCCTAGAACAATGAGAAGAGCCATAGGCACGGGGTATTTCTGGTTGCGGGTGCGCGGGCAGCCCACCCATGGGACGTAGTCCAAGGTATCAGGTGGGCGCGTGGTCGGCGCAGTTGCTTTTCGCTTATCGACGCCCTCCCTCGCGGTGTGTCTCACCAGAAACAACCGTCACATTCGTTACATTTTGCGCTATGAAGTGGAACGTTGTCCTTGCGTTTGTCGTGTTCGTCGTCGCGGCAATCTCCCCCATGAACCCCGCCGCCACGTGGACGAGCCCCAACTCCGATGAAACAACTGGCGCCCCCGCTACCTATGCCGGGCCAGACCAATTCGTAGGTGCGCGCCGGGCCGCCGGTGATGCCGCAGCGCAAGCCAGCTTCCTCGTCCAGGGCACGCAGAAACTCGTTGATGGCACTGACCAGCTCAAGGACGGCTCAGGTGAACTGGCCGATGGCATCAAAGCTGCCCGCGATGGAGCGGACCAACTGTCCAAGGGCATGGTCGATCTGCAGAACGGCACCGGAGCACTCGCTGATGGCGCCACCCGCCTCGCCGATTCCGTTGGTGGTGCAGTTGACCAAGTCGTCGGGTTTGATGCCATTCGCGGCCAAGTGCTCTCCGCCATTGACAGCACCCTGCGCACCACCAAAAACTCCCGCGACCCCCAGGTGGTAGACCTTCGCACCCAGCTCGAGGACCTGCGCCGCCAGGTGGAAACCGCCGAGATCCCCCAAGATATGACCACCCAGCTCAATGAGCTTAAGGACGGCTCCCGCGAACTGGCCAACCAGCTCTCGGTTCCTGGCTACGCCTACCACGACGGCATTTACACAGCCACCAACGGCGCCCGCGACCTAGCCAACGGCCTGAATGAGATGAACAACAAGGTCGATGACGCTACCGGTGGAATCGATGAACTTGTCGACGGCGCATCCAAAATCGACGATATGGCCACCACCACCCAGGACCGCATCAGCGACGTGCAGCGCGCCATGCCGGCACCCGCGCCCGTGGCCGCCGGCTCGGGCACGGAGTCTGAAGGGCCATCTTCTGCTCTTGCTCCGCTGGCCGCCATGCTGGTGAGCGCCCTAGCCGTCATCGCCGGTATCGCTCTCGCCTTGGCCGCCTACGCTGCGCGCGGCCGTAACCGCTGGCTCACGCTCGGAATTGGTACTGCATTTATCACTGCCGCCGGCCTCATCCTCGTTGGCATCCTGGGCACCAATCTGAGCCCCTTTGCCCTGGCAGTGAGTGGTCTTGCCCTGGCGCTGGTCACCCTCGCCTCCGCCGGCTTCACCTGGATTGTTCGTTCCTCCTTTGGCCGCACTGGTGGCACCGCCGTGGCCGGAATCTTCGGGCTGGTGCAAATGGCCATCGTCGGCTGGGTCTGGTCCACCGCCGCCACCGGCAACGTTGACCTGGTGTGGCGCACCGCCTCCTCCGCGCTGCCCATGCACTGGTCCACCGCCGCCATCTCCGCCGCTGGCAACCAGGGCTCCGCTACCGCCATGTGGACCGGCGTGGCGCTGAGCGCCTTCCTCGCCTTGTTGGGTGCCGCCGCCGTGGCCATGACCACGCGCGCGGTGGATGAGGATGAGTACGAGGAGTACGAGGACTACTACGAGGAGCAGTAAGACACCACGCAGCATCGCCACCCGCGAATCACGGCCAGGCCCCGCCAACACATTCCAATAACGTATTGCCGTACCTGGCAATCGGGTAAAGGTTTCAGGACAGGGTGAGATGAAGGGCATCGCTGCCCCCAGCGGTGCCCTTCAGTGCATTTTCGTGTAAAAGTTTACATTGCTCCGGTAACTACCAAACAGCAGAAATTTTCTACCTGGGATTTCATCCGAGCCGATTTTTCGCAATGTAACTTCCTGGCTTAAGGGACATTTCGTGTGGATAAACCGATACGGATTCCCGAGGCAGCCTGGGATAATACGGTGATCTTGATTT
>NZ_JASPJJ010000031.1:0-8096 GCF_030232825.1 Corynebacterium sp. MSK044
AAAGCCTGGTCACAGGGTGGGTTAACCAACATGGATAACCTGGCGATGTTGTGCAGGTATCACAACCGCACCAACGATGATGACCCCGAACGCAGCTACCACGGCCGGGTGGAGAACATCCGGGGCGCACCCAAATGGAGATCACCAAACGGATACCTCGTGCCCAACACCATCCACCCCTACGGCGCGATGACACTGCTGTACGGAAGATAGCCCGCCAACACATGTCGAAAGCCAGCAACAGCTGGTCTTTCGGCATGCCCAGGTTTGACTATCGCCGCGAGTGGGAGACAAAACCCCAGGTCGTCGATCGTCGCAAAGCGCGATAGTCAAACCGGCGCAACCACGCCAAGGCCCCGGCGCCAACACCCCACCCGTGTCGCAGCGGGGAGCTCAGTACGATGAGCAGATACAGGTTTCAGACGCGTATATTTTCGGTATCGTCCCAGTTCACCTGCTCGAAATTAGCCAATCCAGACACACTTTTGACCTTTAAGTCTAAGGCTGGCCCGTGCCTCCCTAGGAGACGCTTTAGTGCCTGCTACGGCTCATTGAGGGCGAATTCCTCTGTAACTTCCTTGCGGCGCCAGTGCTCCACGAAGAAGGAGAGGAAGGGCACCACACCCGCCAGTGCCGTGACCAACCAGGTTTTGGTGGCCCATCGGGCCTTCATGCCCAGGTTCAGGGTGGCCAACAGGAACAGGGCGTACACCCAGCCGTGGGCGATGGCTACCCAGTTCAGGCTAGAAACGTCCATGTGGAGGATGTACTCCATGATCATGCGCACACACAACAGGAGCAGCATGACACCGGTGACCCATGCTGTAATAGCGAATAGTGTGAGTGCGGTTTTCACGCGACGTTTGCGTTCTGGGTGAATGCGCGGGGCGCCAGCATCTGGGGGAGTAGGGGTGTCAGGGTTCATCGGGGGAGTGCTCATTATTCGTGTTCCTTAAACGTCTTCGGTGTGGTGGCGCCGACGTGGTGTGTTCAGCTCATTGAACTCTTCCACATCCAATTCGCGTCGCTGGGGGAGGAAGTCCTCGCTGATTTCAGTCATGGCTGGCGCGGCATCGGGATCGCCGAACGCGGCGGCATCCGCCTCATAGAGCGCATCCATGGACTTACCAGCGTTTTCGGCATCGATCTTTTCGTTTTCCATCTTCATGCCTGCGCGGTAGATGTACACGAGGAACAGGCCAAACATTGGCCATTGCAGCGCGTAGCCCAGGTTCTGTAGTGATCCGGTGCCGGAGGTGTATCGCGACCACTGCCAGCTGGCCAGCATGATGCTCACCGCCACAGCCACAATAAGCAGGATTACGTGCCAGGCACGTACCCGCAAGCGTTTGCGTTGGGGAGGTTGCTCAGTCTGAATGTCCTGATTGTCTTGGTCGCTCACAACCCAAACTCTATCAATCAAACTGTTGAGGCCCCAAGGTCCGGAGGTGGGGCAAGAAGAGTGTGCGCCCGGTGAGACTTGAACTCACACGCCTTGCGGCACTGGAACCTAAATCCAGCGCGTCTGCCAATTCCGCCACGGGCGCGCTCCCGCGCTGAAATGCACAGTGTCCATGATTCATGGCGCGGAGCGGTTCACAGTGTACAGTGCACCGCCCTGCGAAAGAAACAAGTGCTGAAAAGGGGTGGGGGAGTGTTTAGCTCAGGTCGAGGTCACGCAGGAGGCGACCGACGTGGCCGGTGGCTTTGACGTTGTACTGGGCGGACTCGATGGTGCCGTCGGCGCCGACGAGGAAGGTGGAACGGATGACACCTTGGACGATTTTGCCGTAGTTCTTTTTCTCGCCGAAGGCGCCGTAGGCGGTCATGACGTCTTTGGACTCGTCGGAAAGCAGCTCGATGGTCAGGTCATGGTCGGCGCGGAACTTAGCCAGCTTTTCTGGGGAGTCCGGGCTGATACCTACCACCGCCACGGAGGACTCCGAGAATTCCGAGAGGTTTTCGGAGAAATCGCATGCTTCGCGGGTGCAGCCTGGGGTGTTGGCGCGTGGGTAGAAGTACACGATGACGCGCTTGCCTGCGTAGTCGGACAGGGAAACGGTTTCTCCCTTGTCGTTGGGGAGGCTGAAGGCGGGGGCGGCGTCGCCGACGTTCAAACGAATCTGTTCAGTCATACTGGCCACTGTACTTGTGGTGCGCTGGCATGGAACCGGTGCTGCGTCAGGGATTCTTCGGTACGGTACTGTGGGAACGAGATAGACAAGCAAACCTTTATGGGAGTTAGAAGTGGCACGCGATATTAACGATATCCAGCGCGAGATCGAGCGCACCCGCGCCAACCTGGCCAGCACGATCGATGAGCTCGCTGACCGTACCAGTCCGGAGAACCTGGCCAACAATGCGAAGGCGCAGGTGAGCACCAAGCTCAAGGATGACAAGGTGCAGAAGGTGCTTGCCGGTGTAGCCGTTGCTGTGGTGTTGCTTGTTGCCCTGAAGTCTTCGAGCAGCCGCAAGAAGAAGAAGGACCTCAAGGAGCTGCAGCGTCTGCTCGCTGAGCGTAACTAAAGCTCGATAAGTACAGCGCGCCCTCTTGCCAGTTAGGCAAGGGCGCGCTGCTTTTTTAAAGTACCGCTGCGCCGGCTTCGCGGAGCTCATTCAAGGTCGCACGGCCGCGTTCTTCGCTCACGGGGGAGCAGTGCTGGCTGAGCACGCGTACCTCGAAGCCTTCACGCAGCCCATCCAGTGCGGTGGCGCGGACGCAGTGATCGGTGGCGATGCCCACGATGTCGATAAGCGTTACCCCACGCTCATTCAGCCATTGCGCAAGAAGTACATCTTCGCTTGTCGACGCCCCCTCGAACCCGCTATACGCCGCCTCATACCGCCCTTTGCGGAAGTACTCTTCGATGACGGATGCGGCTGCTTCCTCGGCCAGCGGTGCGCGCATGGCAGCGCCTTCCGAATCCGCAACGCAGTGAACGGGCCACGTATCGACAAAATCTGGGGTGTCAGAAAAGTGCGTCCCCGGATCAATGTGCCAATCCTGGGTGGCCACGATGTGGTCATAATCCTTCGCGTTGGTGGTAAGCAGCTGGGCAATGCTTTCCGCCACCACGTCACCACGGTCGGTGGCAAGGGAGCCACCGGGGCAGAAATCATTCTGAACATCAACAATGACAAGAGCCTTGGTCATACCCCGTAACCCTACTCAATCCTTGTCCTGTTCAGCGCTCTGCGGCGCAGGGCACCACCGAGGGCGTTGTGGGCGCCACTGTGCCAGCTGATCCAACAACTCGTCCGGATCATCCACCACGATGAGACTGTCACGGTCCTCTTGGCGCACAAAGCCGTGCGCCACCATGTGGTCCACCATCTGGATCAACGGTTGCCAAAACTCGGTGCCCAGCAGGCCGATGGGTTTGGTGTGGAGGGCGAGTTGTTGGTTGGTCCATTCGTCGAAAAGCTCATCGAGCGTGCCCGCACCCCCAGGAAGCGCAACAAATGCATCGCACCGCTGACTCATGAGGGCCTTGCGCTGCGCGAGTGTATCCACGAACACGAGCTCCGTGAGGCCCGTGTGCGCAATCTCATGCGCGGCGAGATGCTCCGGAATGATACCCACCGTCGCACCACCAGCATCAATCGCGCCCTGGGCGACTGCCCCCATCAAACCCAACCGGCTACCGCCATACACAAGTGTGATGCCGCGCCGGGCGAGTGCCACCCCAAAATCCCTGGCCAGCGTGTTCATCTCTGGCGCAGTTGCCTCTCGGGCTCCTGCAAAAACAGTCACGGCATGGATGGGGCTGGGTGGTGTTGCCTCGGCGGTGCTCATGTCACTTAAGAGTAGTCTTGCCGACAGGGCTATGGATACGAAAAACGAGGCCAGACACCGTGGGGGTGCTCTGACCTCGTAGTCTGTGCGCCATCAGGGACTCGAACCCCGAACCCACTGATTAAGAGTCAGTTGCTCTGCCAGTTGAGCTAATGGCGCTTTGCCTTTGGAAGGCAACGAAAGAAAAATATAGCACCCCACCCTCAATACATGAAATCGCCTGGTTAGAACGGTGTTATGGGGCTAGGGAAACAATACGATAACGACTTGGCGGATGTGACTGTTTCAAGTAGGACAATGTTGGGTTTGGCGTTAAGGTAACGGGCACGATAATCGCTCAAAGCGTTGTGTGTGGTGCAGTTTCTTTGAAGGTGAATCATGTAACTAACCAGGCGATACCTGCGATTAACAAAGGTGAAGTCCGATAGCGGTATCGGGGTGCGGCAGAAAGTTAAGTGGTTGAAGCATGTCTTCTAGGTCGGTGTGGTCGGTGTCGAAGCTCCGTCGTGTTGTTGCCACGAGTGCGGCAGCCGTGCTTGTGGGGACTGCGTTGGCTGGTTGCACGCTGGAACGTAGTGACGCGGCTGCAGAGGCCGAAAAGGAGATTGTTAAGGACACCCCGGCCACCATCTCCGTGAAGGACGGCGCCACTGAAGTGGAGCCGGGCATTCCCGTGAAGGTGAATACGCCGGCGGGGCTGAGTAGCGTCACCATGACGAATGAGTCTGGCAAGGAAGTCAAGGCATCCTTCAACGATGACCGCACTGAGTGGACCACCGCCGAGCCACTGGGCTACGGCAAGACTTACACGGTGAAAGCCATGACCAAGCAGGGGACGGCAACGCTGGCCAGCTTCACCACGGTGACGCCGAGCCTGCAGATGTCTGGCTCCGTTAGCCCGCTTGAAGGGTCCGAAGTCGGTGTGGCTCAGGCTGTTGTCTTCTATTTTGATGTGTCACCGCAGGACCGCCAGGCTGTGCAGGACGCAATCACGATTGAGACGTCCAACAACACCGTGGGTGGCTTCTACTGGATCGAGGCCAACAAGCTCATCTGGCGCCCCAAGGAGTACTGGGAGCCGGGCACGAAGGTGACGGTGAAGGCAGACCTGTACGGCAAGGACTTTGGCAACGGTATTTACGGCCAGCAGGACACGGAAACCAACTTCACCATTGGTGAGGAGGTCCGCACCGTGGTGGACAACAGCACCAAAACACTGACCGTGTACCGCAACGGTGAAAAGATTAAGTCCTTCAACATCGCGCTGGGCCGCGACGGCAGCTATGACACTCCAAACGGCAACTATGTGGTGGGGGATCGCCATGACAGCTTGGTCATGGATTCGCGCACCTATGGTCTAAGCCTGGAGGCGGGCGGTTACGTCACGCCGGTGAACTACGCCACCCAGCTGTCCTGGTCCGGCATCTACGTCCACTCGGCCCCGTGGGCAACGTGGGCTTTGGGGCAAACCAACGTCTCCCACGGTTGCATCAACGCCACCCCGGCGGATGCCAAGTGGTACATGGACACCGTCAAGCGCGGCGACCCGGTTGAGATTGTGAACACCAAGGGCAGCACACTGCCGGGCACGGATGGTTTGGGCTACTGGAACATTGATTGGGAGACGATCAAGGCTGGCAACGCCGATACGTCTTCCTAGTTTCCCGGTCCGCCGGGGGTATGGGTAAGGCCCTGCACCGATTCCATTTGCGGGATGGTGCAGGGCCTTAACCTTCGGGGTGGCTGACGGGGCTCGAACCCGCGACACCCAGGATCACAACCTGGTGCTCTACCAGCTGAACTACAGCCACCATCGCTGTTTGCACAGCGGAAACCTACTCTAGTTCACTTGGTCTGAATTACAAAAACTGCTGGTAGCGGCCCACGGCGTCCTGCGCGTGTGCTGCTGCTTCGCTTGTTGCGGGGCCGGGGCTGGCGATGAAAACAGAGCGACGGTAGTAGTCGAGCTCGCGGACGGATTCCACGATGTCGGCGAGCGCACGGTGGGACAAGTTTTTGTCGGGCTGGTTGTAGTACGTGTCGGCGAACCAGCGACGGGTGAGCTCCTTGATGGTGGACACGTCGATCATGCGGTAGTGCAGGCGTTCGTCCAGGCGTGGCATGTATGCGCGGATGAAGGAGCGGTCCGTGGCAATGGAGTTGCCGGCCAGCGGTGGGCGGATTCCAATGCAATGCTTCTCGACGAGCTCCAGAACCGCCGCTTCCGCCTCCTCCACCGTGATCGTGGAAGCCTTGATCTGTTCGGTGAGGCCAGAGGTTGCATGCATGTTGGTGACAAAGTCATCCATCTCTGCGAGCTCGGCGTCGCTGGCGTGAACGACAAGATCAATGCCCTCGTCGAGGACGTTGAGGTCCGCATCGGTGACCAGGGCTGCAACCTCCACGATCACGTGGCGGTCTGGTTCTAGGCCGGTCATTTCAAGGTCGATCCAGACAATGCGGTCATCTTTAGCAGCGAGTGCTTCATTCATGGGCACAACGCTAGCCCATCTTGGCGTAGAACCAGCCCATGACGGGTGCAAGTGCACCGCGTGGGGCGAAGGAGGAGACGAAATCCATGGCCTTGGACAGTGGGCCTGGGGTGATGCGGCGGCGGTTCTTCATCATGGCTTCGATGGTTTCGCGGGAGCAGGATTCATAGGTGGTCCAGAGGAAGTCTGGGACAACCTTGTCCACGATGGACTGTTCCGCTTCAGGCACCACGGCATCGCGGACGGGGCCTGGGGCGAGGAGGGTGCAGTGCACGCCGGTCTTCTTCAGCTCGTAGTGCAGGGCCTCAGTGAAAGCGTTCACGCCAGCCTTGGTGAACACGTAGGTGGCGTTGTTCGGGATGGGCACGTTGCCGGCCGCAGAGCCGACGTTGCACAATGCGCCCTCACCGCGCGGAACCATCTGGTCCAGTGCAGCTTTGGTGATGCGGAAGACGGCGGTGGCATTAAGGTTGAACTGGTTCGTCTCATAGTCCCAGTCCTGCTCCATGAAGGGGCCGAAGGAGGCGATGCCGGCGGAGTTGATGCAGATGGAGACCCGGTAATCGTCGATAAGCGCAAGGAGCTTGTCCACGTCCTCGGCGACGGAGAGATCATGTGCGGCGACGATGACATCAACACCGTGCGCTTTTTCAAGCTCCGCCGCGAGTGCTTCGAGCACGTCCTTTCGCCTTGCGACGACAATCAGGTTGTACCCAGCTTTAGCCAAATCACGCGCCATGGCCTCACCGATGCCTTGGCTGGCACCGGTGACAAGGGCGTAGGAGTCGTGGGAGGGAGAAGGAAAACTCATGCCTGCGAGCCTACTTCACTGAGAAGACATCCCCCGGCTGACAGTCGAGTGCCTGGCAGATCGCGGCGAGGGTAGTAAAGCGAACGGCTTTGGCGCGGTTGTTTTTCAGGACGGACAGGTTAACGGGCGTGATGCCCACTTGTTCGGCGAGGGCTGCGCCGGTGATGCCGCGCGCGGCCATGAGCTCGTCGAGATGGCACACCACCCGTGGTGCATCAGTGGGGTTAGACAAGGCCATCAACATCCTCTTCCAGCTTCGCGCCGCGGCGCAGGATCGTGGCCAGTGCGCCGAGAACGAGGATGAGAAGGAGGGCCGGGGCGAGCTCAGAAAGTGGGGTGCCGGTTCCCGGGGCGCCCCACCAGTCGATTCCAAGCTGAGCGGCGGCCCAGTTATTGGCCATGCCTTCCAGGCCCAAACGGGCAATGAAGAAGACGACAATGCTGATCCATGCGCCAGTGAGGCGACGTGCGTTCTTTTCGGTGAAGACCTTCTCTTTCGCCATGTCGGTGAAGGTGTTTGTTACAAGGAACACTGCGCTGAGCAGGGCAACGAACTTCAAACCTAGGGCGACGGTGAACATGGTCTGCGGGCCGGTGGTCAGATCGGCGAAGTGCAAACCGTCTTCGATGGCGGGGGAGAGGCGGCTGGAAATCGTTCCATCGTTCACCAGCGCGATGATCTCTGGCAGGAGCCATGCGAAGGCGATGGCGACGGCGAGAGCGTCGAACCGGGAGATCTTTGTGCGGTCGCGGCCCTTCGGTGGGCGGGGCCTGGGGGTCGGGGTAGGCGTGTTCATGACGGCGATCCTTTCTTATCGATATTCGATGCTGTCGTAATTCGATAATATCGCTAATCGATATGCCGTCAAGGGTTCTGGCAAAAAATTTCCGCCCACGGGTGGGACGGATGGTGAAAAAATTGGCTTAAGGGACATTTCGTGTGGATAAACCGATACGGATTCCCGAGGCAGCCTGGGATAATACGGTGATCTTGATT
>NZ_JASPJJ010000032.1:0-7928 GCF_030232825.1 Corynebacterium sp. MSK044
TTCCGAACCCGGAAGCTAAGCCCACCCGCGCTGATGGTACTGCACCCGGGAGGGTGTGGGAGAGTAAGTTACCGCCGACCTAAAAACACAAATAAACAACTACATAACCCAACGCGGCACCCCCACACCACAGTGACGGGTGCCGCGTTACTTGCATACCCAGTTTGAACATCGCATCTCACCCCCACACACCACCAGGGAAAACACGAAACAGATTCCACAATCATCAAACCAACCCGAACCGTGAACTGTACTGTCCGGTATGTGATGGCGTTGCTTTCGTGTAGTTTCGTGTCGTGTACTTTGTGGCGTGCCCGCGTGCGTCATTGCCAACGTAGTTAGGGGAGACAGGTGGTCACTGTGGGCCGGCATTCAAGAGCTGAAGAGGACCTGCAAGAGGGGGCGGCTGCGAGGGCAGTGAGCCTGGTAAAGACATACGGCAGCGGTGATACCCAGGTGACAGCGCTGGACGGGGTGAGCGTGAAGTTCGCGCGTCACCAGTTCACTGCCATCATGGGGCCGAGTGGCTCTGGTAAGTCGACGCTTATGCATGCGATGGCTGGGCTGGATTCTTTCACTTCTGGTTCGGCCTACATCGGGGATACGGATCTAGCTACGCTCAACGACAAGGAACTCACGGCGCTGCGCCGTGACCGTCTTGGGTTTATCTTCCAGTCGTTCAACTTGGTGCCTACGCTCACCGCGGCGGAGAATATCACTTTGCCCACGGATATCGCTGGCGGTCAGATAGATCAGGAGTGGTTCGAGGAGATCACTACGCGCCTTGGTTTGGCTAACCGGCTGAGCCACCGTCCGAGTGAGCTTTCGGGTGGACAGCAGCAGCGTGTGGCTTGCGCGAGGGCGCTGGTGAGCCGTCCGGAGATTATCTTCGGGGATGAGCCGACGGGCAACCTCGATTCGAATTCATCCCGTGAGGTGCTGGAGATCCTGCGTGCGGCGGTGGATGGGGATGAGCAGACGGTGGTTATCGTGACGCATGATGCCCGGGCGGCGTCATACGCGGATCGCGTGGTGTTTCTTGCGGATGGGAACATCGTCGACGAGATGTACGACCCGACGATGGAGCGCATCCTGTCCACGATGTCGGGGATTGAGGGCTAATGGCTAGCGCTTTAACCAAGGTATCGCTGCGGAATATTGCAGCTCATAAGCTTCGTCTCGCGCTCACGGTTCTGGCGGTGGTGCTGGGCACCGCGTTCATCGCTGGGTCGCTGATGTTCACCACGATGTTGGGTAAGACCTTTGACTCGGCTGTCGCAAGTGCTTTCGCGGACGATGATGCGGTCGTGCGTGGAAAAGAGCAGGGTGCGCCAGTGCCGCTGGAGCTTCGGGATGTCATTGGGGCGGATCCCGACGTCAACAAGGTCAACATCAGTGGTCGCACGGCGGTTGTTGTGGCGGATAGTGGCCGTAACGCGTATCAGACAGGTGCTGGCGTTTCCGAGGTCCACATTTACTATCCGCCAGCAGATGCGGTGGGGTCGGTCCCCGAGATCGTCGAGGGTGATGCACCCAGCGGCGTAGGCGAGGCGATTGTGAACGCAAAGGGGGCCGACAAGTATGGAATCTCCATCGGTGATGAACTCATTGTTGTGGATACCCAGGCCACTCAGAACATGAAGGTAACCGGTTTCTATACCAATGAGCTGGATCAGGGGATGTCGCTGACGTTGCGCATCCCGGAAGAGTCGTACCTGCAGTTCTATGCCTCGTACGGGACGGTCCCTGGGTTCTCGGTCAGCGCGAAGGACGGGGTTGATCCGGAGCAGCTCACCGCGCATCTCGCGGAGGCGTTCCCGGAGTATGAGGTCAAGGAAGGCCAGACGCTTGCCGACGAAGCCTCTGAAGAAATCCGCAACGCCCTCAGTTTCGTCAGCTACTTCCTCATCGCTTTTGGGCTTGTGGGTCTGCTGGTGGGTACGTTCCTCATCGCTAATACCTTCTCCATGATCGTGGCGCAGAGGACGAAGGAGTTTGCGCTGTTGAGGGCATTGGGGGCGTCGAAAAGCCAGATTACGCGGTCCGTGGTTGTGGAAGCCGCGATTGTTGGTGTGATTGGCTCGGCGATTGGCGTGCTGGCGGGTGCTGGTCTGGTCGCTGTGATTCGTATGATCATGGAACGCCAAGGCATGGAGCTACCCGGGGCGGGCTGGGGCGTATCTGTTCAGGCTGTTGCAGCGCCCATCGTGGTGGGTGCGCTGGTGACGGTGGCCTCAGCGTGGGCTCCGGCGCGACGTGCGGGGCGGGTGCAGCCGGTGGAGGCCATGCGCTCAAGTGAGTCTGCGACACCACAACCACTGAAGGCCCGCACTTTGGTCGGCGCGGTGTTGCTGCTCATCGGTGCGGGTCTTGCTGCATGGGGTGTTCTGTGGGAGGACGGCTCAACGGGGCCACGCGCGGGACTCGTTGGCGGTGCCGCGGTGCTGGCAATCATCGGACTGTTTCTGGCAGGACCGGCGCTGTCGATGCCGATCGTGCCGGCGCTAGGTAAGGGGATCGGAGCGCCGTTCGGGGCCGTGGGTTCGTTGGCTGCGACGAACTCGAAGCGGAATCCCCGGCGTGCATCGGCCACGGCGTTCGCGTTGATGCTGGGCGTGGCGCTGGTAACGGCGTTTGGCATGCTGGGCACCTCCATGCAGCGCTCGGTGGACGACATCCTCGAAGATGAGATCACCGCCGATCTTGTTATGTACGGCCCCCAGTTTGGTGCCTTCCCTGTTCCGGGTGATGTGCCGGGCAAGGTGGAAGCGGCCGAGGGCGTGGGGGATGTGATCACATACTCGCAGGCGCCCCTGACGGTGAATGGCAGAGCTGCCTACGAAATGGGCCCCATGAAGCTCAGTGACGTGATGAATGGCGACCCGGGCCGTCTCACCGTCATCGAGATGGCCGACGGCACTTCAGATCTGACGGACGGTGGTGTTATTCTGCCCCAGCCGTACGCCAAGGAACACAACCTTCAAGTCGGGGATGTTGTGGACGTTGATTCGCCGCTCAGCCAAGACGGACCCGTGCAGGCGGAGGTGAAGGGCATCTTCGGCAAATCCAACATCTTGGAATCTTTTGTCATCTCTCGGGCGACGGCGGACAAGCTGGTGCGACCGGATCAAGAGACCATCGTCATGGTCGGGGCCAGCAACGATGGCAGCGTGGATGAAGACACTCTCCGTGCCAACGTGGAGAAGGCGGTGAAGGACAGCATCATCGTCCAGGTGCGCACCCGGGATGAATTCGGTGGGGAGGCTAAGCAGCTGATCACCCAGATGCTGTACATCCTGTATGCGCTGTTGTCATTGGCGGTGGTGATTGCGGTACTGGGCATCATCAACACGCTGACGCTCTCCGTCATTGAGCGCCGCCAGGAGATCGGCATGCTGCGCGCCGTCGGCACGCAGCGTCGCCAGGTGCGCACCATGATCATTTTGGAATCTGTGCAGATCGCGGTCTTCGGTGCCCTGCTCGGTGTGCTCACCGGCCTCGCGCTGGGGTGGGCATTCCTGACTGTGCTGAAGGATCAAGGCCTATCGAATATTGCCTACCCATGGAGCTTGCTCGCCGCGATGTTGGTGAGCTCCCTGGTTGTCGGTGTTGTTGCGGCGCTGTGGCCGGCGCAGCGCGCAGCGAAAACACCGCCGCTTGATGCCATCGCTGAGTAATGGGCTAAAACGCCGGAATGAGCTGCAATCCCACACGCAGGCCGTACCACGCAGCAATCACGCCGGCGACGCAGGTCAGGGTGGTGTAGCGCAGCAGTGGCCACCACTGTTTGCGCTCCACCATCTGGCCCATCTCCTTAGCCATGGTGGACAAGGTGGATACGGCACCGCCGAAACCGGCACCCAAAAAGGCTGGCCACATGGAGGGCATCGCCGCGGAAAAGCCAAGCACAGCCGACCCGATGAGGTTGGCGGCCCACGTTCCAGGCGTGCCCTTCAACACCACGCTCAACGCCCAGCGGGTCAATCCGCCGAGGAACGCGCCAAAGCCCACGAAGACGAACAACAGAAAGATCGTGCGTGCGCCATCGCCGGTGCTCAAAGCTTCGCGCAGGTGAGAGCCGACAACGCCGTCGGGGCCTAAGAATTGGGGGGTGCGTGGGGTCATGGGGCGACCGATCGTCGATAAGCATTTCCTAGTTCCCACGCGGCGAGGCCTACGATCATCGTGCCCGCCATGTACATGAAGGCGTGCAGGGCGCTGGTCTGCATGGCCAGGAAGGAGACGGCAGAAAACGTAGTGAACCCGCCGATCATCCCGCGACCCCAAAACGGGCCTGGGTCGAAGCGTCCCATGAGGAAACAGCCGATCAAGTTGATGATGAAGATGATGATGATCTCTGCCGGCGGCTCCGGCGCAAGCAACGGTGTGAACGCAAAACGTGCAAGCGCACCGAAAGACGCGCCGAAACCAATGGCGAGGCCTTCCTTGAGTGCATTATTCAACACGTGTACACGGTAACGCACCCACCCCCACCGCGGTAAAAGAAGGTTTCACGTGGCGGAGTAATGCAAAGCGGGGGAAGATGGGGGTAGACGGATAGGCACGACCGCATAAGGAGTAAGCATGACGCACGAAAGAGCCGGCCAACCCGCCCGCCCCGAGGATCTCATTGATATTGCGGAGGTGGTTACCGCCTACTACACGCGCGAGATTGATCCGCATGATCCGGACCAGCAGGTGGTGTTTGGCACGTCGGGTCACCGTGGTTCCAGCTTGGATAATGCGTTTAACCAACAGCATATTTGGGCGACGACGCAGGCAATCGTGGATTACCGCCGCGAGAATGCGATCGGCGGTCCCGTGTACATCGGGCGCGATACGCACGCGTTGAGTGAGCCCGCGATGGTGTCGGCGCTCGAAGTACTCATTGCGAATGACATCGCCGTGCTTGTCGACGATCACGGGCGCTACACCCCCACCCCCGCAGTCTCCCATGCGATCCTGGCGCACAATGCCTCCCTGACTGGTGGAGTGACCGGCACGGATCCGAAGCGTGCGGACGGCATTGTGATCACCCCATCCCACAACCCGCCACGCGATGGTGGCTTCAAATACAATCCGCCATCAGGCGGCCCGGCGGATACGGACGCGACGGATTGGATTGCGGCACGCGCGAACGCGTACTTGGCGCAGGGCCTTGAGGGGGTGCAGCGTACCCCAGTCAGTGGTGTGCTGGATCCGCGGGCAGGCAAGCACTCCTTCATGCAGAATTACGTGGCTGACCTAGTCAATGTGGTGGACATTGATGCGATTCGTTCTTCTGGTTTGAGCATCGGTGCGGACCCGATGGGTGGGGCCTCAGTGGACTACTGGGGTGCCATCGCGGAGGCACACGGTCTAAACCTCACCGTGGTGAACCCTGAGGTGGACGCTACCTGGCGGTTCATGACATTGGATACGGACGGCAAGATCCGCATGGACTGCTCCTCGCCGAACTCCATGGCCAGCCTGGTGGCCAACCGCGATAAGTACGACATTGCTACCGGCAATGATGCGGACGCGGACCGCCACGGCATTGTCACCCCGGATGCGGGACTGATGAATCCGAACCACTACCTCGCCGTGGCCATTGAGTACCTGTTCGCGCACCGTGAGGGCTGGGCGCCGGATACGGCGGTGGGGAAGACGTTGGTGTCGTCCTCGATGATTGACCGCGTGGTGGCCTCGCTGGGCCGCAAACTCGTCGAGGTGCCCGTGGGCTTCAAATGGTTTGTGCCGGGGCTCATTGACGGCTCCGTGGGCTTCGGCGGCGAAGAATCCGCCGGCGCCTCCTTCCTGCGCAAGGACGGCACGGTGTGGTCGACGGACAAGGACGGCCTCATCATGGACCTGCTCGCCTCGGAGATCACGGCGGTGACGGGTAAGACCCCTTCGCAACGCTATGGGGAGCTGGAGGCAACCTTCGGCGCACCCGTCTACGCGCGCACCGATGCGGAAGCGAACCGTGAGCAGAAAGCCACCCTGAAGAAGCTCTCGCCTGAGCAAGTCACGGCCACGACCTTGGCAGGGGATCCGATCACCGCCAAACTCACCGACGCCCCTGGTAACGGCGCCGCCATCGGTGGGCTGAAGGTGACCACCGAGCACGCCTGGTTCGCAGCCCGCCCGTCCGGCACAGAGGACAAGTACAAGATCTATGCCGAATCCTTCAAGGGCGAAGAGCACCTAGAGCAGGTGCAGAAGGAAGCACAGGATGTTGTCAGCGCAGTGTTAGGGGAAAGCTAGGGGAGCGGTAGGCGAAGACCCCCTACTTTCGGCTAGTGTCATGTAGGTGACGATTCAACAGGATTCTCCAGTGGCGCCCGTAGTGCAGACGTCGAGAAGCGATCGCGTGCTTGATGTTTTGTCGGCGCTTGCCCGGTTCGGCTTGGCCTTCATGTGGATCTGGGCTGGGGCGACTAAGCTAGACAACCGTCTTCTGGTCACGCAGAGCATCGAGGCGTATGACATCTTCACCCCGTATTGGTCGCATCTTCTAGCTGGTTTGATTGGCCCGCTTGAGATCGCCGGCGGCCTTATCCTTCTTCTGGGTATCAAGTTGCGCCCAGCAGGCTGGGTGTCCGTGGGGGTGCTCCTGTTGTTCATCATCGGCTTGGCATCTGCTTATAGCCGTGGCCTGCAAATTGATTGTGGGTGCTTCGGGCCGGATCCGGATAGCTCCCCGACTGATTTGCTGTGGGCGATTGCGCGCGACGTTGGCTACATCGCGGTGACGGTGTTCATGATCTACCGTCCGTTTAAGAAATTCGCGTTGTACCCCTAAACTTTCTTGGTAAAACAGCCCAACCTCTGACTCTAAAGGTGATGTACTGTGACTTCCTCTTCCAAGCCGAATGCGACTAAAGGTGCTTCGCGGTCGGTGACAAACCCGAATTCGTCGGGAAGCAAAGGCTTCTGGGCGGCGATGGCTGCGCTGGTGCTCATCGGTGCGCTGGTGATCGGCCTCATCGTGTACAACGGCCGTGGTGCCCAAGCTGACCGCATTGCGGAAAACATGCAGAAGGTTGATGGGGTGAGCTTGTCGCTTACAGATAACGTGATCACCCTGAGCGGCGACAACGCTGACGATGCGAAAGAAGCTGGCATTTACGAGGACTTCTCCTGCCACTACTGCGGTGAGCTGGCGATGAACACGGATGATCAGATGCTGTCCAAGATCCAGGCCGGTGAACTCACCGTGAACCTGCACCCACTGATCTTCCTGGACGGCACAGGTGACAAATACAACGCGGGCCACTCCACGCGTGCTCTTGCCGCTGTGCTTGCCCTGGCTGATAAAGGTGAAATTGAAGCGTACTGGAACCTCCGCAAGGCGCTGATGGAGCAGCAGCAGAACCTCTACGCCACCGCGGACAACGACACGTTGGCGGATCTTGCGCACGACTTCGGTGCGTCCAAGGGTGCGGTCGAGGCAATCCGCAACGGCGAGTACACCGACCGCGCCAAGGCAATGGGCGAGGCAAATGAGAAGGATCTCGTGGACAAGACCGGTGACCTCTCCTCACCGCGCGTGCTTGTCGACGGCAAGGATGTCCCCTCCAACCCCCTCGCCAACTGGATTGACGACCTCTTCGCTTAAAACCGCAGCTCTTAAAACCGCAGCCAGCAAGCGATTTTGGTCTCGCCCACCAGCGGGTGTATATTGATCGGAGTTGCACGGCGAACATTGGCCTAAAATCCCAGTTCGCCGGAGCTACGGGGCTATGGCGCAGCTGGTAGCGCACCACACTGGCAGTGTGGGGGTCACGGGTTCGAATCCCGTTAGCTCCACAAGATGAGATCTGCCCCGACTGATGGCGGGGCAGCTTTTTTGTTTCGGTTAGAAGCCGAGGGTTAAGGGTCAAAAAGTGTGTCTGGCCCCGGCGTGTCGTGGGGTTAGATTTGGCCTTTTTGGATGCCGATTGAGT
>NZ_JASPJJ010000033.1:0-7660 GCF_030232825.1 Corynebacterium sp. MSK044
CGCCCGGGTGTTACTGGATACTCACCCGGGCGTTACTCGATCCTCACCATGGCGTTACTAAATCGGTGGTCTGAACAACGGGTTCAATAATGAGTGCGTTGTCAGTAAAAGTAAGCCTATTGATCATCGGTGGTCTCCTTTGAGCTTTCCGCTGGCGCGGTTGAGTAGGTGTTTGCCAAGGACGGCGTTGTCTTTTCCAAAGCACAGAACGCTTGCGTCAAGAATGAGGCCTCGCATCTCGTGGCTCGTAGGTGCAACTTCAACGAGGGTGACCACAACGAGGTTTTTTGCGTCCTCGGTCACTTCTCCGGCCTTAGCTTCTTGGCACACTGCCTCCAGTGCTGCATGGAGCAGGCCGTGCTTCGATCCAAAGAGCTTGTAGAAGCTCGAGCGGTTAATCCCAAGGGAAGAAAGGATTGCATCTACGGGTGGAGCATTAAATCCGTGTTCACCAAATAGCGCAATTGCCTTGCGGATAACTTGGTCTTCATCAAACTCTCTTGGCCTGCCCATGACTTTCATACTATTTATTCTGGAATGAAATGTCCAGAACCTTCAAAAAAGGAATCTGAAGGTCTATTTATGAGGTAATGGGGAGACTGCACATAAACGGGAAGTACTAAACAGTAAGGAACGCAATGGTCATCAGTGCATCGTCGGCAAAGATCGAGATACCTAACCGGCTTCTTTCGCTAGATGTGGTGCGTGGAATCGCGGTATGCGGCATCGCCTTCGTTAACGTGACGCAGATGTGGAATATGTACCCAGCGTCGACAAGCAATACCCAGGCTTGGACATGGGTGAACCTCCTTGTAAACGAACGGTTCTTTCCTGTTTTTACCTTCTTGTTTGGAATCGGCTTTGCCATGATTACCCGTTCGGCACGGAGACGCGGACGAGGGGAATGGCAGATCATGCTGCGACGGCTCATTCCTCTGCTTCTCCTTGGGCTAGTGCATACGATATTTCAGCCAGGTGAGGCCCTCACGCCCTACGCAATTGGTGGACTCGTCTTCCTGTTTCCTTTGACTTTCCTACCGTTGGAGAAGAGACGAGGAATCGCACTCGCACTTGGTGTGATCCTCACCCTCGTCGGCGTGTATTTTGGTGGTGTTTTGCTCATTCCAGGTCTGCTCCTACTTGGCTTTGCCGCATCGGAGTGGCGCGTTCCGGAGAAACTGGATGAGCACCCGAAGCCAGCAGCGTTAGCACTGCCGATACTCATCTTGCTCACCGCTATCGGCAGCTATATCCAATACCTTCACCGCGATCAAGCGGGCTTCTCACCGCATTCTTCGATTGCAGGCTTCCTATTCGCTGCAACATGGGTTGCGGCTGTAGTCGTCATACTGCGCACGCCTCTGCGACGAGGATTCGAGGTAATCTTTGCCCCATTAGGCCGAATGGCTTTAACCAACTACATCGGAGCAACAATGATCCTGCTGCCAATCAGGCCGGTGTTGGGCATTCCCGCCGAACAAGGATCGGCTACGAATGCCTCCTTCTTCACGGCATGGGCAGTGGTTATGGTCATGCTGACTGCACAGATGATTTTCAGCGCACTTTGGCTCAAGAAATTTTGCCAGGGTCCGTTGGAGAAACTATGGCGGAAGATTACGTGGGGCACCGGCCTTCGTATGGCCTCCTAAACGAGTGAAGGGTAGTCCTGTAACCCTAAATCGAGGTGCAGCTGGCACGGGTAAGGTAGGACAGCGTGACTTCCGCTGATAATTCCTCTGCTAAGAAACGTCTTCTGCTCATTGATGGCCACTCGATGGCCTTTAGAGCTTTTTATGCACTGCCGGTGGAGAACTTCTCCACCTCGGGTGGGCAGCATACGAATGCGGTGTACGGCTTTTTGTCCATGTTCGCGAATATTCTCGCGGATGAGAAGCCGACGCACGTGGCGGTGGCCTTTGATATCGGACGCAAGACGTTCCGCACGGAGCGTTTCCCGGAGTACAAGGCGCAGCGTGAATCGGCGCCGGAGGAATTCAAGGGCCAGGTGCCCATCATCCAGGATGTGCTGGGGGATCTTGCCATTGTCACGTTGACCAAGGAAAACTACGAAGCCGATGACATTCTGGCCACGCTGACCACGCAGGCGCAGGATGATTATGAGGTTGTCATCGTCACCGGTGACCGTGATTACCTGCAACTGGTCAATGACTCGGTGACTGTGCTGTATCCCACCCGTGGCGTGTCCACCTTGACGCGGTTCACACCGGAGGAAGTAGAGAAGAAGTACGGACTCACCCCGGCGCAGTATCCGGATTTCGCGGCACTGCGCGGTGACCCGTCAGATAACTTGCCCAATATTCCGGGCGTAGGGGAGAAGACCGCGACGAAGTGGATCGTGCAGTACGGGGATCTCCAAGGCCTGATTGATCACGCGGATGAGATCAAGGGCAAGGTCGGTGAATCCTTCCGCGAGCGGATTGAGCAGGTACAGCTGAACCGGGAGCTTACCCAGATGGTGTGTGACCTGGAGCTGCCAGTCGGTCCGGATGAGTTGGAGCTCAAGCCAGCAGACGTGAACGCAGTGGCTACCGCGTTTGATGATCTGGAATTCGGTGTGAACCTCCGCGAGCGAGTACTCGCCGCCGTGCCACATGACGGTGCACTGCTTGATGCCGAGGACTCAGCCGACGAGACCCTTGAACTCACCATCGATGACGGACCATTGGATGAATGGCTCCAAGAGCGCGAAGGCCAAGGCATGGCCCTCTACGTCGTGGGTACCGCGGTGCCGGCGGGTGGGGATGCGCAGGCGGTGGGGGTCGTCGATAAGCAAAGGCACGCTATTACGCGCGAAGTAGGGGAACTGAGCCCTGCTGAAGATGCGGCCTTCAAGGCTTGGATTGAATCGGATGCGCCGAAGTACGTACATTCGGCGAAAGCTACGTGGCACATGCTGCGAGGTCGTGGAATGACTCTGCATGGCATTGCGCATGACACGGCGATCGCGGCGTACTTGCTGCGCCCAGGCCAGCGCACGTATGACCTGGCGGATGTGTACCAACGCCACCTGCAGCGACAGCTCGCGCCGGCGAGTGAGCAGATGAGCTTGCTGGATGAGGACACCTCGGTGGTGGATTCCGCAGTGGCGATCCTTGAGCTGGCTGAAAAGTTGACTGGTGAGCTGCGCGAGATCGATTCCTATGAGCTTTACGCGGATCTCGAGTTGCCACTTGTGACCATCCTCGCGGAGATGGAAGAAAACGGCATTGCAGTTGACGTGGATGTGCTGCGAAATCAGCAGAAAGAGTTCGCGGAGAAGGTCGCTGCTGCTGAAGAAAAAGCACGCCAGCTTGTTGACGAGCCTTCGCTGAACCTCTCTTCCCCCAAGCAGCTGTCTGTGGTTCTCTTTGACAAGCTTGAGCTGCCCAAGACTAAGAAGACGAAGACGGGTTATTCCACCGCAGCGAAGGAAATTGAAGCACTGGCGGCGAAGAACCCGCACCCGTTCCTCGATGAGCTGCTCGCGCACCGTGAGTACCAGAAAATGAAGTCCACGCTTGAGGGCTTGATCAAATCCGTGGGGGAGGACGGCCGTATCCACACCACGTTCAACCAGACGGTGACATCGACAGGGCGTTTGAGTTCCACGGATCCGAACCTGCAGAACATTCCAGTGCGCACGGAGGCGGGCCGCCGGATTCGTTCCGCGTTCACGGTGGGCGAGGGCTATGAGTGCCTGCTCACCGCTGATTACTCGCAGATTGAAATGCGCGTGATGGCGCATCTTTCCGAAGACCCGAGCCTCATCGAGGCATACAAGGAAGGGGAGGACCTGCACAACTTCGTAGGTTCCCGAGTCTTTGATGTTCCTATCAGTGAGGTCACCCCAGAACTTCGCCGCCGCGTCAAGGCGATGAGTTACGGCTTGGTCTACGGCCTATCGGCCTACGGTCTGTCCAATCAGCTGGGAATCCCAGCTGGTGAGGCGAAGCAGATTATGGAGAACTATTTCCAGCGCTTCGGTGGCGTCAAGCGTTACCTCGACCAAGTTGTGGAGCAGGCCCGCCGCGATGGATACACTTCCACCATCTTTGGCCGTCGCCGCTACCTGCCGGAGCTGAATTCCGACAACCGTGTGGCACGCGAGAACGCGGAGCGTGCGGCATTGAATGCGCCGATCCAGGGAACTGCTGCGGACATCATCAAGGTCGCCATGATCCGCGTTGATCACGCGCTGTCAATGACGCAGCTTGCGGGCAAGACGTTGGCCTCGCGTGTGCTGCTCCAAGTGCACGACGAGCTCGTTGTGGAGGTCGCTCCGGGTGAGTTAGAGCAGGTGCGCGCGATCGTGGAAAAGGAGATGGACCGTGCGATCACCTTGAGTGTGCCGCTCGAAGTTTCTGCCGGCACGGGCAAGAACTGGGACGAGGCGGCCCACTAGGCAGCATGAGCAGGCGGGTTTAGTCCGCCTTTGACTCCGACTCGGAGTCGAGGGTTTCCATCTCGGACTCGAGGCCCTCCTTAAACTCCTCAAGGTCGAGGCTAGATTCCTCGGCGAGCTCCGCAAGAGTCATGTCTGCGAACTCGCTGTCTGGATCCAAATTGTCCTCATCGGCAACGAGGTCAACTGCGGCCGTGCGAACCTCGCTCTCCTTAGCCAGGTGATCGCGGTAGTGGAAGTACTGGTACACCATGATCGCGATGACAAAGAGGCCCAGGTAACCCAAGATCGGGTAGAGGTTAGCCACCAGCGTTTTGAATCCAATGAAGGACAGGATGAAGCCAATGATGCAGGCGACTACGTACACCTTGTAGAAGTTTTCCGGGTTATCACGGGTCAGGCGCTTAGCTAGGGCGTAGATCATGCCCAGGCAGGTGTTGAACACCATGAGGAAGATCACCCATGTCATCACCTGGCCCAGGACCGGATTGATGTTGAACAGCACGGTCAGCAGCGGCATGTCATCGCCATTGACGGCCTGCGCTTCGATGAACAAGGTGACCACGAGTAGAGCAAGCATCAGTGCGTATAGCGCGCCCGCGATAATGCCACCAATGCGCACGGACTTGTTATCAAAATTGTCACCGCCAATGACGATGGCCATGGACACCGTGCATAGTGCGTTAAGCCCCGTGTGGTTGAGTGCACCGAGCCACCAGGTTGGTGCGCCCGTGGCGCCAGCGACATGTTCTTTGGTCCATGCACTTTGTGCGGCAAGATCCACGCTCGCATGGGTGAACGTCCAGAAGGACGCAATGAGCACGAAGATGATCAACAGGGGAGTGACCAGGCCCAAGATGAAGGAGATCTTGTCCACATCCAGGCGGCCCACCAACAACATGATGATGAGCATGGCTACACCGCCGACATATATCGGCCAGCCGTAGGCCTGCTCCAAGTTGGAGCCAGCCCCAGCGAACATGACAAAGCCAACACTGAACATGCACGCGATGGCGGACCAGTCCATGATCCTTGAAGACAGACCATCAGAAACAGCGCCGAACACACGCGTGTGCTCCGTTGCGCGGAAGTAGGAGCCGAAAGCAAGGAAGGCCACGGCCGCAAACGCCATGACTACACCTGCCAGGACAATTCCCCATAGCCCCATGTGCCCATATGACACGAAGTATTGGAAAGCCTCCATGCCGGAAGCGAAACCAGCACCAACAACCACGCCAATGAACGCGAAACCGATACCGATACCGCGTTTTAACATAAAAACACCACCTATGCGCCCAGGTAATACCTTGGGCCGCTATGAAAAATTTGTTTGAATACACAAGCCTAATAGCAAGAGTAAGGAATGCTGGAACCGTCCGCGGGAGCGTCGATAGCAATTGTTTGTTGGCGCGCGGGCCTAAAGTTTGATCAAGCTGGGGAAATAGACTAATCTCGTACGAGCGTGTCTACGCTTTTGTCGCGGATCCGGTCATTATAGGAGGGCCGCCCGTGCTGGAAGCGAGATCGAAACCCCAGCTCATACGGGGCTTTGCCGTGCGTGAGCCGGAGTGTCGAGAGATGCGCTCATGTCCATTTGCTATCTCCTATCCGTTTCGGAGCAACATAACTTATGCCCACTTCTACTACCCCGCAGGTTGCCATCAACGACATCGGCAGCGCTGAGGATTTTCTTGCCGCAGTTGACGCGACCATCAAGTACTTCAATGATGGCGACATTGTCACCGGCACCGTCGTCAAGGTCGATCACGACGAGGTTCTCCTCGACATCGGATACAAGACCGAAGGCGTCATCCCGACCCGCGAACTGTCCATCAAGCACGACGTCGACCCAGATGAGGTCGTCCAGATCGGCGATGAGATTGACGCACTTGTCCTGACCAAGGAGGACAAGGAAGGTCGTCTGCTTCTGTCCAAGAAGCGTGCACAGTACGAGCGCGCATGGGGCACCATCGAGGAGCTCCAGGCCAACGACCAGCCGGTTACCGGTACCGTCATCGAGGTTGTCAAGGGTGGTCTCATCCTCGACATCGGTCTCCGTGGCTTCCTGCCGGCTTCCCTGGTTGAAATGCGTCGCGTGCGTGACCTGGATCCGTACATCGGCCAGGAGCTCGAGGCCAAGATCATCGAGCTGGACAAGCACCGCAACAACGTTGTTCTGTCCCGCCGTGCATACCTGGAAGAGACCCAGTCTGCGGTCCGCTCCGACTTCCTGCACCAGCTGGAGAAGGGTCAGGTCCGCAAGGGCGTTGTCTCCTCCATCGTCAACTTCGGTGCATTCGTTGACCTCGGCGGCGTTGACGGCCTGGTCCACGTGTCCGAGCTGTCCTGGAAGCACATCGACCACCCATCCGAGGTTGTCACTGTCGGCGACGAGGTCACCGTCGAGGTCCTCGACGTGGATCTGGACCGCGAGCGCGTGTCCCTGTCCCTCAAGGCAACCCAGGAAGATCCGTGGCGCGTCTTCGCCCGCACCCACGCTGTGGGCCAGATCGTCCCGGGCAAGGTGACCAAGCTCGTCCCGTTCGGTGCGTTCGTTCGCGTCGAGGAGGGCATCGAGGGCCTCGTCCACATCTCCGAGCTGGCTCAGCGCCACGTCGAGGTACCGGACCAGGTTGTTGGTGTTGGCCAGGAAGTCATGGTCAAGGTCATCGACATCGACCTGGACCGTCGTCGCATCTCCCTGTCCCTCAAGCAGGCAGATGAGGACTACTCGGAAGAGTTCGATCCGTCCCGCTACGGCATGGCCGATTCCTACGACGAGCAGGGCAACTACATCTTCCCGGAGGGCTTCGACCCGGAGACCAACGAGTGGATGGAAGGCTACGACGAGGCACGTCAGGAGTGGGAGGCCCGCTACGCCGAGGCTGCACGCCTGCACGAGACTCACACCGCTCAGATCGAGCGCAACCGTGCTGCCGCAGCTGAGGCTGAGGCTAACGGTGAGGGCGCTACCCCGACCAACTACAGCTCCACCTCCGGCGATGCTGCAGCTCCGGCAGCACCGTCCGCTGGCGAAGCTGAGCAGGGTGGCTCCCTTGCCTCCGACGAGCAGCTCGCCGCTCTGCGCGAGAAGCTAGCCGGCAACTAGTGGCGAGTCGCTGAGGCGTCTCACCACTAGGACCTAGGCAATAGCCCTAGACAAAAAGGCCCGCACCGAAAGTGAACTGCTCCCCATTAGTTGGACTGAGAAATCAGTTACCGACTAGTGGGGAGCAGTTTTCATTGAGAGCACGTAGT
>NZ_JASPJJ010000034.1:0-6226 GCF_030232825.1 Corynebacterium sp. MSK044
GTTACTGGCGGTGGCCGCCCCTGTATTTCCCAGGGTCCACCATCAGCAAGCGTTACACCACACTAAGGGACGCAACCTTTTGGAAGCAGAACCCGCCGCAAGAAATAATAGAAATCAAGGCAAATGCCTAGGAACAAAACCCGGGGCACTTCACTGATAGGCCAAACGAGCTCTATGTAGGCGATATTACGTATCTGCCGTGTAAGGGCGGTAAGAACATGTACCTAGCCACGGTCATCGACGCCTACTCACGCAAGCTCGTCGGCCATGCACTCGCCGATCACATGCGAGTATCGCTGGTTACCGAAGTTTTAACCCATGCCAGAAAAGTCCGAGGAAGCCTTAAAGGAGCAATTTTCCATTCCGATCACGGCAGTGTGTACACCTCACAAGCATTTAGGGATCACTGCGCCCAGCTTGGTGTACGCCAATCCATGGGCGCGGTGGGTACAAGTGCCGATAACGCCCTGGCAGAATCCTTTAACGCCACCCTTAAACGTGAAGTCCTGCGTGATCGGAAAGTCTTTGACAATCCCATCATCTGCCGCCAAGAAGTCTTCCGATGGTGCATGCGCTACAACACGCGCAGACGACACTCCTGGTGCAACCTTCTAGCCCCCGATACCTTCGAAGCACTTAATTCAGCTACGCTGACCCAAGCAGCATAGCTAACCCCCGACGTGTCTACTTTCCAGGGGTCAGGCCCTCAGGCCCTTGGACCCCTAACCGCCTAGAATTAAACCAGTCCAACTATCGGGGGCTAGTTCAGGTGGGGTTGTGTGGGGTCATCATCATTGGTGCGGTTGTGATAGCGACACAACTGACGCGTACTGGCTGCCCCGATCTAAACCGGCCTGGGTTGGTGTCCACGATTTGCGGGCAACCCCAGACTCGGCATGTCAGGTGCAGGCTGTGTGCCTGGCTAGTTCGGGTGAAGGGTTGTGCCGTCTGGTAGGTAGATGGTGGAGTCTGCGCTGATATCGACGTAGGCTAAGTGGTGTTTCAGCGCCAACGCGGGGGCAAGTTCTTGGGCACCGGGCATCCATGAGCATTCTAGATACACGCTCGTTGCTCGCAGATCGTATTCTGCTGCATCGTCTTCGTCATCTTCGTCGAAGCCGGGACCGTTAAGGTCTGGCATGGATGTGGTGATTTCGTTATAAAACGCAGCAATGGCTGCTGTGCACTCGGATGGACTTGCGACGGTGGGTTGTTGATCAAAGTCACTGTTGTACCAGTTCATGAACGCTTCGTGTGTTTCACACGGCACCTCGGTGGGGTCAATGACAAGTTGGGTGTAGCCCATAGAAGAATACTCCTTGAACAACAGTTGTGATCAGTTCGTGTTCAAGACTAACCAGCTTTCCCATCCTGGGAAGCCATGTAATCGTAGAAAACCTTGCGGGCTTGTTGGTATTCTTCTTCGGCTGTCAGTTTGCCGGGCTCGACATCAAGATCTTCAGGGTTGAGTACGGTTTCATAATCGAGGTGTTTAAGCCATGTGCGTGCTGCATCAAAATCACCAGCATGCAACATCAAAAACAACTCCGGGTACGGACCATAAGCAAGATCAAAATATGGGCCATCCATGACAGGGCGTAGATCATCTGCGTGGTCGCGCAGTTGTGCCTCATTTGCTTCTATAATCGGTCCGAATTGTGCAAGATACGCGTCCCATTTCGGCCCCACCCCGTCAATCTCACGCGGCTGCCGCTCAGCTTTAGCCCGTGGGCGGAGAATACCACCCGCGCTACCACCTGGATCGCCGCGAAACGAGCTATTAGCGATAGCAGCCCTATGCAGCTTTGCAAACCGTGGTAGCCGCACAAACTGCACAAGCGATGACTCTGGTTCGGGTTCGCCATAGAGAATCAATGTCGCGTAAATGTGAAGTTCAATACCCCCCGGCAACGTCTTCTTCCACTCGGTTTTTTTACCCGAACGCTTATACCCACGCTGTGCAAACCACGGATCAAGCCCGGCAACCAGTGGTGTATTCCTCATAGCATCTATCACCCTTTCGAACCGGCAGGACTGCTGCTTAGCGACGTTTCGCTTCCTCTGTGTCCATATACTCAGAGAAAACTTTGCAGGCTTGTTGGTATTCTTCTTCGGCTGTCAGTTTGCCGGGTTCGACATCTAGGTTTCGTGGGTTGAGTACGGTTTCATAGTCGAGGTGTTTAAGCCATGTGCGTGCTGCATCAAAATCACCGGCATGCAGCATCAAGAACAACTCTGAGTACGGACCATAAGCAAGTTCAAAATATGGTCCACCCATGACGGGGCGTAGGTCATCTGCGTGGTCGCGCAGTTGTGTCTCGTTTGCTTCTATCACTGGTCCGAATTGTGCTAGATACTCGTCCCATTTCGGTCCTACCCCGTCAATCTCACGCGGCTGCCGCTTAAGAGGCACCCGGGGGTGAAGAACAAGGCCCGCGCCAGTGCCGGGGTCGCCGCGAAAAGAGCTATTAGCGATAGCTGCCCTTTCTAGCTTTGCAAACCGTGGTAGCCGTACGAACTGCACGAGCGAGGACTCTGGTTCGGGTTCGCCATAGAGAATCAATGTAGCTTCGCTGCGCAGTTCAATCCCCCCCTGTAGCGTCTTCTTCCACTCGGTTTTCCTACCTGGACGCTTATATCCACGCTGTGCAAACCACGGATCAAGCCCGGCAACCAGACGATTTCCCTGTGTCATTGCTATTATCCTTCCTAGGCTGTTCCGTCCAAGATGCCTATTAGCGTCTTAAGATCATCACCATTATCTGCATAAATTTGATGGAAGTGTCCCTCTAACTTATCGCCCTGCTTCATTCCGATTTTACGGGCCTTTTCATTGTTGGCACGCAGTTCAACGGCGCCGGGTTTGCTACCGTCGCTTGTGCCATTAAGGACATCGCGAACCATCGTTTGATTTTTGGTCAGTTGTGCGTTGCCGGTTTTAACCTCGATGAACTTATAGTTATCGCCACGTTTGACAATGGTATCGATCCTACTAGTAACGCCGTTGGCCTTTACCGTCATTTGGTAATCAGAGGACACTCCAGGTGTTGCTTCGATAATTTCCCGCACAGTCTTTTCGCCTTTCGCGCCTTGCTTCACGTTTTTGGCGAGTTGTTCTAGCTTTTCATGTCCACCTTTGCCGCTAAGTCCGAGGTAATCGATCCAGTGGGCTGGGTGATCAACGTATCCCTGTGCGGAGGCGATACGAGGTGTTACCCCAAGTGGGTCTTGGGCGTTGTAGATACCGGCGTGCGGATGGTAGTAGCGGTACCGGTTGTAGGCCCACCCGGATTCCGTATCGAGATACTGTCCTGCGTGGAGTAGTGGTGACTGGGTTTTTCCCCTCCATGTGCGCTTTCCGTATAGCGTTTGGGACGCTTCTCCTTTAATCACACCGGTTTCAATATCAACAATTTCCCGCGGTGCACCCGCCAGGTCAGCCATGATGAGATCAAATCTCGGCTGCACAGCAACCGGCCCCGATAACCCCGGAGCTTCTGCGTGTGTTTCAGCGTTGAAGGAAGGTACTAGGGTGATCTGCCCAATAAGCTCCTCGGTTGCTGGGTCCATGGTCCAGATGTGACCATCACCTACTGCCTGTCGGCATGCCGCCGGCACACCTTTATGCCTAAAACTAGCTGGAGTGTAGGCATGACCGTGGTGGCTCTCGGAGTGATCACCTACAGCGTAGGTCACTTGCTCACCTACAAGCTGGTTACCAGAGTGCGCATAGACGGTGCGGGTGAGAACTTCACCCGTTTCGGCGTTGACTTGCTCTTTGGCCACACGCCGCCCATGCGGGTCATACAAATACCTATAACCAATTCCCGGTTCGTCAGAAGTGGTGAAACCTATTGGTTGTTCGCTTGTTGCATAGAAAAAATTGTGTACAAGGGGCCGCTTGCTTCTCCGCTTCGTTACGGTTTGCACAACACGACCTGCGTCATCGTACTTATATGATGTTCGACCTACTCGCGTAGGAAGAGTGCCCGAAAACTCAACCGCGTCATCTGCACGGGCGGATTTATCACCAGCACCACCACTTAAAGATGCTGTGGGGTCGATAGTGCTAACACCGTTTAGGACGCCACCTGCAGTGAAACTGTATTTTTCCGTTTGTACCGCTGGTAGAAATCCCGACGTCGCCAGTCCACATGGGTGGCTTTTGTGCAGGTCGATCCTCATGTTGGGGTCTGGGTTTTGCTGGGAAACGCCAGTTGCACGTCCAAGGACGTCGAGTTCATAGGTGGTGACACCACGGAGATAGTCAGTCACGGATTGAAGAGCGCTATCTGCACGCCAGTCAAACATCCGAGACGATACCGTGCGCATCCCACCGTCCGCGGCGGAATCGAGGACGTTGAGTGTATCGCTGCTTACACGCCCTTTTATATCTGAGGTGGTGGTGCGGATGAGGGACCCGGCCGTAATTTTGTTGCGGTAACCACGTTGGTCCGTACCGTATCTCAAACGAGCCAACTCGCTAGGTACATCACTATGGGGTGCGCTGTAGGTGTGGACAGTGTGCGAGATTTCACCAGCCTCGTTGTGTTCAAAGTGAGTGGTGAATCGGTCCCCGAGAGGAAGCGTTATGGTCTCGGACCTGCTAATGCCACTGTGATCAATGTCCAAGTGATGGATGGTAGTTTCGCCAGAGACAAGTCGCACCGTCTCGGTGGTGGCTCTTCCAAACTCATCCCAGTCGTAACTGATGCTGGCCTGCGGTCCAATGACTTCGATTAAACGTCCGACATCATCGTAGAAGTATGATGTCTCTCCCAACCCATCAACACTGCTTGTAAGGCGACCGTCAGCGTGCCGAGTGCGAGTTGTGGATCCAGCCGGGGTGAAGCGTCCTGGGTTTAGTTCCTACCTCTGCTAAGGAAGGATTGGCACTATGCCCAGAAAGTATTCCGTCGAATTCAGGGAAAAGGCGGTTCACCAAGTCGTTGAGATGATTCGTTTGGAGTCGTGCTCACGGCAACGCGCTTACGAGGAAGTCGGAGAGCTTCTTGGCATCTCCCACCACACGTTGCGCGCTTGGTACCGCGACAGCATCGCAGTCGACGAGCAGGCTTTGCCTTCAGGTGGTGAAACTGTCGAAGAAGAGCTCAAGCGGCTGCGCCGGGAAAACCGCGAGTTGAAACGAGCCAACGCAATCCTCAAGACTGCCTCGGCTTTTTTCGCGGCGGAACTCGACCGACCCACGACCAAATGATCGCCTACATCGACGCGCACAAAGATCAGTTTGGGGTCGAGGCCATCTGCCGTGTTTTGAAACAGGCAGATCGTGGATTCATCACTTCTCGCGGCTACCGCAAAGCCACTACTCGTGTCCCGAGTACGAGAGCGTTAAGCGATAGTCTGCTTATCCCAGAGATTCAACGCGTGCATGCGGAAAATTTCTCGGTCTATGGCATCCGCAAGATGTGGCACGCGATGAACCGCGAAGGCTTTCATATCGGCCGTGACAAGACTGCACGCTTGATGAAGCTTGCAGGTGTTTCTGGTCGACGACGTGGACGAATCCCGATAACTACGATCAAGGCGAAGACACCGGATCATCGCCCGGACTTGGTGGAGCGAAACTTTCGTGCAACAGCACCTGGACGGCTTTGGGTGGCCGACATTACCTACGTTCGCACCCTGTCAGGGTTTGCATATACAGCGTTTGTCACTGACGTCTACAGTCGCAAAATAGTCGGTGTTGCCACACGCTCTACGATGCGTACCGATGCGCTGCCGATGGAGGCTTTGGAACATGCGTTAACAACTGCTGGTCGAATCCATGGCGATCAGTTGGTACACCACAGTGATCGGGGCAGTCAGTACGTGTCGTTGAAGTACTCCGCCGCTTTAGCTGAAGCCGGGATCCAGCCGAGTGTCGGCACCGTTGGCGATTCTTATGACAACGCGTTGGCGGAGACGGTCAACGGTCTCTATAAGGCTGAACTTATCCATGCGCACGGCCCGTGGACGTCGGTCGGCGAAGTCGAGCTTGCCACCTTGCGGTGGGTGCATTGGTGGAACACCAAGCGCCTTCACGAAGCCTTGGACTATGCCACCCCGCAGGAAGTAGAAACCGAGTATTATCTCACCGAGCCCATTAACACAGGGCCATAAAAGAAGCGGAACCAAACCCAGGACGCTTCAAGTCCTGAGTGCATGGTTATTGTTTTTCTTGTGGTTGTGGTGTTGGGTCGAGCATGAATGTGGCGCCGGCATC
>NZ_JASPJJ010000035.1:0-5401 GCF_030232825.1 Corynebacterium sp. MSK044
CGCCCGGGTGTTACTGGATACTCACCCGGGCGTTACTCGATCCTCACCATGGCGTTACTAAATCGGTGGTCTGAACACACAACCCCTATCAAAACCCCAGGACTGCCCTCAACTTTCAAGAATGATGCAGAACCGGATGCCTCCCACTGCGACACACTCCGCAAAACGCTACAGAAAAACACTATTCCCCCAGGAGGTGCTACCAACTTTGGAAAGTTGGTAGCAGGGCCCCAAGAAAAGCCTGGCCGAAAAAACAAAAACCCCGCCGGCGCATCCCAAAAGGGAAGCACTGACGGGGTCGGTCAGACCAGTCGAAGCGGTTTAAGCCTCGGTGTAGTTCTTCTGCACGGACGGGTCCACCGGGACGCCCGGGCCCTGGGTTGCAGAGACGGTGACCTTCTTCAGGTAGATGCCCTTAGCGGAGGACGGCTTGAGGCGGAGAACCTCATCCAGGAGAGCGCCGTAGTTCTCGGCGAGCTGCTCCGGGGTGAAGGAAGCCTTACCGATGATGGCGTGCAGGTTGGAAGCCTTGTCCACGCGGAAGGCGATCTTGCCACCCTTGGACTCAGAAACAGCCTTAGCCACATCCGGGGTAACGGTACCGGTCTTCGGGTTCGGCATCAGACCACGCGGGCCGAGGACGCGGGCAACGCGGCCGACCTTAGCCATCTGGTCCGGGGTAGCAATGGCAACGTCGAAGTCGATGTTGCCTGCGTTGATCTGCTCGATCAGTTCGTCGGAACCGACGATGTCAGCGCCAGCTTCCTGAGCCTTGGTAGCGTTCTCGCCCTCAGCGAAGACAGCGACGCGGACGGTCTTACCGGTGCCGTTCGGCAGGTTGACGGTGCCGCGGACCAGCTGGTCAGCCTTGCGCGGGTCGACGGACAGACGCATTGCTACGTCGATAGTTGCGTCGTACTTCTCGGACGCGGTCTCCTTAGCCAGCTTGACCGCCTCGAGCGGGGAGTACAGGTTCGTACGGTCCACCTTTGCCAGCTGGGCGGTGTAGTTCTTGGAGTGCTTCTTGGCCATGTTGATTCCTTAAAAGTTGTCGGGAATGTGGTGCGGGCCTGACCAGGCCCTGCCACAGGCGAGGAGCTCACGTACCTCGCCGGAAAACAATGAGAAGAATTTACTTCTTCACTTCGATGCCCATGGAACGAGCGGTACCAGCGATGATCGCTGCGCCTGCCTCGATGTCACGAGCGTTGAGGTCTGCCTTCTTGGTCTCAGCGATCTCCTTGCACTGATCCCAAGTCACAGAACCGACCTTGTCAGTGTGCGGGACGCCGGAGCCCTTCTGGATGCCAGCAGCCTTGAGCAGCAGCTTGGATGCCGGCGGGGACTTCAGGATGAAGTCGAAGGAGCGGTCTTCGTAGACCGTGATCTCCACCGGGACAATGTTGCCGCGCATGGACTCAGTTGCAGCGTTGTACGCCTTGGTGAACTCAACGATGTTCACGCCGTGCGCACCCAGAGCCGGACCAACCGGCGGAGCCGGGTTAGCCATACCAGCTTCAATCTGCAGCTTGATCAGGCCGGTGACCTTCTTCTTAGCCATCGAATTACCTCATTTCCTTGGTACAGGACGCAGCCACGATGTTTAGCATGCGCCCTTCCGGATTCCGGGGGTTACCCAGCGACCGGGGATGAACGTTTTCACGTACCCACCTGAAGCAGGCACGATCGATAAGTGTATGTCACAGACACCCATGTCCCCAAATCGAAAAACCGGCCACGAGGACCGGTTTTTTCGTCGATAAGCGAAACGCTACATGATGCGCTCGATCTGATCGGCAGTGAGCTCCACTGGGGTCTCGCGGCCGAAGATGGATACGAGTGCCTGGATCTTGCCGGTTTCCGGATCGATCTCGTTGATGGTAGCGGAAACGCTGGCCAGCGCGCCGGAAAGAATCGTGACAGCCTCGCCGACCTTGAAGTCGTGCGCGACCTTCGGCTTCTCCTCTTGCTCCGGCATAGCGATGACGGTCTCCCCCTCCGGGCTGACCTTTGCTTCTTCGCCCTCAACCGGTGCTTCCTTCGGCATGAGGAACTTGGCCACATCGCGGTGCTTGACCGGGGTGGCGTTGCCCTCATTACCCACGAACGAGGTCACGCCCGGGGTGCCACGGACAACGGACCACGCAGCATCATTGATGTCCATGCGCACGAGAACGTAGCCCGGCAGCAGCTTGCGCTTCACAATCTTGCGCTTGCCATCCTTGAGCTCCACTACCTGCTCAATCGGCACAACCACGTCGTAGATGGAATCCTCCACCTCGAGGGTCTGAATACGCATATCCAGGTTGGTCTTCACCTTGTTCTCATAGCCCGAGTAGGACTGAATGATGTACCACTGGCCCGGCAGCTTCTTCAGCTCACGGGTGTACTCACGCAGACAACGCTTGTACTCTGCGTCCGCGCTTTCCTCCGGCTCTCCACCCAGAGCGGCCTCAGCCTTAGCGACTCTCTCATCCGCCCCCTGCGTCTCCGGATCGGTGGACTCCTCTACGGCACCACCTTCGCTGACCATGTCAACTTCCTGCTCCTGGATATCTTCCTGGATGTCTTCCGGGCTGTACTGATCGTCTGCCATGACCGCTCCTTATGCGTCGGGGCTGTGAGTTAGTGGAAGTGGATGTGACGCCCAGCCTACAGCGCTCACCCAAAAACTGATCCCGCCTTACCCTGCAAGCCAGGGTGGCGGGATGATTTTCTACAGCGAGATTATACCTATCGGACGAGGATTTGCTCAACTAGCCAGGCTGCACCCTTGTCCACGCCCCACACCAGGGCCGTCATCACAATGAGGAAGCCAAACACAATAAGCGTGTAGTTCAGCATCTGCTGGCGAGTCGGCCAGACAACCTTGCGCATCTCCTGGACAACTTCACCCGGGAATGCAGCAGCACCCTTACCCGGCTTGTCCTTGTCTTCAGCGACGGGAACAGAAGCGCGCTTCTCCTCGTAGGAATCAGAGGTGACGGACGATGCACCGCTCATCTGACGTTTGCCAGTGGGTTTTGCGGCGTTCCGGCCTGGCTGGTTTTCAGTCACAGCTCTCCTCGACTTGGGTCTATGTGGCAGGGGCGACAGGACTCGAACCTGCAACCTACGGTTTTGGAGACCGTTGCGCTACCAATTGCGCCACGCCCCTTTGGTGTACTGCACAAAACAGTACGCCAACCCTACCACGAACACTCATGCACTCCTGGGAGGGTGAGCACATCCTTCCGGCCGAAGCCGGGTAGATGAGTAGCGATGGCGAGAATTGAACTCGCGACACAGCGATTATGAGTCGCTTGCTCTACCACTGAGCTACACCGCCATGTTGATTGCTGTCACCAGCAAAAAACAGAGCCCCCTAACAGAATCGAACTGTTGACCTTCTCCTTACCATGGAGACGCTCTGCCGACTGAGCTAAGGGGGCTTAAGCCTCTTAAGCGTTAGCCGCTCGTTTGAAGCCTTGAAAAGATTAACCTGTCTTATACACTTGGCACAAATCGGCTGGATAACGCTAGTTTTTAAGCGCATTTCATGCGCTTAAAAAGGCAACTTGATATTCAAGTTATCCTGCACCCACTGAGCAATTGGGCCAGCGGACAGGAGTCCCGCGAGGAACGCCAGCAGCACGCCGACGATGCTGCCGATGAGCACACCGCCCGGGGCCTTGCTCATGGAGGAGCCGTTGGTTTCGCCATCACAATCAACGGACTTCACGTACTCCGCACCGCGCAGCGAGATGCCGCCGGTCACACCATCATCAGCCCAGAGGAAACGAGTGGTTTCCTCTGCCTTTCCGGCGACGCACTCACCGGTGGAGGTGAAGGATGCGAAGCCCTCATTGGCCAGGTTGGCAAACCCCGCCGGGCGCGCTTGAATGCCAGATGCCGGGACGAACTCCGTGCCGTTGTGGGAAAGGAGGATGGACTGGCCGTCGCAGGCTTCGTCGCAAAGCACATGGAGCTGCTTCTCCTGCTGGCGGTAATCAAGCGCCATCACACCGCCGAACGGCGACTGGTAAGTCTGCTTGAGCTCGTAAGTGCCATCTTCCTTCAGGTCGAGGAAGTAGACCTTGCCATCGGCCTCGACACCAACTGCAAAGAGCTTCTGCTCCGGGATGTAAGAGATCGCTTCCAGGCCGGAATTCGGCTTGATGTCCCCGACGACGTCCTTGAGGTTCCATTCCGTGGTCGTCTTAAGCTCCTCCTGCCCCTTCTTCGCCTCAAAGCGCAGGACCGACGGGCGGGAGACCTTCTTGTCGTCGTTGTTGCGCTCGGTGGCCACGTAGATCGCACCGTCTGGACCAACGGTGACACCCTCCGCATCCGGGGCGCCCGTACCGTCGGCGTACTTCAACGTCCACGTCGCGGCCAGAGAATACTTCTTGGCTGCCTTGTCGTAGTCGAGGGCGTAGAGCTTGGCGGAACCGTTGTTCACAACCCAAGCGCGGCCGTTGTCATCAAAGTCAACGCCGGACATGTCTTCACCGGAGAAATCACCGCCGAGGTCAACGTTGTACACCTGGTCGTACGGCCACGGCTCGACCTGCTGCTCAGGAGCGTCAGGTTCCTCTTCGCCGGCGGCGCCCTCGTTCTTCAGTTGCTTGGTCGCCTCCCCTGTCACGGCGAAAGAACCAGTCATGTCCGGGACACGGCCCCAGGTGGAATCGATTTTGTCGGGGAAGTCCCAACTGGTTTCGTCGATAAGCTTCTTGCTTACGTCAAAGAGGCGGACCTGGTCCTTCTTACCGCCCAGGCCGAAACCGTCCGAGCCGTCCGGGGTCTGATCCTTGGTGTGGATGATGTAGTAGCCGCCTGACTCGATCTTGGTGTTTTCGGGAATGACAATCGGCGTGTGGGTGTCATCGTCGTCCAGGATGGACCAGCCGGAGATATCAATGTCCTCATCCGTGTTGGTGTTGGCCAGCTCGACCCAGTCCGGGGAGCCATTCGCCTCAACCTCATTGATCACGATCGACGAGGCCACATCAGCAGCAACGGCAACCGGAACAGCGAAACCGGACAGGGCAAGAGCAGCAGAAACCGACAGTGCGGCCAAGCTGCGGAAACGAGAACGAGACACAGAAACATCCTTCAACGCATCAGAAAAACTTACAGTGCGCGTTTGAAAATAGCCCGGGTTTTTGAACAGTCCGCGACGTGGAAGTGACGGCTGGGTGGCCAATGGATGGCGTCTTTGGGGGAGGCGCTCACTACGTACTTTGGAAAGTCGATAGCAGGTCCTGGGGAAATGCTGACTTCTTGTAGCGTTTCTCGGCTTAAGGGACATTTCGTGTGGATAAACCGATACGGATTCCCGGGGCAGCCTGGGATAATACGGTGATCTTGATTTTGAATCGGTTCCAACGGCCCGATCTGTGGAATCAACACTGGATAG
>NZ_JASPJJ010000036.1:0-5109 GCF_030232825.1 Corynebacterium sp. MSK044
CACCCCTTTGGAGCAATGACGCTGCTCTACGGGCGGTAACCCACCAAGTAGCCGGCATGTCCGGCCATTTGGTGTGCTCAGAAACGAGTATTGAAGTGCTGGTTTGTATTGTTTTAAGCACTCTGTGTAAGGTATCAATTCGTGCAAGACGCGGGCTTAGATCCCGTCTGAGCGCGAAAAGTGCATAAGGCCCTGTGGCGCAGTTGGTTAGCGCGCCGCCCTGTCACGGCGGAGGTCGCGGGTTCAAGTCCCGTCAGGGTCGCTGAACTGCTTTTAGCGGTTCCGGCCAGATAGCTCAGTTGGTAGAGCACACGCCTGAAAAGTGTGGGGTCGCCAGTTCGATCCTGGCTCTGGCCACAGTTAACCCCGCGTCGTTGACGCGGGGTTTCGTGTTGCTGGGGCCGGTACACTCGTGCGCATGAGTGAGCAGAATTTCGAGATTAAGCACAAACCGGAACACCACCGCTATGTCATCACGGTTGACGGTGAGCAGGCCGGGTTTGCCAATTATCACGAAGTCGGGGATGTCCGCGATTTCAACCACACGGTCATCGATCCGGCGTTCCGTGGGCGTGGTTTGTCCTCACCCCTGATCCAAGCCTCTCTCGACGACACGCGGGAGTCTGGAAAGAAGATCATCCCGTCCTGCTCTGCGGTGGAACATTTTGTGCAGAAGAACGAAGGCTACAAAGACCTGGTGCAGTAGCGGCAGGCGACCTTAGCGGGTGGTGCTGTCGTTGTGGTCGTTGGCGCCAGAGACGTAGGCGTCCGGATCGACGAGGTGCTTACGCTCGTCACTGCCACGCGGACGGCATTTGGCGGGGATTCCAATGGCGATGCAGTTGGGGGGAACATCTTTGGTTACAACGGCATTCGCTCCGACAGCGGATCCTTCGCCGATGGTGATCGGGCCGAGGACCTTGGCGCCGGCACCGATGGTGACGTCATCGCCGATAGTGGGGTGGCGTTTGGTCTGGGTCAGGACCTGTCCGCCGAGGGTGACGCCGTGGTAGAGCATGACGCCGTCCCCAATTTCGGCGGTTTCGCCGATGACAATGCCCATGCCGTGGTCAATGAAGAAGCGACGTCCGATGGTGGCACCGGGGTGGATTTCCACGCCGGTGAGGAAGCGGGTGAATTGCGCCAGGATGCGCGCTGGGCCCTTGATGTTGCGGGTCCACAGGGCGTGCGAGATGCGGTGCATCCAGATGGCGTGAAGGCCGGAGTAGACGATGGCGTTCTCAAGATCGCCGCGGGCAGCGGGGTCGTGGAGGCGCGCGTTTTCGAGGTCCTCACGGATTGTTTGGATCACCTTGAACATGACAGCCCACTTTAACAGCGCATGAAAAAGGGCCCCCGCCCGCGTGGGGTTTAGATTCACACGCGCGGAGGCCAAGTAACCGGCGTTTAGTCGCGGATGTCCTCGTAGAGGATGGTGGAGATGTAGCGCTCGCCGAAGTCGCAGATGACGGTGGCGATGGTCTTGCCAGCGTTCTCCGGGCGCGAAGCCACTTCGAGGGCAGCTGCAACGTTAGCGCCGCTGGAGATGCCGCCGAGGATGCCGTCTTTGCGGGCGAGCTCACGGGAGGTGGCTACAGCAGTTTCGTTGGAGATGGTGAGAACTTCGTCGATAATCCCGCGGTTCAAGGTGGCGGGCACGAAGTTTGCGCCGAGACCCTGGATCTTGTGTGGACCAGCCTGGCCTTCGGACAGGAGAGGGGAGGCGGACGGCTCCACGGCAATGAGCTGGATGTCCGGGTTCTGCTCCTTCAGGTACTTGCCGGCGCCGGAGATGGTGCCGCCGGTGCCCACGCCGGCGACGAGGATGTCAATCTTGCCGTCGCTGTCCGCCCACAGCTCAGGGCCGGTGGTTTCGTAGTGGACGGTCGGGTTGGCTTCGTTTTCAAACTGGCGGGCCTGGATGGCGTTGTCAGTCTGCTCGACAATCTCGTTTGCCTTTTCCACGGCTCCCTTCATCCCCGCTGCACCCGGCGTCAGTTCAATCTGGGCACCGTAGGCACGCAGTACGACGCGGCGCTCAACGGACATGGTTTCCGGCATGGTCAGGATGACCTTGTAGCCACGCGCCGCGCCGACAAGTGCGAGGGCGATGCCGGTGTTACCGGAGGTGGCTTCGACGATGGTGCCACCGGGCTTGAGCTGACCGGAGGCCTCCGCGGCGTCGATAATCGCGCGTCCGATGCGGTCCTTCACGGAGTTAGCGGGGTTGAAGAATTCGAGTTTGCCCAGGATGCGTGCCTGTGCGGCGTCGGTGCCTTCGGTGATGCCTTTAAGTTCGACGAGCGGGGTGCCACCGATGGTTTCCAGGATGTTGTTGTAGATCTTTCCCATTTTTTCTCCTTTAGCTATGAGCTGTTGACATGTGATCCTACACGACCCACGCTAAAAATCTAGACCGAGTGGTCCAATAACTATGGACCAGGTGGTTTGGGGGTAGCGTCGATAAGCAATTGCGTACTTCTTGCGCACATTTTTCGGATTTGGTTACCCCCGATTAACCGTTAAGATGGGGGCTGTTTGTTCCACTAGGGCATTTATCGGGCTGGATCCGGACAGTGTCCTTCCTCCGTCGGGGACACTCGAACGGGGGCAATGCGACGGCCAGAGAAGGAGAGAACATGGACGCGCAAGGGGTTAAGGACGACGACGATGCGATCCGCGCGTCTCTGACTGCGCTGAAGACAGCTACCGGCATTCCGGTAGCGATGTATGGCACCCTTCTTGCTGATAATCGCCTTCAGATCACCCAGTGGATCGGTTTGCGCACGCCGGCTCTGCAGAACCTGGTGATTGACCAGAATCAGGGTGTGGGTGGCCGTGTTGTCTCGACACGACGTGCGGTGGGCGTGTCTGATTACACCCGCGCGAATGTGATTTCGCATGAGCATGACCGCGCGATTCAGGATGAGGGACTTCATTCTGTTGTTGCTGTGCCGGTGATTGTGCAGCGTGAGATTCGTGGTGTGTTGTATGTGGGCGTGCATTCTCCGGTGCGCCTGGGGGACAAGGTGATCGAGGAGGTCACCATGACTGCGCGCACGCTCGAGCAGGACCTTGCGGTCAATTCAGCTTTACGACGAGTCGAAGGTGGCAAAGCCACTGCCAAAGCGGGCCGCGTGATGAATGGTGCGGAATGGGAGCAGGTCCGTGCCACCCACTCCAAGCTGCGCATGCTGGCTAACCGTGTTGAAGATGAGCCGATCCGTAAGGAACTTGAGCAGCTGTGTGACCAGATGGTCGCGCCGGTGCGTGTGAAGCAGTCCACGAAGCTGTCTGCGCGCGAACTGGATGTTCTCTCCTGCGTTGCCCTGGGCCACACGAACGTGGAGGCCGCCGAGGAAATGGGTATTGGCGCGGAGACGGTGAAGTCCTACCTGCGCAGCGTGATGCGCAAGCTGGGGGCGCACACTCGTTATGAGGCTGTGAACGCTGCGCGCAGGATTGGTGCGCTGCCTTAACCGCCTCTTGGCTAAATTTTCACTACCCTGGGTCGCGTGAAAGAGCGTTTTCTGGTCCAAGGTGGAGCCCGCCTCGAAGGGGTTGTGCGAGTTGATGGCGCCAAAAATAGTGTGTTGAAGCTGATGGCCGCCGCGCTGTTGGTGGAGGGCACGACAACTCTGAATAACTGCCCGGAGATCCTCGATGTGCCGTTGATGCAGAAGGTGCTGGAAGGTTTGGGCTGCGAGGTGGAGATTGATGGCACGGTTGTGCGCATTCACACCCCCGCGCAGTTGTCTTCCCGCGCGGATTTTGATGCGGTGCGTCAGTTCCGTGCCTCCGTGGCCGTGTTGGGCCCGTTGACGGCGCGCTGCGGGGAGGCGATCGTGGCTCTTCCGGGCGGTGACGCGATTGGTTCCCGCCCCTTGGATATGCATCAGTCCGGCCTGGAAAAGCTGGGGGCTACCACTCACATTGAGCACGGTGCCGTCGTTGCGCGCGCCGGTCGTTTGCATGGTGCGCGAATTAACCTGGACTTCCCCTCCGTCGGTGCAACGGAGAATATTCTCACCGCTGCTGTCTTGGCTGATGGTCAGACTGTGCTGGACAATGCAGCGCGTGAGCCGGAGATCGTGGATCTCTGCTACATGCTCAACGCGATGGGTGCGCGCATCACCGGTGCTGGCACGTCCACCATCACCATCGAGGGCGTTGAGTCCCTCCACCCCACGGAGCACACCGTGATCGGCGACCGCATCGTGGCGGGCACCTGGGCATATGCCGCCGCCATGACGCGGGGTGATGTCACCGTCGTTGGTATTGCTCCCCGCCACCTGCACTTGGCTTTGGCGAAGCTGAAGAATGCCGGCGCTCATGTGGAGACCTACGACAACGGATTCCGCGTGCGCATGGACGGCCGCCCTCAAGCCGTGGACTACCAAACCTTGCCGTTCCCCGGCTTCCCCACGGACCTTCAGCCCATGGCTATTGGTCTGAGCGCTGTCGCTGAGGGGACCTCCGTGATTACGGAGAATGTCTTTGAGTCCCGCTTCCGTTTCGTGGATGAGATGTTGCGCCTGGGCGCAGATGCCACCGTCGATGGCCATCATGTGGTTCTTCGCGGCGTGGAGCGCCTGTCATCCACGGATGTCTGGTCTTCCGATATCCGCGCGGGCGCCGGCCTCGTTTTGGCTGGTCTTGTCGCTGATGGGGAGACGATTGTCCATGACGTTGACCACATCGACCGCGGTTACCCCCACTTCGTTGAAGACCTCAATCATCTCGGTGCTGATGTGCGCCGCGTATAGGCATGTGCTTATCGACGATTCTCCCCTCCCACCTGCTGATTTGTGTTGTTGGTTGGATGTGTGTAGTTTTGTGTGAGTCAGCGTGACCGACAACGCCCCGCCGGCCAGTCTGATTGGGACTGGGTTTTGGTGAGATGGCGGTAGGAAAACGAGCGTTGATGGTTCCTTTCATGTGATCCGCATGTGCTGCGATTTTGTTTGTGGTGTGGGTGTGTGTAAGGTTCAGCAAGCTGCTTTGAACGGGCCCTGTTGTGGGGTGTGTTTGGGTGTGCGTGTGTTGTGTGAGAACTCGATAGTGTGCCAATGATTTTTTGTTTGGTTGGTTTGTGACTGTTTACTCCGT
>NZ_JASPJJ010000037.1:0-4765 GCF_030232825.1 Corynebacterium sp. MSK044
AGTAGAAGTAGGCATATCAGTTACGTCCTGTTAGTTGAAGTACACCGCAATAGCGTCACCACGGGTGCGCGCCGCAGTATAAAAATCAGTGAGAATGTCAATAGCGTCAACTTCCTCGAAGTCATCAGGATCAAGACCTTCGAGCACATGAGCAAAATCAGCGACCTGCTCAGGGGTATTAATACGCATTCCATCCGTAAGGTCTTGCCCATCCCAGTCAGCAGCACCAAAAACAATGCCACTAACAGTTGTACGATCAACCACCTCAGCAAGACCGTCAGCAGTATCAACAAACACCACATCGATATCAGTCACAGGATGCGAAGAGGTCTCAATCGCACCTGTAATCGCATCACGCCGCTGCTCAACACCACCATCATTAAGAATGGTGTACTCATCAGCACCAAAAGCAATATAAATCGGAATAATCATCGTATCGTCTCCTTAAATATTATTCCGCAGAAAGTTCCGGCCGGGTAACCCGTTTAGCCTCATCAAGAACAGGCATCCACGCATTGACCTGATGACGCTCCAACTGCCGCTGGGACCTCCCGGCAATAAACGCAATGAACTCAACATCACGATCAGTATCAGCAGTTTCAGCAACCACATCCCAGTGACGCTGCCGCCCCTTCTTAATAAAAAGCGTCTGGAAATACTCCTTGACCATTTCACTGGTTGTACCAATACTGCGATGATCAGTCAGATACATCTCCAACATCCGATCAAGATACTTCTCCTTACTACCAGCAAGCCTTTCCAAAGAAAAGAACAACTGTGTCCTCACACCAGCATGTGGCTCCAAGTAGTAACACCGCTCCAACTGATCAAACAAATAATAATGCCTAGCTTTAAGAAACTCATTGATCGCGCAAACAAGCTGATCCTTAGCGGTAGGAAGCAGATCATCGCGCAAAAGCACCTTCTCCAGCCCGTACACATAGTGCTCTAAAAGCTCATCCGACATCGTCCCATACCTATCAGGCACCGGGGTATGCAACCCCACCAAACGAGCAACTTCTGTTGCAGTATCACTCACAGAACAACCTTTCTATCACTTGGAAGGAAACAGCCACAGCGACTTCGTATCCGATAACCGCACAGCAGTTTCGGCATCCGATAGGATCTCAGACGACATTTTATGAACAACAATATCGTCGTTAGCAAGTACGGTACTAGCCACATGAGTGTCCTCACGGACAAACAAGTTTAGCTTCGTCCCAGGGTACCGCTCCTTGTTGAATGCTACGGCGTCTTGAAGTTGTTGGGTCATGGAGATTTTTTTGACGTTTTTCACCTCAGCCAGACCTGCGATCGTACCATCTTGAAGCTTAACACGGCCATCGGAAATGCGATTCCGGCCGCCTATTGTGTAGGTGTCACGTTTGCCCATTTTCATGCCGTTTTTCTCGAGGAGATCGGCCGCGGCCTGCTCCCCGACAACACCTTTATTGTGGGCAACGATGCGCCATCGTTGGTCCTTTGGAAGATTTTTCACATGCGCCTGCAAACCGAACGGATCACAAACATAGCCGGCGTGATCAACATAGCCCTGTGCAGATGCTAACCGCGGCGCTAAGCCAAGCGGATCCTGCGCGTTATATATTCCAGCAGACGGACAGTAGTACCGGAACCTGTTATACGCCCACCCCGATTCCGAATCCAAATACTGTCCTGCGAAAAGCAGCGGCGTCGACGTCTCACCGTGCCAGGTTCGAACACCATAAAGACTCTGCTGGCAATAACCAGTAACACGACCTGAATCAGGATCCACAAACTCTAAAGGCGCTCCAGACAAGTCATCCATAATAAGCCTGAACTCGGCATCAATCTCAGCCTGTGTCCAGTCAGCTGGATGCTCAGCCCGGAGATCACCTATGTCCTCTGGTCCTCGACCGGTAAGTTGAACCTGTCCGGTTACGCCTCCAGTCACAGGATCGGTTGTCCACACATGACCCGATCTCAGCACACCTGCACCACTGGTGACATCAATGACTTCTTCAGCAACGAGTTGGTCACCAGCGTGCGTGAAAATAGTTCGCGTCAGTACCGCTCCAGATTCAGTGTCAACGCGCTCTTTGGCAACTCGGCGACCAAGCGGATCGTACAGGTAGCGGTACCCAACGCCAGGCTCGTCCGACGAGGTAAAACCAATAGGTTGAGTGTCCGAACCGTAGAAGAATTGATGCACCAACGGTTTCTGGCTAATGCGCTTGGTAACAGTTTGAGTCACCCGTCCAGCAGCATCATAAGTATATGTAGTCCTGCCCACCCGAGTTGGAAGTGTGCCTTTGAACTCCACTTCGGTATCAAAACTACGACCCGCCGTGTCATGACGGTTCCCACCAAGCGGATTCGTAGACCCAAGATGAACAAAAGGCACATCAATCTTAGTGAGCATACCTGCAAGGCTGAAACCATAGGTTTCATCCATTGCGCTTTCCGCCATGAAGCTGGCAGATCCGGCCGTTTCTGCGGATCGGGAAACACCCGTAACACGACCAAGGATATCGAGCTGATATTCAGTAGTTCCCCGCAGATAGTCTGCCACTGAAGCTAGAACAGTGTCAGGACGCCATGAGTACTCCCGCGCCGAAACAATATGGTGACCCACCGAAGCATCAGACTCAAGAACCGAAACGTGATCACTAACCACACGCCCACGGGAATCAACTCGTGAGGATCGGAAGGTTGAACCAGCACCAATACGGTTGCGAATTCCCCGCTCATCCACACCGTAACTAATATCCGCGACACGTTGGCCCTCTGGTGCACCTGCACTCGTTCGCGTGTGAATACTGGTGCGAATCTCTCCATATTCATCCCTCATAAATGAGGTACTGAATGTGTTGCCCATTGCCAAATCAATATGTTCAGCATCTACCAGCCCACTGGGATCGAGATCAACCCGGTGGGTAGTAGCCTCACCCGTGGGTAGTACGACGGTTTCCTCGATAACGCGACCAAACTCATCCCTTGTATAAGCGACACGTACCTGCGGCCCAACCACACGGTCCAACCGTCCAACATCGTCATAAAAATACGAGGTAAGTCCCGTCTTGTCGCGCAAGGTGGCAACCCGCCCATCATGATGATAAGTCTGCTGCGACGTACCTTCCGGACCCTGCTGTATTGCACTTAACCCATCGATGCTGGCAACAGTTTCCCTTACGATGCCGTTGTAGTCGGTTTCTTTAACCGCCGTGCCATCCAAGTTATAGGTATACGTCCAAGTATTCCCATCAGCGTTCGTAAGCCTGATCGGCTCCATCTGCGTGTTGTACTCAAGACGCGTAACAGCACCTGAAGCATCGGTGGTTACTACTGGCCTATCAAAAACAGTGTACTGAGCAAACGTTGACGCGCCGAGCTCATTGGTCGCCGCAACTTTATTTCCCTCACCATCGTAGGCAGCGCTTACCTTGCTTCCGTCTGCCAGCTCAATAGCACACGGCCACCCCTCAGGGGTGTGTTGAATCGTTGTGGTCGCCCCCGCAGGATCCATCGTCTCAACAACCAGTCCCCGCACGTCACGAACATGACTTACCCTCCTGCCAGCCCCGTCCGTACGAGCAATAATACGGCCAGCACCATCACACTCCATCTGGCTAATAACACCGTCAACGGTGCTTGTTCCAGTAGGAACGATCCCTTCAGGACGCACCTCATAGGTATACAGCGTTGTCAGACCAGAAGGCTTCGTCACCGACTGAATCATGCCAAAAACGTCCACATCAAACTCAGTAACCAGACCATCACGACCAATAAGACGCGCCGGTGTACCCCAAGCAGCCGGCTCAATGCGGTACTCAGTACCATCTTCATAACTTGCGCCGATCTGAACCCCGTCATCATTGAAATGGAATTCCGCAATCGCCCCAGCCGGTGAAACGACAGCCGTTTCTTGGTGGTACTCGTTGAATACAGAATCAACAACCACACCTTCCGGTGTGATGGTTCGCCATACGTCGCCTTCTGGGGTAGAGCGGTAGACGGTGGGGCGGATATCACCTAGCACCTCGTCGTGGAGCCATTGTTGTGGAACAGTCCATGTGTCATCATCACGCTTCGCGGTGCGGCCGCGACCGGTTAAACCGGCTGCGTCAAGTCCACCTTCAACAAGTGCCTGATAAAGCGGGAGTTGTTCAAGACGATTAAAGTAGTCCTCAACCACGGTGTCGCCTAGGGTAAGTGGGTCACCTTGGAACTCGCCGGCTGTTTCAATGAGTACACATACTGTTCCACCAAGTGGTGCGTCTTGACCGGTGTCGTGACCCCAGTAAAGAATATTCGGGAACATCCCCCCAGTACCTACCTGCGAGTGAACACGACCCTGCTCATCGAAACGGTAGTAGTAGGACACACCATTGCGGTCAGTCCAGGCATACATCCGGCCTTGATCATCGTAGTGATACTTCAACGCACCATCGTTGGAATTAATCACCCGCACCAGCTGGCCATGCGGATCATACTCATAAGAGATCAATCGAAGTGGTTCATCACCTGGGTGCGTTGTCGGGTTAGACACAAAAATATGAGCAACCCGACCAACGGCATCATCCCACTGAATATCTAAAATAGTGTCATCAGAACGGCGCATACGGACCATGTGTCCGGTGGCGGTATCCCAGGTGTAGTCGATTGTGGCACCGGTGTGGTGCACAACAGTAGACAACCCAACTTCAATGCCCATGTTGAACGTTTCAGCAAGAGATCCGTGAGGAATTGTTGCTGCAACATGAGATCCACCTAGTGATGGGCAGCG
>NZ_JASPJJ010000038.1:0-4317 GCF_030232825.1 Corynebacterium sp. MSK044
GCCGGACGCTCCTAAATCCACACGAAATGTCCCTTAGTGCGACACGCCGCAAATCCACACGAAATGTCCCTTAAGCCGCTTAACCCAAAGGCGGCAAGGCCAGGACCAAGGGCGGGAATGCGGAAACCCGCCAGCCGATCACGGCTGACGGGTTCCACGTGCTGTGGAGCATAGGAGAATCGAACTCCTGACCTCCTCCTTGCAAGGGAGGCGCTCTACCAATTGAGCTAATGCCCCTTTGTTCCGAACTGGTGGGCCTAGCAAGAATCGAACTTGCGACCTCATCGTTATCAGCGATGCGCTCTAACCGACTGAGCTATAGGCCCGCTCGGAACTTCTAGAACATTACCCAGGCGACCCGCACAAACACAAATCGCCTGGTTAATGCCCTAATTAGTGAGTAGCCAACACTAGCTAAACACACGCTAAAACTAGTTTGTCAGCTCCACTTCCACGCCACCCACAAGCCCAGTGAGGGCGTTGTAGATGAAGGCGGTGAGCGGGGCCATGAGTGCCACGAACACCACGCCGATGGCGCCGAGAAGAGCGGCGATGGCGAGGACGAACGGGAAGTTAATCGCCGTGTCCCCACCCACACCGCTGATCAGGGAGTTCATGGACGCGACGACGCCGAAGGCGTCGACGGCCACGTACAGGATCGACACCGCGATGAGCCACGCGGCGAAGCCGACGAGCGCCATGCAGATGCCGACCTTGAAGGCGCTCATCGGGTTGATGTGCGTCACGGTCACGTTGCGTGAGGCCATGCGTTACTCCTCAGACTCCGAAGACTCCGAAGACTTCGCGGACTCAGCCGAAGCAGCCCCTGCCACGTCCTCCAGAGTCTTCTCACCCTTGGCCACGGCGGTGGCTTCCTCTTCGCCTTCGTCTTCGACGTTGACGTCGATGGCGAGGAGGTCAACGCCGTCCGCAAGATCCACGAGGCGGACGCCCATGGTGGCGCGCGACGACGGGCGGATCTGGTTGACTTCGGTGCGGATGACGCCGCCAGCAGACGTGATGGCGAAGATTTGGTCGTCTTCTTCCACGGCCAGTGCGCCAATGAGTTTGCCGCGCTTCGGGGTGTACTTGAAGGTCATGACACCCAGGCCACCACGGCCTTGCGGGGAGTATTCCTCGATTGGGGTGCGCTTGCCGTAGCCGCCGGAGGTGGCCACGAGGAGGTAGTCGCCGTCCTTGACGGTGGTCATGGCCAGCAGCTGGTCGTCGCCGCGGAAGCGCATGCCCTTCACGCCGGCGGTGGCGCGGCCCATCGGGCGGAGCTGGTCATTGTCCGCGGTGAAGCGGATGGCCTGGCCTTGCTCGGAGACAAGCAGGATGTCACTGTCTTCGCTGACCAGGGATGCGCCGATGAGGGCGTCGCCTTCGTTGAGGTTGATGGCGATGAGGCCGGCGGAGCGCGCGGACTCGTAGTCGGTCAGGCGGGACTTCTTCACACGGCCGTCGCGGGTGGCCAGGACCAGGTACGGGGCGTCCTGGTAGGTCTGGATCTGGATGATCTGGGCGATCTTCTCCTCCGGCTGGAATTCCAGCAGGTTTGCCACGTGCTGGCCACGTGCGGTGCGGCCGGCCTCCGGCAGTTCGTACGCCTTCAACCTATAAACGCGGCCGAAGTTGGTGAAGAAGAGGATCCAGTCGTGGGTGGAGCAGATGAAGAAGTTCTTCACCACGTCGTCCTGCTTCAGCTCAGCGCCGCGCACGCCCTTGCCGCCGCGCTTCTGCGACTTGTAGGCGTCCACCTTGGTGCGCTTTGCGTAGCCGGTTGCGGTGATGGTGACCACGACGTTTTCGCGCGCGATGAGGTCTTCTTCGGTCACATCGCCGGTTGCGGCGACGATGTGGGTGCGGCGTTCATCGCCATGCTTATCGACGACCTCCGCCAGCTCCTCCGCCACAATCGCCCGCTGGCGCTCCGGCTTGGCCAGGATGTCCTTGTAGTCGGCGATCTCGGCCTCAATAGCGGCCAAGTCATCGACGATCTTCTGGCGTTCCAGGGCTGCCAGACGGCGCAGCTGCATGGCGAGGATGGCGTCGGCTTGGATCTCGTCGACGTCGAGAAGCTTCATCAGGCCTGCGCGGGCTTCGTCGACCGTTGGGGAACGGCGAATGAGCGCGATGACCTCATCGAGCATGTCCAGTGCTTTGACCAGGCCGCGCAGGATGTGCGCGCGCTTTTCCGCTTCGTCGAGGCGGAACTGGGTGCGGCGGACGATGACCTCGATCTGGTGTGCCACGTAGTAGCGCAGCATCTGGTCGAGGCGGAGGGTGCGCGGGACACCGTCGACAAGCGAAAGCATATTGGCGCTGAAGTTGGACTCGAGCGGCGAGTGCTTGTACAGGTTGTTCAGCACAACGCGCGGCACGGCGTCGCGCTTGAGGGTGATGACGATGCGCATGCCCACGCGGTCCGAGGACTCATCCTCGATCTTGGAGATGCCGGTGAGCTTGCCCGCGGAGACCTGCTCGGCGATGCCGGAGATGAAGTTATCCGGGTTGACGTTGTACGGCAGCTCCGTGATCACGATGACCTGGCGGGTGCCCACTTCCTCGATCTCGCTGACACCGCGCATACGGATGGAGCCGCGGCCGGTGGTGTAGGCATCCTTGATGCCCTGATCACCGACGATGAGGCCGGCGGTGGGGAAATCCGGGCCCTTGACGCGTTCCATGCACGCATCCAGGGTGGTCTTCTCGTCTGCGTCGTAGTTATCCAGGATCCAGTAGATGGCCTCTGCCAGCTCGCCCAGGTTGTGGGGCGGGATGTTGGTGGCCATACCCACGGCGATACCGGAGGAGCCGTTGAGCAGCAGGTTTGGCACACGGGACGGGAGCACGTCCGGCTCTTGCGCCTTGCCGTCATAGTTCGGGGAGAAGTCCACCGCGTTCTCACGGATATCGCGCACCATCTCCATGGACAGCGGCGTCATCTTGCACTCCGTGTAACGCATAGCCGCCGGGCCGTCATTACCGCGGGAGCCGAAGTTACCCTGGCCGTCTACCAGCGGGTAACGCATGACCCACGGTTGGGCGAGGCGCACCAGCGTGTCATAAATAGCGGAGTCACCGTGCGGGTGGAACTGACCCATCGTGTCAGACACCGGGCGCGCGGACTTTACATAAGAACGCTCCGGGCGGTAGCCGGAGTCATACATTGCGTAGATGATGCGGCGGTGCACCGGCTTCATGCCGTCGCGCACATCAGGCAGTGCGCGGCCGACGATGACGCTCATGGCGTAGTCGATGTAGCTAGTCTGCATCTCCTCATTGATGTCAATGGGGAGGATGCGGTCGCCGAGCTCACCGCCGAAAATATCGTCACTCAAGGTGTTGGCCTTTCAATTAGAGATAGATCCTCTAGGCAGTTTACGCGCCTTCTGCGTCTTTGGGCCTATGCCATGCGGTATCAGAGTGATACCATCACGCCATGGCTATGACCCTCAGGTTGTCCGCTGAAGAGGACCGCGCCCTCGTGCTACTGGCCAGCGCGTGGGGCTGCAGCAAGCAAGAAGCCGCCAAGCGCGCCATCGCCATCGCTGCGACCAGATTGCTTGACGACGCCTCCATTCACTCCCTCGCCCACGAGACCATCCCCGGCCGCCCCGCCCTGGCCGCCCGCATCCGCCGGGCACGACCACATGAGGCGGACTAGAGGCTGAGCAGAAACCAATGACACCCCTTACCCCCGAACAACTCCTCATCATCGCCGATGAGAGCTGCGCGAAGTGGTCCACCGCCGTGCGCAGTTTCTCCGCCATCTGCGCCGCCGCCGCCATTCCCGGCGCGCACATCGAGGGCATCCCCGTCTTCGACTCCCCCACCGCTGCCGCTGCTGCTCTCGCCCGCGGGATCGAACGCCTGGAGCCGCTCACGGCTTTCAACAAGGAGTTCGCCATTGTCGCCGCGGAAATCTACCTGCGCCGCTAGCATCACTTTCAGCGGCAATCTTCCCGGGGTAGAATCCGTGGCATGAAGAAGCTCACGTCTGCTGCGCTAGCAGCCGCACTGTCCGCCTCCCTACTGGTGACCCCCACCGTTGTGGCTGCCGAGGGCCCCACCACCAGCTCCACCGATTCCGTACGGAAGAACACGGACAACGCCAACGCCCTTCCGCCGGGCGCGGAAGCGCCAGAGCAGCCACCGTTCGGCAGCGCCTACACCGGTTTTGCCCCACTATCAGTTTTCCTCGCCTTCGCTGCCACAGCAGGTGTTCTGGCGTTGATTGTTCAGACCACCGATTTAGTAACGCCATGGTGAGGATCGAGTAACGCCCGGGTGAGTATCCAGTAACACCCGGGC
>NZ_JASPJJ010000039.1:0-3430 GCF_030232825.1 Corynebacterium sp. MSK044
CGGCCCCGGTACCAACTACCCGGAACACGGCAGTACCGGGTCTCCGGAACACCGGTACCAAAAACCCGCATCTGACACTCCAAATAGGCTGCAACCTCGGGAAACTTCGGTTCCAACAAGTCAACAACTTCACGGGCTTGCGCCCAGGTTGATTCCTCATCCGGTTGTTGGAAGATCGTCTGGAACATCGCAGAGACCATCGGCCACTGCATTTTGGGGACTTTCTCGTAGAGGTTTTTGGCAAAGTGGGTGCGGCACCGCTGCCAGGAGGCATCGGGCAGCACTTCGGAAATGGCATGCTGGATGCCTTCGTGGGCATCACTGGTGACAAGGAAGACACCACGAAGTCCGCGGGCTTTGAGGTCTTGGAAGAAGCCTTTCCACGATGCGTTGGATTCCGCAGTGGCGACGTGCATGCCGAGCATTTCCCGGTAGCCATCGGCGTTGACACCGGTGGCAAGCAGCACTGAGCATTTGACCACCCGGCCGCCTTCGCGCACTTTGATCGTCAGTGCGTCGCAGGACAGGTAGGCGTACCCGCCGGGGTCCAGGGGGCGATTTCTGAAGTCTGCGACCATCTCGTCGAGTTCTTCCGACATCCGCGAGACTTGCGATTTCGACAGGTTGGAAATGCCAAGGGTGGCCACCAGATCGTTCATCCTGCGGGTGGAAACCCCTTTGAGATAGCAGGTGGCGATCACAGTCGATAAGGCTCGTTCTGCTCGTGAGCGTCGCTCTAACAGCCATTCTGGGAAGAACGCTCCGTGGCGCAGCTTCGGCACTGCTACGTCGATCGTGCCGACACGGGTGTCAAGGTCGCGGTGGCGATACCCGTTGCGGTGGTTGACCCGCTCGGTGGAGGCGACGCCGTATTCGGCGCCGCAGACGGTGTCGGCCTGGGCGGAGAGGATTTGGTTGATAAACCCTTGCAGCATCTGGCGCATCAAATCCGGAGAGGCTTGAGCGAGCAGATCATCCAGATAGGATGTTGGGTCGATAGAATGCGGATCAGCGGTCATCGTCATGTTCCTTTCGGTGAGATGTGGTAGTTGAGTCGAAAGGTTACTGACGATGGCCGCCCCTGCATTTTCCAGGGCCCACCATCAGCAAGCGTTACACCACACTAAGGGACGCAACCCTTGCCGAGCGCTACGGCATTGCGCTCAACCGGAAGACTGTGGCCAAGCGGATGCGCCTGATGGGCATTGAGGGGATTTCACCGCGGGCCTTCGTCCCGGTGACCACGATTCAGTCCAAGCGTAAGTCCACGCTTCCTGACCTGGTCAAGCGCATGTTTGATGCCGGTGAGCTCAATCGGGTGTGGATGTCGGATATTACCTACCTGCGCACCGGTGAAGGCTGGTTGTACTTGTGCGTCGTCCGTGATGGTCATTCCCGCCGGGTGCTCGGTTGGGCTATGGATAGTGTGCAAGATACTTCCCTGGTCGATCGGGCCCTGCGGATGGCGTATACGCTACGCGGTGACGTTCCTGATGGCCTGGTGTTTCACGCCGACCGTGGAGCACAGTTTACGAGCGAGCAGCTCTGGGACGTCTGCCGCGAGATGGGCATTGCCCAGTCCGTCGGGCGTACCGGGGTGTGCTTCGATAACGCGATGGCCGAGTCCTTCTGGTCAACGCTGAAGACTGAGTTCTACGACCGGCAACGCTGGCCTACCCGGGATGCTGCACGTACGGCTGACACCCTCTTCGAACCTGGCACGGTGAGACGTCGACGCCGCTGCTTTTCGCAGGACAGTACCTGGATTCGGAATCGGGGTGGGCGTATAACAGGTTCCGGTACTACTGTCCGTCTGCTGGAATTTATAACGCGCAGGATCCGCTTGGCTTAGCGCCGCGGTTAGCATCTGCACAGGGCTATGTTGATCACGCCGGCTATGTTTGTGATCCGTTCGGTTTGCAGGCGCATGTGAAAAATCTTCCAAAGGACCAACGATGGCGCATCGTTGCCCACAATAAAGGTGTCGTCGGGGAGCAGGCCGCGGCCGATCTCCTCGAGAAAAACGGCATGAAGATGGGCAAACGCGACGCCTACACAATAGGTGATCGGAATCGTATTTCCGATGGCCGTGTCATAGGTAGCGACGGAAATATCATGGGGCTAGCTGAGGTGAAAAACGTCAAAGAAATCTCCATGACCCAGCAGCTTCAAGACGCCGTAGCATTCAACAAGGAACAGTACCCTGGGACGAAGCTGAACTTGTTTGTCCGGGGGGACACTCATGTGGCTAGTACTGTACTTGCTAACGACGATATTGTTGTTCACAGAATGTCGTCTGAGATTCTATCGGACGCTGAAACTGCCGTGCGGTTATCGGATTCGAAGTCGTTGTGGCTGTTTCCTTCTAAGCGATAGAAAGGTTGTTCTATGAGTGAAAGCATTGCAACAGAAGTTGCTCGTTTGGTGGGGTTGCATACCCCAGTGCCTGATAGGTATGGCACGATGTCGGATGAGCTTTTAGAGCACTATGTGTATGGGCTGGAGAAGGTGCTTTTGCGCGATGATCTGCTTCCTACCGCTAAGGATCAGCTTGTTTGCGCGATCAATGAGTTTCTTAAAGCTAGGCATTATTATTTGTTTGATCAGTTTGAGCGGTATTACTACTTGGAGCCACATGCTGGTGTGAGGACACAGTTGTTCTTTTCTTTGGAAAGGCTTGCTGGGAGTAAGGAGAAGTATCTTGATCGGATGTTGGAGATGTATCTGACTGATCATCGCAGTATTGGTACAACCAGTGAAATGGTCAAGGAGTATTTCCAGAGACTTTTTATTAAGAAGGGGCGGCAGCGTCATTGGGATGTGGTTGCTGAAACTGCTGATACTGATCGTGATGTTGAGTTCATTGCGTTTATTGCCGGGAAGTCCCAGCGGCAGTTGGAGCGTCATCAGGTCAATGCGTGGATGCCTGTTCTTGATGAGGCTAAACGGGTCACCCGACCGGAACTTCCTGCGGAATAATATTTAAGGAGACGATACGATGATTATTCCGATTTATATTGCTTTTGGTGCTGATGAGTACACCATGCTTAATGATGGTGGTGTCGAGCAGCGGCGTGATGCGATTACAGGTGCGATTGAGACCTCTTCGAATCCTGTGACTGATATCGATGTGGTCTTTGTTGACACTGCCGACGCTCTTGCTGAGGTGCTTGATCGTTCAACTGTTAGTGGCATTGTTTTTGGTGCTGCTGATTGGGATGGGCAAGACCTTACGGATGGAATGCGTATTAATACCCCTGAGCAGGTCGCTGATTTTGCTCACGTGCTCGAAGGTCTTGATCCTGATGACTTCGAGGAAGTTGACGCTATTGACATTCTCACTGATTTCTATGCTGCGGCGCGCACCCGTGGTGACGCTATTGCGGTGTACTTCAACTAACAGGACGTAACTGATATGCCTACTTCTACT